>JAKABO010000039.1 GCA_021796835.1 Pseudomonadota bacterium | reverse complement strand
AGCAGAACACGCGATCTGGATTTTTCTGCGGTTGAACCTGAACACGAATTCGTCGTGTGGTGCTAAGGGGATACCCCGTATATCCGTACAGTTATCCAGTGCGGACTGAGATAGAGACATAATCAGGTAGTGGGTTGAGCCAGAAGGCATACTGCGAACGGGAGGGAATTTCCTTTACCAGTTTGAGGTACTGGTCGGCTCAGGTCTTTCGGGTGTTGTTCTATTTTATAGTAGTGGGTTAAGTATGGACTGGAAAAATCGCATTGAATCCGATCCCGCAATTTGCGGTGGGCGCCCACACATCAAGGGAACGCGTCTGGCTGTGGAATTTGTGCTGGGGCTGATGGCGGCGGGGTGGTCAGAGGCGCAACTACTTGATAGTTATCCACACATTGGCGAAGCGGATCTGCGCGCGGTATTTGCATTCGCGCAGGCGCTGATCGAGGAAGAAAAATACTCACCCCTGCCGCACGTTGCCTGATGAAGTGGCTGGCCGACGAAAACATACCGAAGGGTGCGTTTTTACGGCAGCATGGCGAGGATGTGGTGGCCATCGCCAGTCCAACCCTGGCATTTGTGACGAGCAGGTGATTGGGTTTGCGCGTGACCAGCAGCGCATCTTGTTATCGTTCGACCGGGATCATGGTGATTTGATTTTCGGCCGTGCATTCGCACCGCCACGTGCAGTCGTCTATCTGCGTCTCTATCCGCCCAACACCGAAACACTGGAACAAATTCTGGCAGGTTTGATGGCGTTGGGTGAGAAGATACTGGATGGGCAGTTCACCGTGATTTCCGAGGACAACATGAGGCAGCGCGCCTTACCCGGTGCGTCATGAGTGACCTGCCACCCCTTAAGCCGATTCCGATCATGTTCTCCCGCGCACGCAGGGATTAGGTCCAATTTTTTATCTGGGAGATGGGCGATACTGGAAGTTATCTTTGTTATTGGAGGGCAGTACCCATGAGCGAAATCCATTTCATTGTTGAAGAAGCGCCGGAAGGAGGGTATGTTGCGCGCGCTGTTGGCGCAGATATTGTGACCGAGGCAGACGATCTGCACGGTCTGCGTGTGCATGTCCGAGACGCAGTACATTGTCACTTTGACTATGGACAGTTGCCCAGCCTGATACGCTTGCACATTACCCGTGAAGAAGTATTGGCAGCATGAGATTGCCACGCGATCTTTCCGGAGCGGATTTGGTCAAGCGTCTTGGAGGCCGATATGGATCTGTGGACCCGATCGGTTTGCGGTGCTGACCCAAGTATCGCCCGGCCATTTGGTCGGGCGCGTGTTGGCGCCAACATGCGTTCGTGACGCTTGAAGAACGCCCCGTGATTTTCGTCGGGGTCGGCGTTCGAAACAGCGACAAGTATTCCATAGGGGTTGCGCTCTAACGTTCAAGCTGTGCGGTGCAAACAAAGCGCAGCGTAGTTTGCATCCGAACGAGCGCATTGTTATGCATTGAAACCAAAATGCAACTCCCTGTGGCAATTGGGGCATAAAGCTAATGCATTTTCCACTGTGTCGTCCCCATTTTCTGAAAGAGGAACCCTGTGATGTACTTCAAGGTATGGCGATCCGTCACTTTTTCTTTTGAATGGCGCGCTTGATTTGCATCTTTCGCAAGTGCCATTAGCTCGGTCTAGGACTTCAGCAACGACATAAGGACTACGAATGTAACTTGTTATTTCAACTGTTTTCTTGTCAGGTTTCTTTGGTGCCTTATCTAGTTGTAGTTTTCTGTTTTCAGGTGACTCATTTAAGGCCCTTATAACTTCTGAATTAAATTCATCTAAAACAGAATTTAATGTTGGCTCGGTAATTATTTTGTTTGAAACAGAAAATTGACGATCTCCTGTTTTTGTTATGTAAATTTTGTCCCCGGCAGTTAGCCTGTGTTTTTCAATAAACCGCCGTGATTGTCCCCTGGCCAATCTGAAAAGTGATTTTTCTCTGTCAATATCCGTATGAACTACTTCACCTGTACCAGTAAATACAACTTTTAAAAGTATTGCCATTTCGCTTTTATTTTTTCCACCTAAAGCATCGGCGGGAAATAAATCTGTTCCCCTTGGCAAATAAAAATGACCTTGGTTAATATTTCCCTGACTTAATAAAACCTCGGCATATTTCACTTAGCTGGACCCTCTGTTTTTTGTGCGTAATAATAAATGGCACCTGCGGACGCAATTGAACTTTAGAGATGTCGGCTTTGATCTGCTCAGTGAACGTAACGGGATGAGCGCCTCTCAAACCTTCCTCAGATAGCAGGCCTTGAGCATGAAATTGCCAGCGTCCATCTTGCAGTCCACCTCGTGGTCGCCACCGACCAAACGGATGCTTTTTACCTTGGTGCCCATCTTGAGCGTGAGGGAGGAGCCCTTGACCTTCAGGTCCTTGATGAGTACCACGGAGTCACCCTCTTTCAATACGTTGCCATTCGCATCCTTGACCACTTCCGCTGTGTCCTCATCGGTTTTTGCGGTATCCTTTATCGGCCAGTCATGGCCGCAGTCGGCGCACACATAGTTTTCTCCGTCCTGGTATGTGTTCTCCATGGCGCATTGGGGGCAAGCGGGTATAGTTGGCATAATGGCGTTTGAATTGTGAATGGGTCAGGCATTTTAGCGGACCCGGCGTCTTCGGTCCAATTGTTCGATATCGCGTCTTTTCGAAAATTTTGCTGATTCTGGTTGATGACGCACGCTGGGCCATGTGGGCGGCAGTTTCCGGTTCCAACCATTGAATGGGGGGAGATATCATGTTGAAAGGTGTTTTGCTCGGTGTGGCACTAACCCTGGGGATTGTCTTGATTGGCGGTTACTTTCTGGTCCATAGCGGTCTGATTCCGGCCAATGCCGATGCAAAACCGGGTCGGCTGGAAACCTGGATGGCCAAGACCTCCTTGCATGCGACACTTCGTCGCAAAGCCCCAAAGGAACAGAATCCGGTCGCACTGACGGACCAGAATCTTCTGGAGGGTGTTCACCTTTTCGCGCGGAATTGTGCGGTCTGCCATGGATCCGCCAAGGGCGGTGATTCGGCCTCTCCGATCGCGAAGGGTCTTTACCAGAAGCCGCCGCAGTTGGCGAGCGATGGCGTTGAGGACGATCCGGAGGGGTATTCGTTCTGGAAGATCAAGCATGGGATTCGTCTGACAGGCATGCCTTCGTTCAGGGATACTCTCAAGGATCAGCAAATCTGGACGCTCGCGCTTTTCCTGAAGCACATGGACAAGTTACCCCCTTCGGTACAAGCGGCCTGGCAGCAAGTTCAAAATTGGCCGGTTACCCCCCTGGACCAGACAGACCAGAAATAACCCCATGTACTCCGGGGAGAAGTTCAATGCTTTGACGCATCTCGTCGGGGCCATTCTGGCAACCGTTGGTGTTGTCGTGCTCATTGCACTGGCGGCGTCGGAAGGCGACCCGTGGAAGATGGTGAGCGTCTCGATCTACGGCGTGGCGCTGGTGTTGCTTTACAGTTTCTCCGTGCTTTATCACAGCGTGCAAGGGCGTGCCAAGAACTTCCTGCGCAAGTTGGATCACCACAGCATCTATTGGCTCATTGCCGGAACTTACACACCGTTCTGTCTGGTGACGCTGCGCGGACCCTGGGGTTGGTCGCTGTTCGGTGTGGTGTGGGGGCTCGCAGTATTCGGCGGCTTGCAGGAACTGAGGCCGAGCGAGGCACGAACGCTGTCCCTGTGGATCTACGTTTTGATGGGCTGGCTGATCCTGATCGCTCTGGTTCCGCTGGAGCGGGCACTGGGACCGGCCGGTTTCGCCTGGGTCGTTGCCGGCGGACTGTTCTATACGATCGGCATCATCTTCTATGTGCTCGACACACGCCTCAGCCATGCGCATGGGATCTGGCACCTGTTTGTGATGGCTGGCAGCGCCGCTCATTACGTTGCCATCCTGCATTATGTTCTGTGAGTGGGGTGGGTCAAAATTAATGGCCAAAAGTGGGTCAAATCTGTTGACCATCGATCATCGATTAAGGAGTCTATATGAGCAAAACTGAAGTCAAATGGCTGGATGAGCCGGAGAAGCACGACTACCCGGCGGCCGAGTCCTATCTGAGTCTGATCTACGATGTGCAAACCGTGGCAACATTTATCGACCGATTGAAACAGGCTCCCATGACCGAATTCAAGGCAAAGGACATTTTCAGGGCCTCCGGCTTGTCCTTGCTGGGGATCAGCAATTCCCGTGTGGAAAGAGACCGCAAAAAGATTCTGGCCGGACAATCCCTTTCTCCATTGTTGCTTGTACGGGATACGGTCAACGGCAAGGTTGTGATTGCCGACGGTTATCATCGCATGTGTGCGGTCTACGAGTTTGAGGAAGATTCCATGATTCCGTGCAAGATTTGCTGAAAGATCGGGGCGATGGGAACGGCCAGATGACTGCGTGTATGCGTGCGCCCGGCGCTGGATATTCATCGTAAAACCTTGGTACAATTTCCCCTGTACGATGGCAGGGCAGACCCGTGTCGCGCCCCTGGATCTGGTTCCCTACTCTGAGGATGAGGTTTATGACCAGCAAATCTGTTTTGCCCCATGGTGAGGATCTTGATCCGGCAACTCAAGTCAGGTTGTCCCAGTTCATGGACCATCAATATCTCTGCTCTTCCCTGACGGTGAGTGAGGTTCGCACCCTGCTGGAGTATCTGACCTACCTGGAATTTGATAAAGGCGACATCCTGTCCGAGATCGGTTCGGTGGGAGATGCCTTGTATTTTGTGGTTCAGGGACAGATCGCCCTGGCTTTCGTGGAACAGAACCAGGAAAATGAAATCGCCTCTGCAGGACCGGGCGAAATGTTGGGGGAGATGTCTTTTTTTGACAAAATGCCTCGTTCGGTTCGGTTGGTGGCCAAAGAGCCTGACACCCAGGTGCTTAAATTATCCAGAACCATGTACAAGCGTCTGAAATCAGAGCATCCCTTCATTGCCATCAACATTGTGGAACATGCCATTGTGAGCCTGGATCGGTTATTTCGGGCGGTCAGTACCAATTACTCGCACTTTTCCCATTATCTCTACCGCACGGGCAAGTAATTTCTTTCGGGCCCCTGATCGGACAGGTCGGAATGCCGGGAGCACTCCTGGAGTGGTTCCATTCCCAATTCTTCTGGAAAGGTCTGCCCGCCAGAACACGACGTAACCAATTGAACCCTTTTATCTTTTGTTTTAAAACCGCGCCTGGTCTCGGTGATTTTGAACCGTTGGCGGAGTCACCATGGAAAAATTGCAAACCACCACGCTGAAAATCAAGGGCATGAGTTGTGCTTCCTGCGTCAGTCGCGTGGAAAAGGTTCTGGGTGGACTTTCGGGAGTCGTGGCGGTGGATGTGAATCTGGCTACGGAACGGGCACAGGTTCACCACGCGCCGAACGGCGTTCGACTGGAAGATTTGACGGCGGCCGTGGCCAGGGCCGGTTACGAGGCCTGTGCGCTGGAAGAACAGGAAGAGGTGGACGATAGCATCGAACGGGATGCTGCGTTGCGGGTTCAGAGGCGCGAGGTGATGGTGGCCTCCGTGCTGGGTTTGTTTGTCCTGATCCTTTCCATGGGACCGGCCTTCGTTCCGGTGCTGGCACGCTGGCTCGAGGGGGTTAGCCCTTTTTACGAATTCTGGGCATGGGTGCAGGCGGTATTGACGACCCTCGTCCTGTTTGGGCCGGGACGACGATTCTTCGGTCCGGGATGGAAGGCCTACCGTCACCTCTCTCCGGACATGAACTCGCTGGTCGCCACAGGAACCGGCGTGGCCTGGGTCTACAGCCTGTGGGTGCTGGGGTTTCCCGCCTGGTTTCCCGTGGCTTCCCGCCATCTTTATTTCGACTCGTCTGCCGTGGTGGTGGCTGCCGTGTTGTGGGGAAAATATCTGGAATCCCTGGCCAAGGGACAGACCTCTCTGGCTCTGCGCAAACTCATCGGCCTGCAATCCAAGACCGCTTGTCTGGTGGACGATCAGGGTCAGGAACGCGCTGTCCCCACCGTCCAGTTGAAGGTGGGAGACCGTCTCGTCATCCGTCCGGGAGAGAGAATCGCGGTGGACGGGCGGGTAAAGGAAGGCCGTGCCTATGTAGACGAATCGATGCTGACCGGGGAGCCTTTGCCAAAGATCAAGGGAGAGGGAGATCAGGTCATCGGGGGGACGGTGGATCTGGATGGGCGACTGATCGTCGAGGCGACTTCCGTGGGAAGAGATACCGTGTTGGCGCAGATCGTGAAGTTGGTGGAAAGTGCGCAAACCGGGAAGTTGCCCATCCAGGGGTTGGCGGACCGGGTGGTACGCATATTTACGCCGTTGGTTCTCCTGACGGCGCTGCTTTCCTTTGTAGTCTGGATGGTGGTGAGGGACGATCTCAATTTGGCGTTGGTTTCCGCGGTGGCAGTATTGGTGGTGGCCTGTCCCTGTGCCATGGGCCTGGCCACCCCGGCTGCCATCATGGTGGGCACCGGGCGTGCTGCCGAACTGGGGGTCTTGTTTCGCAAGGGCGAGGCCCTGGAGGCTCTATCGCACATCGACAGGATTCTCTTTGATAAAACCGGGACTCTGACGGAAGGGCGACCGGTCCTGGTCGGAGTGCATGGCGCGCAGCCTGATGAAGCCTTGCGACTGGCCGCCGCATTGGAGTCTGCCAGCGAACATCCCCTGAGCCGATCCATCGTGGATGTTGCCCGGCAACGTGGGATGAATCAACCGGTTGTCGAAGGGTTTCGTGCGGTACCGGGTTTTGGGGTCGAGGGGCAGGTGGACGGTTCCAGGGTATGTGTGGGTGCTCGGCGGTTTCTTGAGCAGGAGGGCATCCCTGTGGACGAGAATGCCGTGAACGAAGCCACGCGGCTGGAAAATGAGGGCTGTACCGTGGTATTTGTGGCGATCGATTTGCGATTGTTGGGTTTTCTCGCCCTTTCGGACCCGATCAAGGCGGGGGCTCAAGAGGTCGTCCAGGCATTGAAAGCGCGGGGCTTGAAGGTGGTCATGGTGACGGGCGATGCCCATCGGACGGCAGCAGCCATCGCAGGACAACTTCAACTTCCGGAATTCCATGCGGAAATGTTGCCTCAGGATAAGGCCCGTGTCGTTATCGACTTGCAAAACCAGGGGCATCGGGTGGCGTTTGTGGGCGACGGGATCAATGACGCGCCAGCGCTGGCCCATGCCTCGGTGGGTATTGCACTGGCCTCAGGCACCGATATTGCCATGGAAGCGGCAGCAGTGACCCTGACCCGGGGAAATTTGCGCGCAGTGGTGACCGCCTTCGATGCAGCACGACAGACGCTCGATAATATTCGGGGCAACCTGTTTTGGGCTTTTTTTTATAACATTCTGCTCATCCCCATTGCGGCGGGTGTGGCCGTGCCCTTTGGCGTACATCTGAATCCGATGTTGGCTGGGGTCGCGATGGGGTTGTCTTCCGTATTTGTTCTGGGGAACAGTTTGAGGCTCAAACGGATCTCCGCCTTTGATGAGGCAGTGGTCCGGAAATAATTTTCGGCCTCCCTGTAAAAAAAACGTGTTTCTGTTCGATGAGTTCAAACCGGTGGTTCTTCGGTATCATCTGAACTTTCTGTTACCGGAAAAACCTTACCGTTGTCGAGGGAGATAAGTGGAATACACTGAATTGAGTGAATGGCAAAGGAAACGGCGTCAGATGCTGGGAATGGGCGGTGCGGCCCTGGCCGGTTCCCTGTGGCCGAAGGTCAGTTTGGCCGAGTTGGGGGAAGCGTTTCCTCTCGGGTTTCTGTGGGGCGCGGCGACGGCGGGACATCAGGTGGAAGGCAGCAATATCAACAGCGACTCGTGGTTGCTGGAAAATATGCAGCCAACCCTGTTTGACGAGCCATCGGGGGATGCCTGCGATCATTACAACCGTTTTGATCAGGATATTTCCATGTTGTCCGATCTGGGGCTCAACACTTTCCGTTTTTCCATTGAATGGTCACGGGTCGAGCCTGAAGCCGGACAATTTTCACGGGGGCAGATCGATCACTATCGCCGTGTTCTGGAATCATGTCAGCGTTACGGGGTGCGTTCCATGGTGACGTTCAACCATTTCACCACCCCGCGCTGGTTTGCCGGGTTGGGGGGATGGGAAAACCCGGAATCGAGTTGGCTCTTTGCGCGGTACTGTGATTGGGTGACGCGGCATCTGGGCGAGTGGATGAATTATGCAACCACGTTGAATGAGCCCAATCTGACGCAATTGCTGTTTTGTATTCCGGGGTATGAACTGACCAAACTGGGTACGATCAAAGACCAGGAAATTATTCGAAAAGCCGGAACCCGGGTGGGCACGGGCCGCTTTTCTTCGTGGATCTTCGGGGACCTGGAGCAGGTTCATCAGGGGTTGCTCCAGGCTCATCAGGCAGGGTACGAAGCCATCAAGGCGGTACGTCCCGAATTGCCGGTCGGGGTCTCCATTGCCATGGAAGATGACCAGCCCGTGGGGCCGGGAGCAACGGCGATGCTGGAGCGCAAGCGCCGTCTTTCTTACCTGCCCTGGTTTGAAATGGTGCAAAGGCATGGTGATTTTCTGGGGGTACAGGTCTATTCCCGGGCACGGATCGGCGCTCGCGGTCGGTTGCCGCCGCAGACCGGTTATCCGCTCACCGATATGGGGTATGAATTCTATCCTGAAGCCCTGGAGGGCGTCATCCGGTATACCCATGGGCATGTAAAAATCCCGCTGTACGTGACGGAAAATGGCGTGGCCACCATGGATGATACGCGGCGGGTCGACTATATCCGTCAGGCGGTTTCGGGGGTGGCCCGTTGTCTGGCCGCAGGGATCGATGTGCGGGGCTACATTCACTGGTCCCTGCTGGACAACTTTGAATGGCTGGATGGCTACCGCCCACATTTTGGATTGGTGGCCGTGGACCACAGAACCTTTCAACGGCACATCAAGCCCAGTGCGACTTATCTGGGCGAGATTGCCCGGCAGAATCGGGTCTTGGTGGTACCCCGTTCCGCGTGAAATCTGCCGCGCATCGCAAGGATCCGTCGCATTGGATGAAGGCGGCAGTTGCCGTTTTCTTTTGTTGGGGGATGAGTACTGTACTGATCGATTCTCTGGTGCCCAAACTCAAGGTTCTGTTTTCCCTGGGGTACGCAGAGGTATTGCTGACCCAGTTCAGTTTCTTCATCGGTTATCTGGTGTTTTCGATTCCTGCGGGTCAGATCCTGGCGCAGTTGGGTTATGCGCGCAGCATTGCTCTGGGATTGGCGACTGCGGTCCTGGGATGTCTGCTTTTCATCCCGGCAACGGCGTTTCGTGAATTTCCATGGTTTTTGGGTGCGCTTTTCGTCTTGTCGGCGGGGATTACCCTGCTTCAGGTCAGCGTCAATCCCCTGGTCATGGAGTTGGGGGACTCCGATCTCGCCCACAGTCGCCTGACGTTGGCTCAAGCCTTCAATTCCCTTGGCACGACCTTGGGGCCCCTGATCGGCGCGGCAGTGATTCTGCGGCATGCAACTTTCGAGGACATGAACCCGATGCGCTGGCCTTTCCTGGCGATTGCCGTCATTTTTGGCGCGTTGTCCCTGTTGTTCTGGAAGGGGCAGCATTCGCCGGACCTCCCGGTTCTGCAGGAATCCCCGCGTGGGGTGGATTGGCAACTCTTTAAAAAGTTTCGATTTTCCTTCGGTTGGGGCGCCCTGTTTGTTTATGTGGGCGCCGAAGTGACTCTGGGAAGTTTGATGACCAGTTATTTGATACAACCTCAGGTGCTGGGTATCAGCGCTCCCGTGGCGGGGAGTCTGGTCAGCTTTTACTGGGGGGGGGCCATGGCAGGGCGTTTCATGGGTTCCTGGGTGCTCTCCCGTTTGCCGGCACACCGGGTCCTGGGCAGTTGCGCCCTGGGTGCGGCGACTCTGGTGCTGGTCTCCTCCTCAAGTCAGGGACACCTTGCAGCGGGGGCCCTGATTGCCGTAGGGCTGTGTAATTCGATCATGTTCCCCGTCATTTTTTCGTTGACCCTGGAAAATCTGGGCGGCGATACGCCCCAGGGGTCCGGGTTGTTGTGTATGGCCATCGTGGGCGGGGCACTGGTTCCTTTGCTGACGGGAGCCCTGGCCGATGAATGGGGGTTGGCCCACGCTTTCGGGGTTCCAGTGCTTTGCTACTTCATCATTGCCACTTTTGCCTTTTCGCAGAAGAGATTGGTCCGGCGTGAGCATCGTCCATGAACTGCTCCCGCCGCCCCTTGGGTGGAAACGAGGAGGGCAGTCCTGTCGCTCGGTGAGAAGGAAGGTCGATGACTACCGGCCGTACCGCACATTGAGTACTGCCTTTCCGATCGAGTCCTGGTGAAGGTAGAAACCCACCATTGCGGCTGGTGCATTTTCATCCAGTGGCAGTTTGTCCGTTTTCAGAGCGTATACGGTGAATTGATAGCGGTGCGGCTTGTCGCCTGTCGGCGGGCATGGGCCGCCATATCCGGATTTGGCGAAATCGGTTCGACTTTGGATACTGCCCGGTGGGGCAAGATTTGTCTGCGGGTTTCCCGCGTCCTTGGCCAGCGTCGTTACGCTGGCGGGGATGTTGAAGATGACCCAGTGCCACCAGCCGCTACCCGTCGGGGCGTCCGGGTCATAGACAGTCACGGCAAAACTCTTGGTCCCTGCGGGGGCACCCTTCCATTGAAGTTCGGGCGAGACATTACTGCCTTGGCATCCAAATCCATTGAATACCTGTTCGTTGGCAATGCGCCCGCCTTCCTTCACTTGAGGGCTTGTCAAGGTAAAACTGTCCGCCATGACGGTTTCAGCCATCAAGAGGTTGGCCAGCACAAACAAAAAAACTTTCCGCATCGTGGTTCTCCATGCATGATTTATTCGCCTCGTCCGGACCGTGTCCCACGGGGCCATGGTAGACCTTTCCGGATGAATGGGCAATATAACCCGGCCTTATCGAATTCCATACTGCAATAGGCCCTGGCAGAAGCCCGACGCTCCGGCATCCATTTACTGGAAAACGATGAAGTGATCATTCAAGGTACTCGTTTCCTGGCTCGCCTATAAACTCGATGTCGAATCATTTGATGGTCCAACGGTGGTAGTCACCCACCATGCACCACACCAGAAGAGTGTTGCTGCAAAGTATAAAGATGATTTGCCGTCCGCCTGTTATGCAAGCAAACTTGAACCGGGCTATTCCCTTGTGTTGATAAGTGATAATTAATAGACTACAATTCAACCATGATAAAGACCTTTCGCCACAAGGGGCTTGAAGCCTTTTATAAGACGGGAAGCAAGGCGGGAATACAGCCGCACCAAGCCGGAAAGTTGCGGGTAATGCTGACCCAACTGGACAACGCAAAACGCCCGGAGGATATGAATGCGCCGGGCTGGAAGCTGCACCCCCTAACGGGAGAACTTGCCGGGCATTGGTCTGTCATGGTGAACGGGAACTGGCGCTTGACCTTCACCATTGAGGGGGACGGTGCCGAATTGGTCGATTATCTGGACTATCACTAGGAGACTTCATTATGAGCAGAATGTACAACCCAGCGCACCCTGGCGAAGTATTGCGGGAATGGTTGCCGGAAGGGATGACAGTTACTCAAGCGGCAAAGGAATTACAGATTTCCAGAGTGACGCTTTCCAAAGTGCTGAACGGCAAGGCCGGGGTGACAGCAGGAATGGCGCTACGACTTTCCGCCTGGCTTGGGACAACCCCTGATGTTTGGCTGGGGGTACAAACGCAATGGGACTTGTGGCAAGCCGAGCGAGTACCACAGCCGAATATCAAGCCGATGGAAAGGGTGGCTGCTTGACCACGATTGACCCTATAACGAAGCGCAGGCCCATGACGCAAGCGAATGGGGGATGTTTGCCACTCCCTTGGTGGGAAATAAATCAACCCCATGAACGGAGCCGTGACAGTCACGGAAACCATCCCTGAAACCGCATCATTCCGAAGCACCCAAGCACTTTGATTTATGATGGGTGAAATGATGGGCGGCTTAAAAAAACGCCTTGGAAGGCCCGTGTTTATTGATGTGATGGTGGAGGTAAGCGGGATCGAACCGCTGACCTCTTGCATGCCATGCAAGCGCTCTCCCAGCTGAGCTATACCCCCCAAAAGAATCCGTGCATCATACAGGGTTCAAGGGACTCATGCAAGGGACG
>JAKABO010000038.1 GCA_021796835.1 Pseudomonadota bacterium | reverse complement strand
TGAAGGTGGCCAGAAAGCAACGCCGTTGTGATGGAACCCTCATGCTGGAAGGACAGCGTTTTGAAATTCCTTCGCGCTACCGCAACCTCGAGACGGTTCATCTGCGCTATGCCCGCTGGGACCTCAGTCGGGTGGACATGATGGATCCACGCAGTGACCAGATCCTCTGCGCCATTCACCCCCTGAACAAAACGGCCAACGGGTCGGGAAACCGGCGTCGGTTCGAATCCCCCGGACCCTCTCTGGTATCAGCCCCGGCCACGGGCATGGCTCCCCTGCTGCGGGAGTTGATGGCCGAGTACGCCGCTTCCGGTCAGCCCCCGGCCTACCTTCCCACGGATGAGGACCCCTCATGAACCATCAAATCCTGTCCCTGTATGGGCTCAAATGGAACCCCTTCTCGCAGGAGATTCCCACGCGGGCGCTGTATCTTCCCCCACGCATGGCCGACTTCTGCTGGCGGATCGAGAATGGGCTGGTCCAGGAAGGGGGCTTTGCCATGGTGCACGGTGACCCCGGAACCGGAAAGAGCGTTCTGCTGCGCCATCTGGCTGGCCGGTTGGAGAATCTGCCCGACCTCATCGTGGGAACCATCAGCCATCCCCAAAGCCAGTTGGGTGATTTCTATCGCGAAATGGGAGACATCTTCGGAGTTACCCTGGCTCCGAGCAATCGCTGGGGGGGATTCAAGGCCTTGCGGGAACGTTGGCTCACCCATCTGGACAGTTGCCGTCAGCGTCCGATACTGATCATCGATGAAGCCCAGGAGATGGGTCCCCAGGTCCTCAGCGAACTGCGTCTGATGGCCAGTGCCAGGTTTGATTCATTGCCCCTGCTGGGCATTATCCTGGCGGGTGATGCCCGGCTCCTGGAGCGGTTGCGGGGTGAAGACCTCATCCCCCTGGGCAGCCGTATCCGCTGTCGTTACGTCACGGAATATGCCAGTCGGGAAGAACTGGGGTCGTTCCTTGGACACCTGCTCACGGAGGCGGGAAATCCCAGCCTGATGACCCCGGGTCTGTGTAATACGCTCTGCGACCATGCCGCCGGGAATTACCGGATCCTGACCAGCATGGCCGCAGAACTGCTCTCTGCGGGAGCCCGCAGAAACCTGCCTCAACTGGACGAGAAGCTCTATCTCGAGGTGTTTGCCACCCCCAATCTTCCCACACCGCGCAGGAAGAGGTGACAAGCAATGGATGACCGTCATCAGGACAGGTCATCCATTCGCTCGAGAGAAACGTGTTACGCAGTAACGGAGCAGGAAATGGCCAAAGATTCCGCACAAAGGCAGGCACACACAATACCGGTCGAGGCGTCCCCACGCGGGAGCAGAGGGCAACGGTGAGCGTCGTATCAATACTTGGGTATCCACCGGTTGTGCCTTGGCACTGGCTCGTCTGGCCCGGCATAAGGGAGCCAGCCAACGGCAGATCATCGAACGATTGATCTTGACCGAGGATCAACAGATCATCGATGCATTTCCCCCTGACCAGTTCGATGAGCAGTTCGATGATTACTTCGCAGCCAATCAGGGCAAGACCGGAAAAGTGAAATGATCAGGACAGGTTGATCTGGGGCGGGGTCAAAATGAGCGGCCAGAAACCAGGTCAAAACTGTTGGCCATTGGCACCCGGATACCTTGTTACGCAGTAACATCCCCCCATGCCCTCTATCAGCGGATGACGAAAATCCCGTCATCGGACGGGGTCAGTCTGCACTTCAGGCCTCTGCCGCAACACCGGGGGTGGCACGTTTCATTCCGACGATCCAACCCCATTCGCAATCCAACTCGTTGAAAGTTGGAACAGGGCTCGAATCTGGTCATCCCTCGCCACCCTCGCCATGATCAAGCCACCAAACCATCATCCAACCTGAAAATCAGGCCATCAAATCCGGTGATCACACTCAGGTGGAAAAGGGCGGGAGCAGTTCCACCACCCATGTGCACATTCACGCCACCGACGCCCAGAGCGTGGAGCGTCTGTTCAGGAACAATGGCGCGGCCATCGCCGGGGCGCTCAAATCCCACCTCAGAAACTTCGGGGGGTAGCAACCATGCAGGAGCGCCGGCAAAGCCCCCTCTCTGAAGAGATGCGGGAACTCCTGGTGGCCGCCATTACGGAGGCGGTTCGGGCAGAACTCTCGAGTTTCAGCGTCCCTCTCGAGGTGCACCGCGACCATCACGAATATCTCAAGAGGGAATTGAAAAACCATGCCCTGCGCCAGCAGCGCAACGAGCGCATCAAGACCAGTGTGCTGGGCTGGCTCGTGATCACCGTATTGGGCGGCATCGGCACAGCCGCCTATCAACTCTTCACCACCCTCAAGGAGCACTGGAAATGAGTCCGGAAGATTTTATCAGCACGATCAAGGGAGCCGCTCTGGCCTGCCAGAAGGAAGATGGGATTCCCGCGAGTTTTACGATTGCGCAGGCAGCGCTGGAATCCGCCTGGGGGGAATCCCTCCTGACCCGCTCGGCCAACAACCTGTTCGGCATCAAGGCCGATGCCAGTTGGACGGGGGAACGCTACCGGATTGCCACCACCGAATATGTGGCAGGAGTAGCCACTCCCGTGGAAGCCTGGTTTCGCCAATACGCCAACTGGCAGGAGTCGATCCTGGATCACGTCCGGTTTCTCAAGGGAGCGCGTTATGCGGGGGCCTTCAAGACGAGCAGTGGCGTCACGTTTGGTTACGCCATCGCGAGCGCGGGCTATGCCACGGATCCCAACTACGGTACCAAGATTGCCCGGGTAATCCACACCCATGGGCTGGAGAGCCTCGACGTCATTCCCCCGATCGTTTCCACCCCCACCCAGGAGAATTCCATGCAAAAACTGTTCGCGCTGTGGAGCGTATTCAAGGTCGGCCAATCGGTCGCCAACCCCACTCTCTGGAAAACCGGCGCCGTCACGGTATCGTTGCTCGCCCCGGTATTGCTGAAACTGGGCGAAGTCTTCCAGACCTTCGGCATCGGCCTCACGGTCACGAACGAGCAGGCGGCCATGTTGGCCGGTGGAGTGGTCGCCTTCACCAACATCATGGTGCATCTGATCGCCAACAAGGACATGGGGCTGAAGTAAGTCGCACAAGGGAACGCGCTGCCCTTTACTCCTCAGCGCGACATGAAATATTTCAGGAGAAACAAAATGAGTCTGATCGATACTTTGGAAAGTGATGCCAAATCCGCCCTGGATTCCTTGAAAACCGATTTTGCGGTGTTCGAGAGTTGGCTGTCGCAAAACCCCATCGGGGCCCAGATCGTGGCCGAATTCAAAGCGGCGGCAGCCGAACTGAATACGGTGGCGGTGACGGATCTCGAAAATGCCGTGAAGCAAGTCGGGATTGCGGTCTTGAAGACCACGGCGGCGGGCAGCGGATCGGGAGCCGCGATTACGGCGGGCATCGATGCGGCCCGTGCAGCCTTCACCACTCTGGGCCGGGCCATCTCGGAAAAAACCATCGCCACTCTGGCCACTACCGTGGTCAATGGCGTGAACACCATCAAAACTGCGTGAACTGCCTTGCAGGGGGTCCCCTTTCAGGGATCCTCTGTAAAATCACCAGCGTCAACATAAAAGCGAGGGACCGCGCGATTTTGCGCAGTCCCCCTCGAATGCAAAATAAGGCGATTTCTCGAATTCATCGAAAGAAATGCACCGGATACCGACACTCTCCATATCACGAATATTGGATTTAGCCACGGCCAGGACCGATGCCGAGGTCGCGTCTGTGATTACAGTAGTAGGGTAGCCATACGAGAGCGCATCGAACGCAGTCGCCCTAATGCAGTTTGGGTATTGTGTGCCGCAGACCACAGCACTATCGACACCTAATCTTCTTAAGATCAATTCCAACTCCGTGCCAAAAAACGCCGAGAAACGAGGCTTCACCACGCGATATTCCCCGGTTATTGGAGAGAGCGCATCAATAATTTCCACCCCTTTTGTTCCTGGAACAGCATAAGGCGGTCCAGCGAGAAACGCTTCCCTTCGTGAAATCTCGATATCACTTCCGTCGGCCCGATACTCGCGCACAACATGAAAAACCGGATAACACTTTTCCCGGAACCACTCCAGCACCTCTTTGATTCGAGGGACGGTAGCAAGCGCACCATGAATCACGGCTGGAGCACCCGGCAAAACGAAATCATTCTGCATATCGATTATGAGGAGGGCAGGTTTCATTTTTCTCCTTTCAATGCAAAAGTAAGGGGGGGGCGTTTTGCACAGCCCCCTCGAATTCAGGTTAACCCTCGCCCTCCAATACGGGCACAGAGCCCGTATCTGGCCACTATAACTTTTTTTGCAGTTCACACACAATCATGGCACTCATTCTCTGGGATGGTTTCGACAAATACGGTCAGGCCTCCGATGTCAACTATGACGGCTGGGCGGGGGGTGGTAGCGGCAACAATACAGCGCTGGTGCCGGGTCGCTTCGGGCTGCCCGGCAAAGCCTACTTTTTGGGTCAATATGGCTCCCCATTGACCCGGAATCTGCCGGGGAATTTCTCCACCTTCTATATGGGAATCGCCGTCAACGGCGCATTCCAGATCGTATTCAACGATGTGAACACCAACCAGTTCTGGGTGTATGCGGTCAATTCGGTGGTTCAGGTGGGCCGTAGCGCCCCTACCAACAACCTGCTGGCACAGTCCCTTGCGGGCGTCATGCCAAGCGCCGGGTGGTATTTCCTGGAAATTGGAGGTACGGTAGGCGCCGCAGGTCAATTGACAGTACGCATCAACAGCAATGTGGTGCTCAATGTTTCAGGCCTCAATATCCAGACGAGTGCCAATGCCAGCATCAATAACATCCAGTTCAATGGGGCCATGCTGGTTGATGACTTTTATTTCTGCGATAACACCACGGGTCCAGGGACTTATCCCTGCAATACCTTTCTGGGCGACAAGCGCACCCGCACGGTCTATCCCTCTGCCAATGTCAGCACGGCCTTTACACCCAGCAACCCCGTCACAGCGGGGCAGTTGGCCATGGGAAATGGGGGAAACTGGCAGACGCTCTCTGCCAATAACCTGATTCTGACGCTACCAAATAATCCGAGCACCAATCTGCCGGGGGTCAACCCCGGAAACATGGATGATCCAGTGACGGGGGTGGCTCCGCGCATGGCGCATGATTGCACCATTACGGCGCTGACCCTGTATGCCCAGACCAATTATCCCGCCCTCAAAATTCGACCGGTCATCGCCCCGGTCAATCCGCTCAATGGCATGCCCACGAGCATCCTCTATGTGGGTGATGAGAAGATCGGGCTCGTCACCGGACAGAACACCCTCACCTTCTCGGCGGTCACGGCAGCCGTCACCAAAGACACCACCTACGCCCTGGGGTTCATCACCGACACCAGTTTTGCCTTTGATACCTTCAGCGTCTACGCCTATGCCAATCCTCTGGCCGCCGTCTATCCGCTGACCTATGCCTCCCCTCCCACCATTCCAGGACCTTTGCCCCCAGGTCCTGCCATCACCAGTGGCAAACTCAACATCGGCTACGCCTACACCCTCACCAACTATGCCGCCGTGTCCGAGGACGGGCTGGATGGGGATCAGACCTACAACAGCAGCGCGACCATTGGCGCCGTGGATCTCTTCAGCACAGTGGCCGGATTGCCCCCAGGGGCCACGGTGTACGGGGTACGCGTGGTGGGCGCCTATCGCAAGGATGATGCCGGAACCCGCCAGATCGCCAATCTGGTCAAAACCGGCACGGTTCAATCGGCAGGTGCGACCCAGAATGTGGGGACCAGTTACCAGTACCTCTCGGATGTGTTTGCGGCGAATCCGGCGACCGGGGCCAGTTGGGTGACCAGCGATGTAAATGCCCTCGAGATCGGCTACGAAGTCATCAGTTGAACCATGGCCAACCGCATCACCCAACTGACCAGCGAGGTACTGGCAGCCGGGATCCCGGCTGCCCGCATCAGCACTCTCGCGGCTGAAGTTCTTGCCGACGACAACCCCGCCGCCGCCCTCAGTCAATTACTGGCAGAAATCCTGGCTGATGATGATCCCCGGATTCAGGCCTCCCAATTCTCGGTGGAAATTCTCTACGAGTTTGTACACGCCCGGGTGTCCCAGGTGGCCGGTGAAATCCTGGTGGACGACGACCCCCACGCCCATGTTTCTCAAATCGTCTTTGAAATCCTCTATGACTACCCCCTGCCGCCCTTTGCGGAGTTCACCATGAGCAACCTGATCTTCCCGACGCTTCCTGGCCTGCAGTGGAACATTGTGAAGTCGCCCCAGTTCCACACCACCATCGTCAAACATACCTCCGGGCGCGAAACCCGGGTGTCCAACACCGCCTATCCCCTGTGGAAATGGGAAATGTCCTACGAGTTGCTGCGCGAAACCCAGGGCTTCGCAGAACTGCAGGCCTTGTGCGGATTTTTTCTGGCGCGCACAGGCAGTTTCGATACATTCCTGTTTGCTGATCCGGCAGAGTCCAACACGGTATCAGGCTATGACCTTGGCGTGGGAGATGGATTCACCACCGAATATCCCCTCACCAAAACCTACGGCGGGTTCATCGAACCGGTGGGCTATGTGGATGCTGGATCCCTGCAGGTGTTCGTGGGTGGCGTTCAGGTCTATTCCCCCACCACATGGAATCTGATCACTCCCAATACGCTGAGTTTCCCGGCGCCCCCAGCCAAAGGATCTGTGGTGAGCGCCAGTTACACCTGGTACTACCGGGTGCGCTTTGGCGAGGATGTCCAGGACTACAACAATTTTATGTACCAGCTCTGGGAGTTGAAAAAACTCACCCTGGAGATGGTGAAGCCGTGAACCTGAAAAGATTGGAACGACCCGAATGATCAGGCGGTCATAAATCCCGGCAAACGTGAGGCTTTCGTATCGAAGGTGACTGTGGCTCTACATCCTGAGCGTCTGTTTTTTGCACCAATGAAACAATCCGCAAAATCGGCCTGGGACTCCCTCCAGATGAAAAGGGTTTCTTCGACGACAGGTTCATCCTCAAATTGAATGTCCATTGCATCCAACATGCCTGAAACGATCTCAATGAACTGGGTTTTTGGCACGCCATATCGGCTTCGCAAAACCCACTCTGTTTCCAGCAATACCAACTGATTGACGAACACCCTCCGCCCCGATGCGAGTTCACGGGTGATCAATTTATGTGCTTTCTCGAACTGTGCCTCGTCATCCCGTACCAGAAATCGAACGAGGACATTGGTGTCCAGGCCCAGCATCAGCGCGACAGGTGCTCGATGGGGACGGCTTTTCGACCTTTTTTGTACAACTTTCCGGCCAATTGGGTGATGCTCCCGGCTTTGACACGCAGTACCACGGTGCCATCAGGCATCAAGGTAAAAGTCATGCGATCGCCTGGCTTCATGCCGAGACTGTCCCGGATTTCCTTCGGAATGGTCGTTTGACCTTTGCTGGTCAGTGTGGCATCGGCTGCCATAGTGGCTCTCCCTTATTTCCTTACATTTCCCATTTTAGTAATGGATCAGAAAAAAGGCAATTGTACTGATCCGGTATTTTATAAATGTTCAAGAACATTTTCATCACCTGCTGCCATTCCAGCAGTCGATTCCCCCGTAACCCCTCAAGGAGAACCTTCTCATGGCTGGTAAAACCACCACTTGGGCCAACGACCTTTTGAAACTCCTGTTTCAGGCCGTGCCCGTCGCCAACCTCGCAGACAATGCCGCGACCTCCCCACTGACCAACCTCTACATCAGCCTGCACACGGCGGATCCGGGTGTGGCCGGGGCTCAGAATACCAGCGAAGCAGCCTATACCGGCTATGCCCGGGTGGCGGTGGCGCGTTCTGCGGTGGGCTGGACCGTGACTGGCAACAGCGTCAGTCCTGCCGCTACCATCGTTTTTCCTGCGGCCACTGCCGGATCGGAAACAGAGACCTTCTGGGGCATTGGTGTGGCTGCCACCGGAGCGGGCACGCTGCTCTACTCCGGTTCCATCACGCCCGGCATCGTGGTGTCCAACGGGGTAACCCCAGAATTGACCACCTCCTCTACCGCCACGGAATCCTGATCATGACCACCACCGTTAATGTGTATCAAAGCACCGATGCATCCGCCCCCATTCTGACGGGAACCGCCGGATCCCTGGTAGCTTTGCTGGATTCTTGTCTCGTGAACGGTTATGGAACCAAAACCGGAGCCGGTTGGACGATTTCCTACACCGGCACGAATCAGCGGGTCTACAAGATGTCGCCAACTCTGGGTACAGGCAATTCTCTGTTCGTGGATGATTCCGCCACGGTGAGCGGATCCACACCTGAAGAGGCCTATCTCACCGGGTTTGAAGCACCTACGGGATTGGGGACGGGCACAGGCCAGTTTCCCACCAGCGCACAGTGCGCCCTGGGGATTGGTGCTGTGACCTGCCGCAAAAGCATGACGGCGGATACCTCGCCACGCCCCTGGACTCTGGTGGCCGACCCCACCTGCTTTTACCTCTTTACCACCAGCGGGGATTACTTGAACCCCTTCGGACCCATGGCCATTGCCTTTGGGGACATTTTCTCCTTCAAATCAGCCGATCCCTACCGGACGATACTGATCGGACGCAATGTCCAGAACAACGGCAACAACGCCTTCGAGAACTTTGGGGGCTTGCCGCAAAACCCCGGGCCCTGGCTTCTTGGAGGATCTTCCATGGCAGGACACTACATGGATCGCAACTGGACAGGTGTGGGTGGCTCCGTGCCAGTGTCCAAATTCACCCTGAACTTCGCCAACAATGGTGGGGCGGTAGTGAATTCTGGCGTGGGGTCAGGTTCCTCCATGTATCTCAACGGCAACAGCCAATCTTCCCTCGGTGGAGGCATTCCCAACATGGGGGGCCTGCAGATGAATTATCCCAACGGGCCTGACGGCGGCCTCTACCTGAGCCCCATCTGGATCGGGCACAATGGCTCGATCCGAGGCTATTTGAAGGGCCTGTGGGCGCCGCTGCACAACACGCCGCTCAATCACCACGACACCTTTGCAGGCACCGGCAATCTCGCCGGCAAGAGTTTCCTCGCCCAAAACATCCTGGGCGGGACCAACAACAACTGGTGGACAGGACAAGTGATGGTGGAGACTTCCTCCACCTGGAGTTGAGCCATGGCGCTCACGCTGGTTCAGAGCGCCTTTGCGCGCAACAATGGCAGTCCCACCACTATCACGCTTGCTGCTGCCCCCACTCTGGGCAATCAGATTCTTGCGATCTATGTCGGGCGCAATGCTGGCCTGAGTCTCTTTCCCGCACTGGCGCTGGCTGAAATCGACCAGGGGAATTTCAACAGTTACCAAGGCACCCAATGCTGGGTTGGTCCCGTCACAGCTGGAATGAGTGCAACCTTCACGGTTACCGGCATGAGTGATTGGGGCAACATCGCCGTATTCGAGATCGGCGGAGCCGCTTCCAATCTCAATGTGCTGGCCAATGCCTGCGTCGGGACGGGCACCACCGTCACCACCTTCCCTTTGACTGCCAACGCGGATCCCAATGGCCTGAATCTGCTGGCGCTGGCCTGGGATAACGGAGTGGGTGTTTCCACCAATCCCACCGGCTGGACCCTGCTCTCCCCCACCACCTGGCAGAACACCGGCAATTATCACGACGGCGCAATCTTCGAGATCCCCAACACTACTGCCGGGGTCCAATCCATCCCCTTCAACGGGAGCATGGATTCCCAGGGAGCGGTGATGCTGAACGTCCAACTCTGGACGCCTGCCGGGGCCCCCAGTATCGGCAAAACGCTGTGGGATGCCAACAATCGCGGCGCGGTGGGGTTCTCGGACGGAAGTCTGATCATCGGCGGGGGCCTGATGGCCTTCACCTATGCAGGCACCGGAAATATCCGGGCCACGCGCCAACTGACAAGCATGCTCTCCTATTGGGAAGTCACGATCAGCCAACTCCCCTCCTCCATGTCCCTTGGGGTTTGCACTGGAGGATTCAATATCACAGGGACCACCCTGCTCGGAGCGGACAGCAACAGCATCGGTTTCGAGCAAAATGGCAGTATTCTGCTCAACAATGCGGTCATCGCCACCGTGCAGCCCTATGCGCAGGGCAATGTGGTGCAGGTGGCCGTGGATCTTGCGAACCGACTCATCTGGTTCAATGTCAACGGCGGAAACTGGAATAATGCCGCCACCAATAATCCAGCAACCGGGGTGGGTGGCATCAGTCTGTCAGGGATGTCGGCCTTCAGCAATATTTACCCCGCCTTCGGCGCACAGGTGGCTTCCTCTGACCCCACCGTGGTGGCCAATTTTACGGGACCCTTTGCTTATACGCCTCCTGCCGGATTTGTGAGCGTGGATCTCACCACCGTGGGCTCGACCATCAACCTGGGGCAGTTCGTCAGCGACGCGATGAGTGCGGGCGCCAACGGTCCCAGTCAATATGCACCCTTTGGCAATGGCCAGTTGGGAGGCAGCGGCAACATCTCCGGCACGGTTCAAAATAACGGAGTCGCTACAGCCAAGATCATCCGGCTCTACGACGAACCCTCGGGCTGGCTGTTGGGAGAGACTGTCTCAGATCCGAACACCGGGGCATATTCGATTTCCGGGATGGGGCGCACCCAGGTCTATGCCGTCGCTTTTGATACGCCCAATGACAATGCGCTTATTCTTGATAACCTGACCCCGGTGTAGCGATGTCCTATACGCCCGCACCTGGAAATGCCGCCAACTTTGATTTCGCGGTCAGCGGCTATGGGCCACCGGCTGGAAATGGAGCCTCGTTCCAGTTCTTCACGGGTTCCTCTGGCACCGGTGCTGTTCTTGGCAAAGCGGCCGTTGCCGGCGTCAGTGCTGACATCACCCGATCTCAAGGGAGCATTACCGGTCAATCTGCACTCAGCGGAATTAGCGTTGCCGGCTCGCACGGCACAATCACTGGGCAGGCAAACCTGTCCGGTTCAGGCGCAGCAGCAAAACCTTCCCTCGCCACCCTTGTGGCCAACGCCGCCCTAGTCGGAGTGGGTCACGCCCTTGGAGCATCGGCTGGATCTGCGGTAGGCAATGCCACCTTGAGCGGGGTCAGCCAGGTGGGTTTCCACGGCAGCATCGCAGGACAGGCACAACTCTCCGGGGTGGGATTGGCCCGGCGGTTCGTAACGGGTGCCGGGGGGGTACAGGGCAAAACCCTGCTCTCCGGGTTTGGCCTGGGCGCCAATGCCCTCAAAGTCTTGCTCGCCACCCGGCAATTCGTGATGGCGGATCTCTTCACCATCACCCTGGCCCGCACCGGACAAAACCTTCGCTTCACCAACGCCGATCGCCCCGTGTGGTGGAACAACACCTTCTACGATCCCTACTCGCTCGCCATCGATGGGCTGCAATTCAAGAAGTCCGTGGGACTCTCGGTGGATGAGCAGAGTATCTCGATCAGCGCTACCCGCGATCAACTCATCAACGGACAACCCTGGTTCGACGAGATTGCCAATGGCCTGCTGGATCATGCCGAAATTCGCCGGGAACGGGTCTTTGCCCCGGACTGGAATTCCCCTCCGGTGGGTTCGGTCATCCTGTTCGATGGCATCGTCTCCACCATCGATTCGCTCACCGCGACCCAGTGCCAACTCAAGGTCAAGAGTTACCTCAGCCTGCTCAATCAGCCCATGCCGCGCAACAGCTGGCAAACCTCCTGCCTGCACACCCTCTTCGATGCGGGATGCAAACTCTCCAAAGCAGCCTATCAGGTGGTCGGCGTGGTTGGGGCCGGATCCACGGTGAACACCCTCAACTGGGGTGGGGCCACCTCGGGAGTTTACTGGCAGGGCATGATCTCGTTCACCTCAGGGCCCAATATGGGGCTTTCGCGCACCATCAAACTGGCCACCGGTTCGCAACTGATGCTCCATCTGCCCCTGCCCTGGATGCCGGTTGCCGGGGATTTGTTCTTTGCCTACCCCGGCTGTGACCGGGGCAAGATTCCCGAAGAATTCACTGCTTCAAAAAGCGGCATGGATACAGATCGGAAAACTTCGCTTATTTATGTGACGGTCACAACATCATCCTGTGATGAAAAAATGTAAATCAATCACGGATTCCAGATCCCCGAAAAGGGGAATGTCAAAACGAGTTGTTTGGTACACTTATCCACAGTTGCCAGTTAAAAAGCAACGACCGGTCCTGGGTCAATATTCAGTCGGCAGGGTGGGTCAGTTT
>JAKABO010000037.1 GCA_021796835.1 Pseudomonadota bacterium | reverse complement strand
TCGACAAACGGCGATGTCCCAGGCCCACGCCGGGCTCGGTATGCAATCCCCCCTCATCGGGGCCCCGATGGAACTGGGCCTCATTCATGCGTCCCAGAACTTCGCGGCTGAGGGAGGATTTTCCTCGCGTGTCAAAGATTCCGACCAGACCGCACATCAGGCAGTTTTCCGGGGGCGGACACAGATCGACTTCTGGAGGGGACTTCTGTTCATCCGCTTTTCCTTGGGGTCAGTGAATCAGGATCAGGGCGTATATTGCCACAAGTCGTTCAGGTAGTTTCCGTTTCCTTCCCATCCCCCGAACAACCACAGAGACCCGGATCCGGAAGTTGAAAACCAGGCATTGGCGCTGGACCGGGCGCCCGGCATCCCCGGGGTGCCAGGCTGGGACCCGTAACTGCCCACCTGATTGATTTGATTGCCGCCATTGACCCAGGTCCACTGCCGGGCACCGGGATTGAACTTCCACAGGTCGTTCAGTTCTCCCGCCGTGCTGGTGGAAGCATAGCCATAACCCCCGAACAACCATAAGTTGCCGGAAGTATCCGTCCAGGCCACGGAACTGTCCCGTGATCCGGGGACCGGAGAACTGCCATAACTGCCCACCGGATTGAACTGGTTGCTGCCGCTGACCCAGGTCCAGGTTTTGGCCGTGGGGTTGTATTCCCACAGATCATTCAGTTCTTCCGACTGATGGGTGGTGGGATCCTGGTACTGCCCCCCAAATAACCATAAATTTCCGGAGGAATCGGTCCACGCCACGCTGTCATGGCGTGCGCCGGGAACATTGCTGGAACTGGGGGTACCCTGGGTGCCATAGACACCGGTCTGGCTGGTTTGGCTGGAACCGCTGACCCAGGTCCAGGTTTTGGCCGTAGGGTTGTATTCCCACAGGTCGTTCAAGTCTCCCAAGGAACCCGAGGCAGGATACCCATGTCCTCCGAATAACCACAGATTGCCCGTCGAGTCGATCCATGAAACGCTGGCCAGGCGTGCGCCGGGAACATTGCTGGTGCTGGGGGTGCCTTGCGTGCCATAAACTCCGGTCTGATTGGCTTGGTTGGAACCGCTGACCCAGGTCCAGGTTTTGGCCGTGGGGTTGTATTCCCACAGGTCATTCAGTTCTCCCGCAAGACCGACGGAATCATAGCCATAACCGCCAAACAACCATAAATTCCCTGACGCATCGATCCAGGACACCGAATCGTTTCTGGCGCCGGGAACATTGCCGGTGCCGGGGGTGCCTTGCGTGCCATAAACTCCTGGCGAATTTAGTAACGAAGGCGCGATTTTCTGGGTCCATGTGTGCGTGGCCGGGTTGTACACCCAAAGATCGTTGGTGTCGCTGGTGGATGAAATTTCTCCCCCGAACATCCAGAAGTTGCCGGAGGAATCGGTCCAGGTGGCTGAACTGATACGGGCGCCGGGAGTCGTCGCTGTGGTTGGTTGGTTAGGGGTGGAACTTCCCCCGATCCAGGTCCAGGGTAGAAGCGCGCTGAGGGAAAGGGCGGGGGTGGACGATCCGCCGCCGCCCCCACAGGAAGAAAGGGCCAGGGCCAGGAGCAGTACCCGGGGGCCGGAAAGAGGTGTACCATCTCCCCATTTTCCCGAACGATCAGATCGTGGTTGGAAAGAGAGTGGGCATGCCTGTAGAATTTTTAGCCAGAATCTCTGTGTCATGCATGAATTTCCCAGGGTACGATGACTTTCGCCATTGTAGATGAATACGGTTGGAAAAGTGACAGGATTTGACGGAGGGGACGGGTGATCCAGGCCGGTCCGGCGTGATTTTTTTGCAGGGAACTTAATTCATGGCCAAGCGAAGATCGAGATCCAGCCGTTACCGGTATAGAACCACGAAGTTCCTTCTGTTGGGGGGGGCGTTGTTGGTATTGATGGGGGTCGGTGGTGCTTTTGTGGAGTATCGTGCCTCAGGCTATAGCGTGGCCGAGATCCTGAACTATCTGGATCGCAGGGTCGAGGGGCATCCCCGTCTGGAAAAATGGACGGCGCCGGTGTTTGCCGGGATTCGGGCCTGGGATGGCGAATCGGCCTTTCAGGCACAGGCGGCGCAACCTTTTCAGATTCCCCCGCCGCCTCCCCGATGGGGACCGGTCGTCTCGCAGGGCGCAGAGGAACAGGCGTTGATCCAACCCTATCTGCCCGACGGGTGGTTGGCCCCGCCGGGACCCGTTCGTCATGTCCTCCATGTGGGTCCGTCCGAACCCATCAAAAGTATTTCCGTGGCTGCCTCCATGGCGCGGGACGGGGACACCGTCCAGATCGATGCTGGGGACTATCATGAGGATGTGGTGGCTTCATGGGGGCAGAATGATCTGACCATTCAGGGGGTGGGGGGCAATGCGCGTTTGTTTGCGGACGGCAGCAGCGCCGAAGGAAAAGCCATCTGGGTCGTCCGGGGCGGTCGGATCCGGATTGAAAACATCGACTTCATGAATGCCCGGGTCTCTGACCGTAACGGTGCAGGCATCCGTTTCGAAAAAGGGGACCTCTGGGTTCGGAATTGTCTGTTTTTTGCCAACGAGAACGGACTGTTGACCTCGGATGAAGAACATTCTTCCCTGGTGATCGAGAACAGCGAGTTTGCCTACAATGGGGCAGGGGATGGCTTTTCCCACAATCTCTATGTGGGCAAACTGAAGTCCCTGGTGGTGTTGGCCAGTTACTTTCACCATGCCAATGTGGGACATCTGTTCAAGAGCCGGGCGATCCGGAATGACATCCTTTACAACCGCTTGACGGATGAAATGGAGGGAAGAGCCAGTTACGAACTCGATTTGCCCAATGGAGGTACGGCGCTGGTGCTGGGAAACATCATTCAACAGGGCACGGACACGGAAAATTCCACGGTTATTTCCTATGGGGAAGAGGGAATGACCGGGCCGGACAATGCGCTCTACCTGGCCAGCAATACGCTGGTGAACGACAAGGAAGGCGCCGGCGCTTTCCTGCGCGTCCCCAAAGCGGGAGCCCGGGTGGTTTCCGTCAATAATCTTCTGGTGGGGTCTGGGGAATACCACGTGCTGGCGGGACTGGTCTCTTCCAATGACCGGTCAGCGGACTGGCAGGCCTTTTACCGGCCGCTTCGTCAGGACTATCGGCTGGAGGCGCCGGTGGAGGGACAGTTGCACTATGAGAGCCCTTCCCCGCTGCTGGCTCCGGGGTTCGATCTCGTTCCGCGGGCCGAACCCGTGGCCCCCCGTCAAGTGAGGTTGCTGAAGCACCCGCCGGTTTATCCCGGCGCGCTGCAAACCCTGGCGCCCTGAGGCCCCCGAGCATGTCCTGGAGATGGCTTGCCGAATGGATCATGCCGCCTTTGGTGCTGCTGTTGCCGATCCTTTGGGGGGTGGGGTCGATGCGGTGCGGAAACCGGCGGCGGGGCACCTGGCTGGCAGTGGGTGGGCTGGCGCTGTTCTGGGTCGTTTCCACTCCCTGGGTCAGCGGTTTTCTGCTGCACCAACTCATGCCTCCCTACCGGAATCTGCAGGGCAATGAGGCAGATGCCATCGTCATCCTGTCCGCCGGCACGATTCGAAACAGGCTCGAATACGGGGGGGGCGTTCCAAAAATCCTGACTTTGGAGAGGATTCGGTACGGGGCATGGCTGGCCCGTCGATGGCATAAACCCATACTGGTTTCAGGGGGTGGGCCGGGGCGGTCGGGCGAGTCCGAAAGCCAGGTCATGAAAAGCGTGCTGGAGAATGAATTTGGCGTTCCGGTTCGCTGGATTGAAACGCGCTCCAGGACCACCCGGGAAAATGCACTGGATTCGGTTCCCCTGCTGAAGGCTGCGGGAATCACCCGGATCTACCTGGTGAGTCATGCCTGGCATCTGAATCGGGCCGTTCCCGAGTTCGAGCGTCTGGGGATGACCGTCGTTCCGGCGGGGACTGGATACGACGAGAAAAACATCAACGGGTTCAGTTTTTTGCCCAGCCCTTCGGGGTTGCAGAATTTTTACTACTTCTGTCATGAAGTTCTGGGAAGAGTCTGGTATATCTGGCTTGACAGGATCAAACCGGATGGGTCATAGTCGCCTTAAGAATCCCTTAATTTGTGTTAAGCGGATTTTAAACTTGGGGGGGCTATACTCCGCGCATGGTCAATGGGGCGTGGGGGGGCTTGAGATGTTCGAAATAATCGTAGGGTTACAGCATTCCGGGGAGAATGATCTCATGGCCACCAAGTATGATGTCGGGCACGATTGTGACGACGATATCATAGCGTCTTTCTTTGATTCGATTCCCTCGTCCCTGTCGTCGATGAGTTATGCCCTCCCGGAGAATGACGATACGGTTCCCTTCTCCACCCAGTCCCATGAGTACCGGATCCGTTTGGCCAATACGGAAGAACGCCAGGCATCGGCCAGTATCCTGATCAACCGGATGTATGAGTGGCGGGGCTACAAGCATCTGTCGTCATCGACCAGCACCGAACCCAACCGGATCACCTTGCTGGCTTATGACAATGATGCGGATGTGATCGGTACGATTTCCGTCGGGATCGATTCGCCCCTGGGCCTTTATGCGGACTCCGGTTATCACGACGTGCTGGAAGGCCTGCGTGCCCAGGGCAAGGTGTTGTGCGAGTTCAATCGGTTGGCCATGGATCCTCAGGTCCGGAACAAGCGGGTGCTGGCCAGTTTGTTCCATGTGGCCTATCTGTATCCCTACGGATTGTTCGGCTGTACGGATGGGCTGTTGGAGGTCAATCCCCGTCATGCAAGATTTTATGAACAGATGCTCGGGTTTGCCATCGTCGGACCGGAGCGGATCTGCCCGCGGGTGAATGCGCCCTCGGTACTCCTGTTGATCGACTTTGACGAACTGGGGCGCAGGATCCAGGAGGTGGGAGGAAGAATGGACAGGGCAGTGGGGGATCGTTCCCTTTTCCCCTACCTGATGACCGCCAGGGATTCCGAAGGGATCCTGGGCAGGCTTCGCCAGATGGCCTATGATTCCCCCAGCATTTCGTGATGTTTGGTTATTCCGATGCCTTTTCGCGCAACATAGGCTGGTTGACCCGGAAGGAGCAGGCTTCTCTGGCCGGCAAGTGCATTGCCATTGCGGGGATGGGAGGCGTGGGGGGAAACCACTTGCTGACCCTGGCCCGGTTGGGGGTGGGGCGATTCCATATCGCCGACTTCGACACTTTCGAAATCCATAATTTCAATCGTCAGGTGGGCGCCACGGTTTCTCATCTGGGACGCCCCAAGGTCCAGGTACTGGCTGAAATGGCCCGGGACATCAACCCCGAACTGGAGATTCGCACCTTTCCCGAAGGGGTGACGGAGACCAATCTGGCCGATTTTCTCTCCGGGGTGGATGTGTACGTCGATGGGCTGGATTTCTTCGCTTTTTCAGCACGCCACAGGACCTTCGATGCCTGTGCCGGGGCCGGGATTCCCGTGGTGACGGCTGCTCCCCTGGGGATGGGGGCGGCGGTGGTGAATTTCATGCCGGGGGGAATGTCCTTCGAAGAGTATTTTTGCTGGGGGAATGAGACGGACGAGGGCAAAGCCTTGCGCTTTTTGTTGGGATTGGCGCCAGCCCGGCTGCATTTCGACTATCTGGTGGATCCCTCTTCCGTGAGTTTGAAGGAACGTCGGGGACCTTCGACCTTCATGGCCTGTCAACTCTGTGCCGGCATGGCGGCCACCGAGGCGCTAAAAATGCTGCTGGGACGTGGTAAAGTCTGGGCAGCCCCGTACAGTCACCAGTTCGATGCCTACCGGAACAAACTGGTTCGTACCTGGAGACCGGGAGGAAACCGCCACCCGCTGCAAAGGATTGCACTTCGGATCGCGGAAGGCCGACTGGCAAAACTCAACGAATGAGCAGGCGAGGACAGGATGGCAGCCGCAGAACAGGTCAAGGAAATTCTGGAGTGGGCGAAATGGGCGCCGAGTGGAGACAATACCCAGCCCTGGCGTTTTGAAATCGTCTCCGACCGGCAGGTCAATGTTCATGGTTTTGATACGCGGACCCATTGCCTCTATGATCTGGGGGGGCAGGCCAGCCACCTGGCGCTGGGGGCGCTGCTGGAAAATATGCGCCTGGCCGCCACCCGTTTCGGTTTTTCCACCCGGATCGTGGAACGGGCGGGGTGTCCGGAAGCCGCACCTGTTTTCGAGGTGACTTTCGAGTCCGAATCTCTCGAAGAAGATCCTCTGGCGGAAATGATCCGGATCCGTTCCGTCCAACGTCGTCCCTATCGTCTCGATCCTCTGACCCCGGAACAGAAACAGACTCTGGAATCCTCCGTGGGGCCGAACTACCGGGTGTTATGGTTTGAAGGTTTTGCCCGGCGTTGGGCATTTGCCTCACTCACCGCACGGGCAGGAAAATTGCGCCTGACGATTCCGGAAGCCTACACCGTCCATCGCGACATCATTCAGTGGGGGGCGCAGTTCAGCGAGGACCGGGTGCCCGATCAAGCCATCGGGCTGGATGCGCTGACCCTCAGGTTGACGCGCTGGGCCATGGTGAGTTGGGAACGTGTCGATTTTTTTAACAGGTACTTGGCCGGGACCTGGATTCCCCGGATCCGTCTGGATTTCATTCCGGGATTGGCCTGTGCAGCGCATTTTGCGCTGGTGGCCGGTGCGGTTCCGCGCTCTTTGCGCGACGAAATCGATGCAGGAAAAGCGCTCCAGCGTTTCTGGCTGACCGCGACGCAGTTGAGGTTGCAATTACAACCCGAGATGACCCCGCTCATTTTCAGGCGCTACGCGACTCAAGGGATCTCCCTCTCCGTCCGGAAAGAGGCGCAGCCACAGGCCGAACGCATTGCCGCTCACCTGGACAGGTGGATGGGCGGAAGGGAGCAGGCCGACCGGGTGGTCTTCATGGGGCGAATCGGGTGTTCGGCGCCCGCCCGGGCCCGCTCGACACGTTTGCCCCTGCTTCGGTTACACTGGCCTGGAACCTCATGAAAGGAGAATGAAACTGCCATGGCACCGACAGGATCCGAACGACTCATGGAAAAACTGGCCCTGATCCCCGATGGGGGAGAGGTATTCCACGGGGTGGCGCCCCTGCTGGAACGATGGTGCGCCCGTCTGGCCGAGGTATTCGAGGCTGAGGGAACCTCGGCCATGGTGTTTGATGGGGAAGGATTGCAATTGTGCGCCCACTATGGCGACCTTCCTGCCGTGGCCTATCGGGACAGGGTCAGACAGGGCGAAGGGATTGCCGGCCACGTGCTGGCCTCGGGAAAGCCTTTGCTGGTCGAGAACATCGAAACGTCGACCTACTTTTCTCACGCCCGGTATCCCCGGAACCGGGGCAAGAGTTTTCTTTCCGTCCCGTTGCTTCGGGAAGGAAAAGTGGCGGGAATCGTGAATGTACGGGGGGGGCTGGGGAAAGCGTACGATACCCAGGAGTTGCGGGCATTGACCATCGCCGGACTGTTGGTGGGACGGGATATTCAACTGGTACAGATGCGGGGCGTTCTGCGCTCCAGTTTCATCACGATGGCCCTGGAAAAAACCCATCGACCGGACCTGAATGCCATGGTGAAAGCGGCGGAGGATCCGGGGAAACTGGCCAAACTGTTGGCGCGTTCCTTTTACCGGGAGTTGCGCCGGGCGGGGTTTGCCTCGACGCAGATCATCATGGCGGCCACGGAAATCATTTCAGGTCTGGGTGCTTCCTTGCGCGATGGGCGGAAGAGGGAGCGCTGATCACCCGGCAATAGTGTCGGAAAATTTTACACATTGGAAGAATGGGTCCGGGGGTTAAAAGTGGGTTTCCAATGATTATCAATCATATATGATTATTGGCATGGATTGTGCTTGAAATTTGTGCAATCCTGATCATAAGCAACCAACCGGAGTCAATCATGAAACTTCAAAAAAAATCCCTTCTGGCAACTTTAGCCACGGCTGCGGTGTTGGTGGGGATGTCCTCCAACGCTTCTGCCGGAATCGATGTCCAAAACTGGCAATTGAACCTCAACGCTCTGGCTGGTCAACCAGGTTATGGTAGTTTGGCCGGGTTGGTGGATAAAGGTCTCAATAACCTCTCCTTCAACGGTGAAAGTTATGTGACGAATACCCCGATTAACGGTCAACCCGGTATGTACACTTCGGTGGATAAGGGGATTTTCAATGTCATGCAATACAATAATGGGAACCCCCTGAATTTGGGAGGAGGGCAACTGACCGCCTATTTCAAGGGGACGGACCTGACCAACACCAATACCGGGTTCTACACTTTTCAGACGGGGACGTTTTCGGTTTATTACAACCCTACCCTGGTGTACGGAACCACGTCTGCAAATCACTATGGTTCGACGGTGGGCACGCAGATCGCTACCTTTAGCGTAGCCAATACGGGGAATCCCCTGACCAGTGGCGGATTCATCAATACCAATGGAACCCCGACAAGCAATGGCACGGTGACCCTGACGGGGGCGCCGCCCACCAGCCTGACCCCCAGCAACATTTTTCTGGATTCCAATGGAAATTCGTTCAATCAAAATATTCTGCTGTCTTTCGTGACCACCAACGCGTCGGAAGATCTGTCGGCGAACCCGAATACTCTGAGCAGCCCCAATCAGTATACGATCGATCCCAACCTGGTGGCGGCCTTTGGTTTGGCTCCCGGGACCTACAATGGGCAGGGCGGGCCGAATTACTTCATCACCAATGGCGGCCAGTTCAAGTTGCAGTACGCGCCTGAACCCATGACCGTGGCTCTGTTCGGGGCCGGTTTGCTGGCCATGGGATGGTCCCTGCGTCGTCGCTCCAAGGTGTAATCGGTTCTGTTTCTCGTACCGAACGAAAGAAAGAGGCTCCTCAGGGAGCCTCTTTCCATTTGCGACCTGCAACGGTTGCAGAAGGGGGGGCGCTGATCACCCGGCAATGGTGTCGGAAAACTTTACACATTGGAAGAATGGGTCCGGGGTTAAAAGTGGATTTCCAGTGGTTATCAATAAGATATGATTGTTGGCACGGCTTGTGCTTATAAATGGGTGCAATCCTGATCATAGGCAACCAACCGGAGTCAATCATGAAACTTCAAAAAAAATCTCTTCTGGCGACTTTAGCCACGGCTGCGGTACTGGTGGGGATGTCCTCCAACGCTTCCGCTGGAATCGATGTCCAAAACTGGCAATTGAACCTCAATGCGCTTGGCGTGACCGGGGTGGTGGACACAAACATCAATAATCTTGCTTTCAATGGGGAAAGTTATGTGAAAAATTCCCCGATTGCCGGTCAACCCGGTATGTACAATTCAGTGGATACGTCTGTCATCGATATCACCCAGAAGAATGGTGGGGTTCCCCTGAATTTGGGTGGCGGGCAACTGACCGCCTATTTCACGGGGACGGACCTGACCAACACCAATACCGGGTTCTACACCTTCCAGTCGGGGACGTTTTCGGTTTATTACAACCCTTCCATAGTGTACGGAAGTTCATCCGCGAACCACTATGGTTCGACGGCGGGTACGCAGATCGCTACCTTTAGCGTAGCCAATACGGGGAATCCCATGACCAGTGGCGGATTCATCAATCCCAATGGAACCCCGACAAGCAATGGCACGGTGACCTTGACGGGGACAGCCCCCACCACCCTGACCCCCAGCAACATTTTACTGGATTCCAACGGAAATCCGTTCAATCAAAGTATTCTGCTGTCTTTCGTGACCACCAATGCGTCGGTAGATCCGTCGGCGAACCCGAATACTCTGAGCAGTCCCAATCAGTATACGATCGATCCCAACCTGGTGGCGGCCTTTGGTTTGGCTCCCGGGACCTACAATGGGCAGGGCGGGCCGAATTACTTCATCACCAATGGCGGCCAGTTCAAGTTGCAGTACGCGCCTGAACCCATGACCGTGGCTCTGTTCGGGGCCGGTTTGCTGGCCATGGGATGGTCCCTGCGTCGTCGCTCCAAGGTGTAATCGGTTCTGTTTCTCGTACCGAACGAAAGAAAGAGGCTCCTCAGGGAGCCTCTTTCCGTTTGTGCGCCCTGCAGGTGGAGGGGCCACCGAATGGTTCAGAAGATCCGGCGCGACAACGCATCACGAGTGGCCAAAGTATGCTAAGGTAACACCTTTCCTTGGTCAAGGAGAGAACACGATGTCACAGCCCCACATTGCCGTCAGGACCGTATCCGTGAAACTCGATTCGGACACCCGCACCCGTATTGAAAACCTGGCTGAAGCCCGTCACCGTTCGGCGCATTGGATCATGCGTGAAGCCATCAGCCAGTATATCGACCGGGAGGAAAAGCGCGAGGCCTTTCGACAAGACGCCATCCAGGCGTGGGGAGAATACCGGGAAACCGGCCTGCACGCGACCGCCACAGAGGTCGATACATGGCTTGCCAGTTGGGGAACTGAAGACGAACTGCCAGCGCCCGTATGCCACGAGTGATTTACGCCCCAGGCGCCATTTGCGACCTGCAACGGTTGCGGGAATTCTTGCGCCCAAAGAATCCCGTCGCGGCCAGGCGAGCCGCCGATACGATCATCAAAGCCGTGCAAGTGCTTGCACTTCAACCACAGATAGGCCGACCCGTTGAGGATATGCCTCCCGAGTACCGGGAATGGCTGATCGACTTTGGCGACAGCGGTTATGTGGCGCGTTACCGCTTTGAGGGTGAGACGGTCACCATTCTGGCGGTGCGTCACCAAAAGGAGGCGGGTTACTACTGAACGCTTGAGGTGTCATTGACTTATTTCTTTTTAAAGAGAAATAATATCCGAGACCCCATTCTATTTTGGTACAATTTCTCGCAAAGGAGAAATATTATGCCGATTGATAGAATTACCGATGCCTTGTCTTTAGGGAAAGCAATCCGATCTCGGCGCAAAAGCCTTTCTATTCGCATTGATGACATGGCCGCGTTCTGCGGTATTGCGGTTGCTACCTTGTCCGCACTGGAAAATGGTTCACGCCCTGTTGGGATTGACAAAATCATGACAGTGTTAGGGGGGTTGGGCATGGCAATGCTTGTGGAGTCAGAGGATGAACATTCTTGAAGCGAAAACATCCGACGGTCGGATCATAGGAACTTTAGGGTTCGATGACTTTTCGGATGCATGGTCTTTTGTGTATCACGATGCATGGAAGAGCGGTGGGTTCCAATTATCGCCCGCAATCCCCTTCGACTCATCAGCAAAATCGACGACCGTCAAGAGGTTTATTGAAAATCTTTTGCCCGAAGGTGCCGGGCTGGATGCTTTATCGCAAAGCAGTCAAATCTCAAAATCGAATGTGTTTGCACTGATTCGCAAGGTCGGTCATGAAAGCGCAGGGGCTATCATGTTTGTGCCAGAGGGTTTTGAATGGACGCATTCACCGAAGCCATTGCGACCCATCGAGCAGGATGAACTGCTCGATCGAGTTCGGTCAAGGGATGATATTCCGTTCAGTATTTGGGATGGGAAAGTCCGTCTTTCCATTGCGGGAATGCAGGACAAGATTGCCGTATTCGTTAAAAACAAAAAAATGTTTCTGGCTGACTTCCCAATGGCATCAACGCACATTTTGAAGCCTCTTCCCGTTAACCAAAAATTGGCAAGTCTGGTTGCTAATGAACATTTCTGCATGAGTTTTGCCAGGGCAGTGGGTTTGAGCGTAGCCAAGACGGAAATCATGCGAATTCCGGATCCGGTTTTGCAGATTGAGCGCTTTGATCGCGTATTCAGGCAAAACCCGGACAGAGTGGATCGATTACATATCGTTGACGCATGCCAACTACTGGATCTGCCCTCTGCTTACAAATACGAGCAAAATTTTGGTAACGGCAGGGATGTCGCACATATCAGGGATGGGGTAAGTCTTGAAAAAATTTTCTCGAGGCGTAACTTATCGGAAGTGCCGTTCCTGTTTGTGCGGCAAATGCTGATGTGGTCTATTTTCCAGTATTTGATTGGAAACACGGACGCACATGGAAAAAATCTTTCCTTCTTTATCAGGCCGGGCGGAAAGATAGCGCTTGCTCCGGCTTATGATATGGTGTCTACCGTCATCTACGAAGGTCTTGAGGATGGGATGGCCATGAGTATCGGAGGCGAGTTCATTTTGCCGCATATAGGTGCCCGTCACTGGGAATGCTTCGCTGAAGAGTGTGGGATACCCCTCCCGATGCTGTCTACGGAAATGCGACGTATGGCGGATGCCGCAACAAAGCATATCAACTTGAAGGTTGATGGACTGACCGAAATCGAGGCTTGCGCGATTGAACAAATACGAAAACATATTGCCTGCCGAATTGAAACATTGAGGATCGATGCGGACGGGGCATGAGTCGCCAAAGTGTGTTGGTTGCTATTGAATGCCTGTTGTATAGATTGCTTCATAGTGATCGACCATCACTTTTAAACTGAAGCGCTCAAGGGCAGTGTGGCGGGCATCGTTGCTTTGTTGCAGAAGTTTGGATGGATCGAGCAGGTAACCGAGCAACGCGTGAACCAGGGCAGGGACCTGATTGGAGGGGATGAGGGATCCGTCGATGCCGGGCGTCACGAGTTCGGGGTTTCCGCCCACCTGGGTGGCGATGACGGGGACTCCCGAAGCCATGGACTCCAGAAGGGTGTTGGAGATGCCCTCCGCCAGGGAAGGCAGCACGAACAGATCCAGATGGCGCAGGAGGGCTGGGATGTCATGGCGGGCGCCGGGCAACCAGACCCGCCGGGTCAGTCCGGCCTGGTCCAGCAGGGTCTGGCAGGGCTGTCGGAGGGGGCCGTCGCCGATCATGACCAGGCGCAGGGACCCGGCCAGTTCCGGGGGGGCGGTTTCCACCAGGGCGATGAAGGCACGGGCCAGGAGCAGGGGGTTCTTGACGGCCTGCATGCGTCCCACGGTGCCGATCGTGAAAGTTTTTTCGGT
>JAKABO010000014.1 GCA_021796835.1 Pseudomonadota bacterium | reverse complement strand
GGTGGTGGCAACCGTCGTGTTGGCCACGGAACTGAAGTCCGCCCCGTAGGCATTGTTCACTACTGTGTTGAGGGAACTGGCATTCACCGCGCCTTCGACCGAAACCACGGTCGCATCATCGAGAACCAGGCCGTACATTGCACCAGCGTAGCGGGCAATTTCGACCCCTGGGGTTGACATATTGATAGACATAATCTGTTCCTTTTGGAAGTTAAGTTGTTTGCTCTCTGCAGAAAGCCGAGACCCACTTCTGAGTGCTCGACATGAAACTCCGACTGGAGATTCCTGTCCAGCACTCTCAGCATGCACCCCGACTTTCTAGCGTCCGATAGTACGCCTGTTCACCGTCATACCCTGTGATCTGAATCACAGACCTGCACATTCAATTCGTACCAGTGACTTTTTACCTTATTTTCCGGCCCAGCGCAAGCCAAAGTAGATGGCCTGGTTGCTCACGGTGAACAAACTGAGGTTGGAATCCTGGGACAAGGTGTCCAGATAGCCCAGCACGGTCCAGTGTGGGTTCAGGGGATAATCATATTCGACACGCCCCCCGCGCCGGATGATGCCGCGCGTCACCCCACCCAGCAAGGGACTGTAGGCTTCCTGATCGCTCAACCGGCTCCATTGCCCCAACAGAATCAACATCCCGGGCCCCAGGGGATGGCTGGCTGTCACCGAGAAGTCGTCCCGACTCTGGTCCCCACCCAGCCGGATAGGGCTTTGTGGCTGATCCACGCCCCACATCCCCGTGACCGTCACCATGGACTCCCCCTTCTGGCACCCCATCCCCAGTTCCATGCCTGTATAGATCCCGTTCAATACGGGATCCGTGGGGTAATCCCGCAGACTGTATTCCCCCCCGGTGCCATACCGGCAATCCAGACCCGACCAACTCAACGGATGGTCGATGAAGAGTTTGCCGGTGTTCTCCTCGTAGAGTACCTGCCCTCCCATCCACAACCGGGTCGTCGACGCCTGGCCACCGGCACTCCCCTCCCCCAACCGGTGGCTCCACAGAGCCAATCCATCCACCCATTGCAAATTGCTGTCGGCATGATTCTGACTGGTCCGATCGGTGACATCCGCCTCGAGCGTCAACTGGCTGTCAGCCCATTGACGCACCCCTTCCACGGCTCCCGTGTTGAGCAGGGCGAAACCGGCTTCGGGACGCATGCTTTGACTCAGGGTTACCGGCACATTCCCACCCAGGAGCGTCAAGGTCACCAGGTTGGAACTGGGGGCGCTGTTGAAATTGGTTTCATGGCCCAGCATGCTCTGCACCGTCCAGCTCGTCTGCCATCCCTGCTCCTCCAGCAAACCGGGCTGATTGGCCAGCCAGTCGTGCAGGGTCTGGGGAATGTCGGGACGACCCAATACGGTCAAGGTCAGATTCTTTGCGGCGTCCCGTTCCCCCAGTTGCGCCAGGGCCTGGGCATAGTCCAGTTGCGCCCCCGCCAGTTCGGGATCGAGCATCAGGGCTTTTTCTAGAGCATTGGCCGCTTCCTGGGGATGTTGCAACAATAGCAGCAAGGTGCCCTGCCAAGCAAAAAAATCGGCGCGGTCACGACAGGACTCTTCCAGTCCCGTCAAGTCAGCCAAAGCCTGTTGGCGTGCCTGCAAGGTAGTGGGCGGGGTGACCGGGAAAGCCTCCGGACAGGGGGCCGTACTGGCCGCAACGGTGCTCGAAACCACCCATCCGCTCCACAGGACGGCTCCCAGCAGGCGCAACCAACCCCTCAAGCCGTGGCCTGTTGCCGGTCCTCGGCTTCGTATACCAGATGCAAGCGTCGGGAATCCATGGGGACAGACAGGGCATGCAACACCCGTGGGCGAGCCATTCCCGGCAGTAAAAACTGTCCCAATGCCTGCACTCCCTCGGGTTGAGCAAGAGCCACCAACTGGGGACCCAGCAGAACCGGATACGCCAACTCGCCCGTCATAGCCTGTAAAGCTGCCGCCACCGACACCGTCTCGCCCAGTACCGTATGAACCCGGCGTTGGGCAGGACCAAAGGAACCGATCAATACCGTCCCTGCTTCCATCCCCATGCCGATATCCAGTGGCGGCATACGCTGGCTGGACAGGTGTGGCAGTTGTGCCCCCAAAGCATCCCATAAATCCTTTGCCGCCGCCAACCCCTGACGGCCATGATCGGCACAAGGTTCTGAACCATTCCATACCGCCATCAGCCCATCGCCAACCATCTGTTCAACCACACCCCCGTACTCCTCCACCACACGCGTGGCCGTAGTATAAAAGAGATGCAGCAAAGTTGCCGTCTCTTCTGGCGGTCGTCCTTCGCAGTAGGCTGAAAAATTGCGCAGATCCACAAACAGCACCGTGGCTTCCCGGCGCAGGGCCTGAACCTGGGCAGAAGGTCCCTGACAGGCGACTTCCCGGGCAACGGCCGCCGGCAGGTAACTGGCGAGGTGGTGATAGAGGCGTTCCCGTTCCACGTGCACCCGCACCAACTCAAACCCGGTCAACCACAGGGTGGCCAGCACGGTATAAAGCGCTGGAATCGTCCAGTTCAGCCACCAGTGCCAGGACAGCAACAGCCAGCCATGGAGACCATACAGCAGGGCCAGACTTGAGCCCCCGGCCAATACCAACCCCAGTCCCACACTGCGCCGGGTCTTGGCCAGTACCCCGAGCAATCCAAGGGAAATCAGCAACCCCGCACACCACGGCCAAAGGCTGGCCAAACGCGGCGGCGTATAGGGGGTGCGGTCATCGAGCAAAGCCGCCAGTGTTTGGGCATGGACTTCTACCCCACCCACTGCCCCGCCCTGGGGCGTGGGCACAGCGTCTCCCGCACCAAAGGCGGTGGCTCCCACCAAGGCCCAAGCCCCCCGGAGCAACGCTCCAGGCACTTTTCCCTCCAGCACATCCACCGCCGATACGGATACCCAACCCGAACGTGGCACCTGATAAGAGACCCGGTAGCGGCCCTGCTCATCCAGGGGCATGCGCCAATCACCCAGGGTCAACCACCACGCCGGGTCGCCAAGTTTTTGCCCAGCCTGCAAATGCGGCACAGAAGTATCCTGAAGCGCCGCCCATGCCCCGGCCAGCGGCAAGGAAAGATAACTTTTACCCTGATGACACAGCAGACCCGGCACCTGCCGGACGGACCCATCCGGGTCCAGAATCGGGGTGATATGTCCCGCCAGCGCCGTAGCCGACAGCAGACCTGCGGCGGGCGCCAGATAACCTTCAGCTGGCAGGGACGCGATGGGGCACCCCGCGCCGGGCAAGGCACCCGCCAGTACCCCCGTCTGATAGCGTCCCGGGTTCCCACTCAGGGCAAAGAGTTCCCCCGTCACGGTAGGAACGGGACTGGCCAAGGCATGGCGCAGGGCATCATCCCCCGGTCGGGGCGTATCGAAGAGAATATCGAGCAACTTGAGGCTGACGCCCGCCTGGTCCAGACGCTGCAGCAGAAGTGCCGTGCGCTCCCGGGGCCAGGGCCAGGGTCCCAGGGCCTGGACACTTTTTTCATCGATATCCACCACCACCACGCGCCGCTCCTGCGCCTCCCTCCCCCAGGACCAGACCGCACTTCCCGTGCGTTCATCCCATTGGTGCAGGGGCGCACGCCACAGCAGCGTCACCATGACGGTCACACAGGCCGCCAGCCCCAGGGCCAGGAACCGCAGACGCCAGGGATGCTCTATCCAGTTGGAGTAGACCCGGTTCATCATCGCCCCCATAGGGTGGCGCCCAGCAGGGCTCCCCCGTTGGTCAGGGGTTTGTTGAACAGGTAACCGGCTTGCAGGGTATCGAGGGAGACTGCGCCAGCCGTGCGGGGACTGCCCGCCCCGTTGATGAAAATCCCCGTGGTCGGGTTGAGGGTTCCGGTCGAGGAAAAGGTTTGAAGGCCGGTCACCGAAGAATTGACGGACAAGGTGGTGGCAAAGGTATCGTGGGTGAAATCAATCCCGAGGGTTCCACCCTGCAGTGAAGCCGCGCTGTACACATTGCCAGGACTGCGATAACTGGCCGCCCCCCCCTGCAGACCGAATTGGGCCACGCCCGTCACCCCCCCCAGCAATTGGGGAACGCCCGTATTCCGGAACAGAAAGTAATATCCGTCTCCCACCGTCACCTGGTTGCCGCGCAGGGCCTCCAGAAAGGGTACGGTCAGGTCATCCCCCGGCACTGCAGTGGTCTGCCAACGCCCCCACACCAGACCGGACCTCTGGGGAAGCAGACTCATGACGGATCCCGGTTCCTTACTGTCTGCCACCACCTCCGAACTTTCCGCAGCCCCCTGTTGTTCCTGCTGCAAGATCGGCGTAATGTGGTCCGTCCCCTTGAGGGAGTTGAGCGGCTGGAAACTGGGCTCGCTCATGTTGGCGCGGTATACCAGTGCCGTACTCCCCATACTGGCGGACAGTACCCGTGCCCGTGCCCCTTCGCAGGGTCCCAGGGCACTGGCCGAGCACCCCTTGCCCAAGGGAGTCAGCACGATCGCCCCCTGATTGACCACCACCGCCGAACCGAGGGGACCGGCCTGGGTGGTGAAATCCGTCCCGCGCACGCCAATGGCCACCAGCGGCGTGTTCAGACGAAAACGATCCCTGGCCTGATGGGCCGCCTCCCCGGAAATGGCGCGGACCACGCCCTGCTCCAACTGAAACTTGACGGCATTCTGGGTGGGATCGACGGGATCGAAGTGATAGGTCTGAACCACCAACACCGAATTGGGACGCACACTGACCCGCGCCTGATCCACAAAACGGATATGGACATGACCACTGGCGCTGGTTTCTATCCGGTCTCCCACCTGAATGGTGCTGCCTCGAACCAGGGGGGAAACCTGCCCCGCGCGCACCACCTGGCTGGCACCGATGGTCAGGGTCACCTGCCCCACCGCGGTCGAGGCAGGCGCGGACTCCGCCCAGCCTGGCAAAACCAGCAGGCACAGAAACCCCATCATCAGACGAATCAACGTAATCATAGCCGCTATCCTAAAAGATTTCCCCGCCCTGATCTGTGCGCCCAGTCACATCCCCCTTATAATGTCCGTCCATGAGTGCCCATACCCTGCTCCTGCAACAGTTTTCCCTGCTCAGATTGCTGTCCGCCGAAGCCTTGGAACAGATTGCCCCACTGGCCACCCTGCGCGACTTTGCCAAACGCGAAATGGTTCTGACCAAGGGCCCACCCGTGCCCTTTCTGTGTTTTCTCATGGAAGGACGGCTCCAGGCCATCGATTTTACGTTGGATGGCCGTGAAGTCGGGCTTTATTTCATCGAGGAAGGGGACTATTTCGGCGAACTGTCCCTCATCGATGGGGGTTCCCAACCCGAATTCGTGATTGCCACCGGACGTGCCCGGGTGGTGCTGTTACCGGGCAACGAGATACGTCCCATCCTGTTTTCCAGTCCCCAACTGGCTGAAGCCCTGAGCCGACGACTGGCCCAACGTGTCCGTCATCAACTCAGCCAGCGCCAGATCCTGTCCGTCACCAATCCGCTCCATCGAATTTGCGCCCAACTCCAGATCATGATCAACGTGGCCCCGGGCCAGCCCCCCCAACAGGTGATCATCAAGGCCCCGACCCATCAGGAACTGGCCATCATGGTCAACCTCACCCGCGAAACCGTGACCCGAACGTTTCAGGTGCTGCAAGCCCAGGGGGTACTGACCCGCCAGGGCGATGAACTGAGGGTCGATCAGGCCAAACTGGAAAAACTGGCCAGCGGAGAGAAACAGGAGGATTAGCGTGGCCCCCCGCAAATTCCCTCGCTAAAGAAAATCCGTATCCCCATACATGGCCCACCAGCGCCCCTGGGTCCGCGCGGATCCCCCGCGGGATTCGCCGCAATCCCATTGGGCCACCTCCACATCCGTTTCCTGAGTCACCGCCGTTCCATCGTCAAAAGCGTCGAGCATGGGTTGGGTCAGCCAGGCCTGTACCTGACCCAACCCCGCCCGGATCGCCAGTGCCTTGACCGCCGATAGCGCCAATCCGGCATTGGCCGGGATACCGACAAAATCCATCCAGTCCAGCACCGCTCCCCGTGGTTTGACCACCACGATGGCCTGGGCCCGCTCCGGCCGTGCCGCCCCGACCAAAAAGACGCCATAGTGACCGTCAGGGCGCTGGCGATAACGGTAGTCGAGATACCCGGCATCCCGTTGAACCAGCACCAGGTGCCGGATTTTCTCCTGCATCTGGTGCCACAGTTCCCGGGCAATGGCCTCCCCATCGGGAATATCCCATAAAGGATGGACGTCAGGACAGGAAGCGCCAGATACGGCCTGCCAGGTACGCAAATAGATCTTGCCCGCGCTGCTGTAAAAACCCAGCCGTTGTCCTACCCGGAAAGCGCGCTGATTGGGGAAACCAAAGGCCGCCTGGCGCGCCTGAGAATCCTGAGACTCATAAAACGCCTGGGTCATGCGGAAGAAAACTCCCCGCCGAGTCAGTACCCCACGTTCCGCCGGGTCCACCATGACATCACCCACCTGACAGGTTTCCACGGGTGTTCCAAAATAACTGACCGTGCGCACCAAACCGCCGTAATGGGCCACCATTTTTCCTGCCTGGTTCCAGGCGGCAAATACCCGCCCCCGCCCCTGACCGTATTTCCATTCACGAAAATCGGAAGCCAGAGGGTGGCCAAACACGCTCTGATAAAGGGGAGCCATCTCGACCGAACGGGCTTCGGGCAGGGTTTCGATTTTCCAGCGATCCTCTCCCGTGGCCGGCGCAGGGACCAGGGGGTCCACGCTACTGCCGGGGGTCTGCTGTTGCCGAATCCCCAGGGTTTTGGACGGGGTGCGAGGCGGCTTCCGAAAAAGAGGGGGCAAGCGGTCTTTGAAGACATCGCGCACGATCCCCCAGTTTCCCTTGAGCAGATGACCCACCCAACGCAGCGGGGCGGTCAGACGCCAACTGGTGCTGTTCAGGACTGCTGCAAGATGCTCCTGATGATCCTGCGCCTGGCCAGATTGCCGTCGCATCCGTTCCTGTATGGCCTGGTAAAGCGCCTGGGACAAGGCTTTGGGCTCCCGGTCCAGCCCCTCCGTGATGAGTTCTTCTGCCGTCAGCACCCGGTAGGCTTCCGCTGCCCGCACTGTTCTGGGCAGCGTATAAGTACGATACCGGTTGAGGGCCGTGATGTGGTCGTCATAGGGCTGACGCGCCAGTTGTGACTGAAAGCAGGCCATGGCGCGCTGCTTGAGGTCGAGCCAGGGCGTAATATCGAGCAGGGTATTGGGCAACAGAGGTTGACCCACTTCGTAAAAAGCGATCCGGACCTGTCCGTTCAAAGCCACCACGGCAGCAATGGCTGCCTCCGCCAGGGCCCGGTGATCCGGGTGCATTTCCCAACAAGAGGTCACCAGCACCAGATCCGCATCGATTTCCACCAGCCAGGTGCGGATTTTATCGCTCAGATTCCGTGTCTGACGCAATTGCCCATCAGGGATCCCCCAGAAGAACGGCGCGGGATAGCCGATCACCCGTGCCGCCGCTTCCGATTCGGCGTGACGGAGAACGGTGGCTTGTGCGTCACGGTCATCGCAAGCCACCGCCACATGAATGGGTCGACCCTGGGCCACAAAACCTGCGAGCGCACCGCCGCACCCCAACACCTCATCGTCTGCATGGGGCGCAAGGACGGCCACCCCATGGCCAGGCAGACTCGAGACGGCTTGGTAGGGGATAAAAAAATGTTCCATTCAGGACCCGCTCTGCCAATACTGGCCCTGCCCGGAGTGACCCGGCGCGGACAGACGGACATGAAGGGCCTGTCCCGCCAGGCGTTCCTGCAACGCCAGGGGTAGTAGCGCCCTCTCACCCGCCCCCCAATGACCAATGGCAGGGACAAAATCGCCATTAACGCTGAGCTCCAACAGCCACGATCCTTGCCATGGCGCAGGAACCGCAAATACCAGATCGCCGTTGTCCTGACGGGAGCCCCCCAAGGCTGCCCGTGCAGAGACTTTGTCTGGTGCCGGTATACACCGTTCTCGATCCAGCCAGCGTACCAGAGGATGGGCGGCCAGATGCTTGTGGTAGTAGGTTAGCCAACCTTCTGCGATACGCCGACTCTTTTCGGGGGAATGGGTGTATTCGTGGACAGCGCGGGCGGTGGGGATCATGCGCAAATCATACCCTGCGGCACGCAGGCGTTGCATCAGGTCAGAATCTTCCCAGTAGAGAAAAAATCGTTCATCGAACAATCCGCCCACTTTTTCGAGGGCGGCACGCTTAAGCAGTACATGGCCGCCCGACAATGCAGGCACCGACAAGGGCGCATCACTGCTCCAGTAACGGCAGGCCCAATGGCTGAAATGGCGGGAACGCCAGCGAAAAAAGAACGGACTGCTGCGCGCCAAACAACTGCCGCAGTAATCTGCCAGAGAGGGAAAGGTACTGGGTGGCATCAAAAACTGCTGCTCGGCATCCCAAAAGGTTCGCGGTCCCACCGCCGCCACCCTCTCGTCGCCCTGCAGCGCCTGCTCCAGCGCCCCAAGGGCGTCCGGTAGCAAGTAGGCGTCCGGGTTGAGCAACAGGATCGACTCGCCCGAAGCCTCGGCATAGGCCTGGTTGCATGCCCCACCGAACCCCGTATTGGTGGTATTGATGCGCAGTTTGACGAATTCCGGTATCCCGGTCCTGAGCCGTTCTGCCTCCCGGGAATCAAGACTGTTGTCCACCACCAGGATTTCGCTGTCCACTTTCTGGTCACACAGGGAATGCACCGCCCGGATGATCAAATCGGCGCTGAAATAGTTCACCAGAATTGCCGAGACTTGCCCCATAGCTTCAGGGTTCCGGAGTCATTTCAGGCACACTCTCCTGCCCCGTCGCCAGCGTCTCCAGGCGTTGCGGCTGCAGCACGATCAAACGACGCCGGTCCTTTTCCACCACACCCAGGCGAATCAGTAGTTGCAGGGCCCGCGACACGCTTTCACGACTGACATTGGCCATCATGGCCAGGGCTTGCTGGGTGGGCATGTTTTCGATCACCGTCTGCCCGGATCCCGCACCATGCACCAGTGTGCTGTTCAGGACCGAGAAGATACGGGCATGGGCACTGGCGGCACTCAAGGCCGCACGCAAGCGGTTGGCATCCCTGATCATCTTGCACAGGTGCTGCAGGACCCGCTCGGCCACCTTGGGGTGGCGGGTCATCAGTTCATTGGCGATGGTGCGGGGCAAATATCCCACCACGGTCATCTCGGTCAGGGCCACCACCGATGCCATGCGGGGTTGGGCATCGATCACCGCCACCTCGCCATAAAAATCCCCCGCTTCCAGAAAACTCCAGCCAACCTCGCGTCCATCCTCGGAAAAGGAAATCACCTGCAACCGCCCGGAAATGACCAGAAGCAGGGCATCGCCCTCCGTTCCCTGGCGCAGGGCCATCTGACGATCAGGCACATACTGGAAGCGAACGTGACCTTCCAGTTGCTTGAGCAACGCCTCATCCAGACCCTGCAGGAGTTTTTGCTGACGCAGTGCTTCGGTCGGATTGACATTGATGACCACTTTTTTCATGACACAGAGGGGTCCTCCCTAACCGGTGGCAGAGCCGGAAGTCCGCAGAGCCACTCTTACTTCGACAACAGGGACAACTGAGCCACCCAGGGCTCCCAGATGTTTTCCGTCACCGGCAGACTGGACAACAGGTGCGCCTGGGATCGAAGCACTCCTGCCGCGTAGGAGATGAAATCGGCCCCCCGACGTGCCATCAGGGTGTCTGCCTGTGCCACATCGGCCCAGGTACGCACGCCAGAAGGAACGCCCATTTCTGCGGCTTTTTTCTGTTCACGCGCCGCTTCCCATAACACCTTGGCAGAATGGGCCCGTTCGATGCTCGCCTCAGCCGACGCCCAATCCATCTCCACCTGGCTGGTGTGCTTGAGTTGTTCTGCGCGCAGATCTTCCTCGGAAGCGCGAGCCGAATACTCCGACTGGCGCTGGGTGGCCACCAAGCCCCCCCCCGCATACAGGGGAACGGTCATCTGAACACCGGCAGCCAGCATGTTATACGTCTGGTTGATGGTAAAGATCGTGTCATTCTGGGCCCAGGTTTTGCTCGCGATCAGGTCCACCTGGGGAAGCCGGTCGGCATGGGCCTGTTCCGCACGCTTCTGGTTCACCACCTTGGCCGCCTCGGCCGCAAGAATGTCCGGATTGACGTCCCGGACCAGTTGCTGCAGATCCTCCTTGCTGCTGATGCCCATCCGGATCTGCTCATAGTTGGGCAGGTGTCCATTGCTCAGATCTTCAGGAAGTTGCCCCACCAGCAGTTGAAAGGCCTGTTCCTTGGCATGCAGCGTGATGGTGGCCTCCGTCAGTTCGGACTTGGCAAGTTCATGCTGGGCTTGCGCTTCAATGACGATCTCCCGGGTTCCATCGCCTGCCTTGAAACGTTTCTCTGCCTGATCTGCGGCAATTTCCGTGGTTTTTACCGTATCGACGTAAAGACGCCGGTTTTCCACCGCCACCAGCACATCCAGCCAGGCATTGGTGGTGCGCAACCACAGATCGATACGGGCTGCCGCCAGCTTGGCCTCCCCGTACACGGCCTGCTGCTTGCCCAGATCCAGTCCGATCTGGTCGCGCGGATGGTACAGGGCCTGATGCACCGTAAACTGGTTGTTATAGGCATTCATCATGTAGTAAGCGCTGGATGTCCCCCCGCCCGCGATAGGCTGTTGCTGGGATAGCCCGTACTGCATTTTTTCAAACATCCCCTGAAAACTGACCTGGGGGAGCAACTTCGACTTGGCGATGGCGATATTTTCAAATGCGGCATCGCGATTGGCCTGGGCCGAGGCCAGACCAGGGTCGTTTTTTTCAGCCAAGGCAATGGCTTCCCCCAAATCTATCGCAGAGGACGGGAGGGGGATCACCCCCGCCAGAAGGGCCAGAAAACCCAGATAACCATATCTGTGACGCATCAACGCTCCTTGAGGGCGAGTGCCGCCCGGTCTTCAATCGGCTTGACCAGATAATTCCAGAAAGTCCGGTTCCCCGTTTTGATGATCACCTCGGCGGGCATCCCGGCCAGCAGGGTTTCATGCTGAATTTTTTTCATGGACTCGGGGGTCAGGAGTACGCGCGCCGTGTAATACGCCATCTCGGGACGCTGGGGATCCTGGAAACGGTCTGGGGAAACCCAGGCAACCTTCCCGGCCAACAGAGGGGTCGTGCTTTGATTGAAGGCCGACAGCCGGACATCCGCCATCAACCCGGCATGAATCTTGTCGATCATTGCCGTGGGAATACGCACATCCAGCACCAGTTGTTCGCTCCCCGGCACGATTTCCATGAGTTTGGCGCCCGGCTGCACCACCCCGCCCACGGTGAAGAGGGTAGACCCCATCACGGTTCCGCTCACCGGGGCGCGGATGGAAGTACGGCCCGCCTCTTCGCGCGCCACCCGGAGTTTGGCCTGGGCGTCGTCATATTGGCGTTGCAGGTCAAGATACTGGTTGCGCGGATAGTAGCCTGCCTCCACCAGCGGTTTGAGGGCGTGCAACTGTTTGTCCAGGGTCTGGATCGTGTCGTTGTTGATGTCGATGGATGCCTGTTCCTGGGTATTCTCCAGTTGGAGCAGTAACTGACCTTTTTTCACCTTGTCGCCGTCACGCACAAAGATTTTTGTGACGACGCCCCAGGTGGAGTGCTGGATGGTCTTGCGTTCGCCCTGCACCACCACCGTCCCGCTCACGGGAGCCCCTTCATCCAGTTTGGCGGTAAAAGCCCAGTACAGAAATCCCCCGAAACCCAGCACCATGATCGCCATGCCGAGCCAGATGTTGGATCGGGGATCGACGGGAACTCCCACCACCTCCGGCAGGGGTTGCACCATGGGTTTGACATCGATGATCAACGGTTCTTTTATCGTCATTATCCGATTCCTCAGTCCATCAGGCCTGACCGGCCACAGCCGTCTGGGGCTGACGGGCGGCGGCCAGTGCCTGTAATACCTGATCGCGTTCTCCATAGCCCACCACCTGACCATCACGCAAGACCAGCAATTTATCCACGGCCTGCAGAATGCTCATGCGGTGGGTGATCACGACCACGGTTTTTCCAGCCTTTTTAAGGGCCTGTACCGTGCCCACCAAGGCGGCTTCCCCCATGTCGTCAAGATTGGAGTTGGGCTCATCCAGTACGATCAGGGAAGGCAGGTCGTAAATTGCCCGGGCGATACCGATACGCTGGCGTTGCCCCCCGGAGAGGACACTTCCCCCATCGCCGATGGGGGTATCATAGCCCTGGGGGAAGTGCAGTATCATGTCGTGCACCCCGGCCAATTGAGCCGCCTGAATCACCTTGTCGCTGTCTACCGGCCCGAAACGGGCGATGTTTTCTGCCACGGTTCCGCCAAACAGTTCCACATCCTGGGGCATGTAGCCCATATAAGGGCCCAGTTCACTTTTGTTCCATTGATCGATTTCGGCATTGTCAAGACGGACGCTGCCGATCTGGGCATGCCAAATCCCCATCATCAGACGCGCCAGGGATGATTTCCCCGAAGCCGAGGGACCAATGACCCCGACGACTTCTCCAGGCAGAATGGCCAGATTGATCCCCTTGAGAATATGAAGTTTCCCCCCCGGAGGGACGGCATAGACATTTTCCAGGGTCAGCAAGCCCCGTGGAGCCGGAAGCGACATGTTTTCCGGGCGTACCGGCACAACTTGCAACAGGCCCAGCAACCGCTGGTAGGAACCACGCGCGGAAACGAACCCTTTCCAGGAACCAATCAGAAGTTCCACGGGCGCCAGGGCACGACCCGTCAAAATGGAGGCGGCGATCATCACCCCCGCTGTGGCGCTGCCCTGTATCACCAGCAGGGCTCCCAAACCCAGGGAACCGGACTGAATGACCAGCCGCACCAGTTTGGTGAGCGCCGAGATGGTGGATGCCCGATTGGAGGCAATGGTTTGCTGCTGCAGCATTTTTGCCTGATGGGCATACCAGCGTTTGAGCATGGGTTGAAGCATCCCCATGGCTTCGATCACCTCCGCGTTACGCAGGTTGCTGTTGGCAAAATTACTGGCGGCGATGGCATGACGGTTGGCTGCATCGAGCGGGGTCTTGGAGACCTTTTCCGTAATGAAGGTCAGTACCACCAGCAATAATGCCCCCCCCACGGAAAACCAGCCCAACAGGGGGTGCAGCATGAAGATCACCACCAGATAGATCGGCATCCAGGGAGCGTCCATGAAGGCAAAGAGCCCATTGCCTGTGACGAACTGGCGGACATTGTTGAGATCGGACAGGGCCTGGGCCGGGTTTCCCCCTGCCCCGCGCAGATTGATTTCGAAGGTGGCGGTGAACACCCGCTTGGACAGCACCTCATCGATAGCATTCCCGACCCGGATCAGGATCTGGGAACGGGTGTATTCCAGAGCCCCCATGATGATGAACATCCCCACGGTCAGGATCGACAGAAACAACAGGGTGAGTTCACTGCGAGCCGTCACCACCCGATCGTAGACCTGCAGCATATAGATCGAAGGCGTCAGGTACAGAAAATTGATCACAAAGGAAAACAGGCCCACCGCAAAAAAGGCTCCCTTGTGGATGCGCAACGCTCTCTTTATTTCATTGACAGTGGAATTTTTCATGGTGATGTCCTGGATCCAGGTCGCCATTATGCCAAAAAATGTGATGTGCGTCACACTTTTTTCAGGTCCATTAAATATTCCAGAAGTTCCGGAAAACCGGCTCTAATTCCCGGAATATTTATGGGTACAATTTACATAGAAAATACACTCGTCCCGCCCAACGTATCTTTGGAGGCCAAAATGCAAATCAATCTATCCTGGGATCCCAGTACCGGCGCAGCACCTTCATTTTTCAGGGCGGCAGTGCAGCAGGCGGCGAATCTGCTGGGGGCCGAATTGCTCAATCCGGTTTCGGTCGCCATCCAGGTTGGCTGGGGGGAAGATGGCGGAGCCGCCATCCCGTCCAACGCAGGGGCCACCGGGGGCCCCAGTTCAAACACCTATGTATCCTATGGACCGACGAACAATTCTCAGGCCATTGCCATCCTGAAGAATCAGGCGTTATTGAATGGATACCAAGACATTGCGACCAGCCTTCCGGCTTCCAACCCTTTCGGCAGTAACTATCTGGTGCTTTCCGCAACCGAGGCCAAAGTTTTGGGCGTTTCAAATCCGTACCCCGCCACGTATGACGGATCTATCGGCTTTTCCACGACTAACCCTGCGACCAGCAGTGCTGAAGTTGTGAGCATCGCATTGCATGAATTGACTCATGCGCTTGGTCGGATAAATGGATGGGTCGATAGCCAAGGCACCTCCTGGTACATGCCCCTTGATCTCTATACCTATTCCGCGCCCGGACAATTATGGAATCCCGCCAATACCTCAACGCCAGGATACTTTTCTCTTGATGGTGGAGTTACCAACCTGGGAAATTTCAGCACGCGGGATCCCGCCGACTTCTCCAATGTAACGTCTGACCCATTTGGGATAACCAGTTCTGGTTATGGCAACAGAGCCATATTTACATCATTAGATTTGCAGGTGATGCAAGCTCTCGGTTTCAATACGGCGTCCTCTCCGATCGGGGTTGCATACGACCTTGGGACAACCCAGTCCACGGGAGAAGCGGCACTCCTTCTGGGAGCTGCCTTTGGTACCCAGGTTGCGAGTGACAAGGTGCTGATGGGTGACTGGATCAAGTTTTTCGACAATGGAGGCACCCTGCTACAAGGGGCACAGGCCCTGGTGGCCAGCGGCAACATCAGCGCAGCGGACAACGCCTCCTTTGTGACCGCCCTGTGGCAACACGTCATCGGCACCCCCATTGATGCCACTGATCTTTCCCTGTACACCAATGCTCTTGCCAATGGCACCTTCACCCAGGCCTCCCTGCTCGTTGCTGCCGCCAACACGATCCCCAACCAAGCCCATCTGAATCTGACGGGACTCGGTCAGACCGGACTGGGTTTCACTCCGGTGAGCACGAATGCCCAAGGAATCGACAGCGTCAGTTACGCATCAGCTTCCACCAACTATACCCTTACGGGAAACCCTGGGGCAGGGACCATCACCGTCACCGGAGCAGGGACCACCGACACCCTGATCGGAGTGCAGCATGTCAAGTTCACCGATGTCAAACTGGCTTTTGATATGGGAAGCAATCAGGCCGGGGGTCAAACAGCCGAACTGATCGGTGCAGCCTATGGGGATGCTGCACTGTCCAACCCAACCCTGGTGGTCAGCAGCCTGACCGCCTTCGAGGGAGGAACCACAATGCAGCGGGTGGCCCAGAGCGTCGTGGCGTCCTTGAACCTCGGCAATTCCGCCTTCGTTTCGACCCTCTGGCAACATGTCATCGGTACCCCCATCGATGCCGTCGACCTCACCAATCTCACCAACAGCCTCACCAACGGCACCTTCACTCAGGCTTCCTTACTGTCCTTTGCCGCTGAAAACCCCATTAACCAGAATCATGTCAATCTGGTGGGACTGGCTCAACATGGACTGGTCTATGCTTAGGGATACGGTAATTACATACTGCCCTCCCCTTTCTCCCGTTGTGCCCCACTGACATTCGCCCAGAGTTATAGTCGAAAGTGGTGTATGGGCCCACCCCGGCGAATATTGCCTTTAACCGGGTGATGCGATAGGATCGGCGGTTCAGTTAGGGAATTGTCCTGAATAAATGGGCAAACCAAACTTTGCGTTAAGGTTCTGGTGGTAGATTGCCGGGCATACCGCTTTGCCCCTCTCTGAAAAAGGCGGGGCAGGAGCCCGAACATTTTGGAGATACCTCCGGTTTGTCCCGGGGTTTCCCGGTTGAATCGAGTCTGGAGTGACCTTGGATCGCTTGCTGAACCATGCTGGAGTACGACCTTGATGCGGAACTTTTCCCTGTCACCACAAGAAATGGTAGCCAGCCTCTGGCGACACAGAGTACTGGTCGGGTTGATGATTCAAAGAGAAGTCGTGGGGCGTTACCGAGGGGCCTATCTGGGTATCCTGTGGTCTTTTTTTCATCCCCTGCTGATGTTGCTGATCTATACCTTCGTCTTCAGCGTGGTGTTCAAGGCGCGCTGGCATGCCGGAAGTGATTCGAAAACCGAATTTGCCCTGGTGTTATTCGCTGGTTTGATGGTTTTCAACCTCTTTGCCGAGTGCATCAACCGTGCCCCCGGACTGGTGATTGCCAATGTAAATTATGTCAAAAAAGTTGTCTTCCCGCTGGAAGTCTTGCCTTGGATCGTATTGGGTTCGGCATTGATTCATACTTCCATCAGCCTGGTGGTCTGGTTAGCCGTGTATGTGATTTTCTTTGGGTGGCCCCAGGTGACGGTGTTGTTGCTGCCCTTCGCCCTCGTTCCCCTGATTTTTCTGGTGATGGGATTGTCCTGGTTTCTTGCTTCCCTGGGGGTCTACCTGCGTGATGCTGCGCAGATCACCAGCATTTTGACGACCGTTTTGATGTTCCTCTCCCCGATTTTCTATCCTGCCTCGGCACTCCCTGAAAATTTCAGGAAATGGATCTATTTCAATCCCCTGACGCCCGTGATTGAAACCATGCGTGATGTCTTGTACTGGGGCCATCTTTCCCATATCGTTGCGTGGGTATCGATGCTTTTTGTCTCCATGATCACTGCCTGGCTGGGTTTCGCCTGGTTTCAAAAAACCCGGAAAGGATTTGCCGATGTCCTCTGATGTGGCCATCAGGGTTCGTCACCTGACCAAAAACTACCAGATCTACGAACACCCCCAGGATCGCCTGAAACAATCGTTGCTCCCCAGGCTGCAACGTTGGCTGGGGCGTCCTCCGTCCCAGTTCTTTCACAATTTCCGGGCCGTGGATCAAGTTTCCTTCGACATCCACAAGGGAGAAACGGTGGGAATCATCGGGCGCAATGGAAGCGGCAAGTCCACCTTGTTGCAGTTGATTTGCGGCACCTTGACCCCCACCGAAGGAACCGTTGAAACCGTGGGACGCCTGACGGCGCTCCTGGAGTTGGGCGCAGGGTTCAATCCGGACTTTTCCGGGCGCGAAAATGTCTTCATGAATGGCGCACTGCTGGGCTTGAGTCAGGCAGAACTCCACGACCGCTTTGAGGAAATTGCCGCCTTTGCGGACATCGGAGACTTCATCGAGCAACCGGTAAAAAACTACTCCAGTGGGATGTATGTTCGTCTTGCCTTCGCCTTGAACGTACTCTGTGATCCCGAAATCATGATCGTGGATGAAGCGTTGGCGGTTGGGGACATGAAATTCCAGGCCAAATGTATCACGGCACTTCGGCGCATACAGGAAAGAGGCGCCACGGTCCTGTTCGTCAGCCACGACATGGGAACCGTCAAAAGCCTTTGCGATCGGGGCATCTATCTGGAACGGGGTGCGCTCAGATCCATGGGGACAGCCGCTCAGGTAGCCGAAGAATTCGTCCGGGTCATGCGCGAGGAAATGAACCAGGAACCCGGATTTTCCCGCCCGCCCTGCACCGTCCCTACACCCGATGCCCGGACTGTTCCGCCCTTGCCAGCCCCCCCGGTCGACCCATCGCCCCAACCTCCCCGGACACAGATGGAATTTTCGAGATACGGTTCCGGGGAAGCCATCGTCCATCGGGTCGATTTTCTGGACAAGGCAGGACAACCGATCCTGGATGCCGAGTTTGATCAGGAAGTCGTGATCCGTATTCACCTCGTCAGCCATGTCCGAAAATCCCTCGCGGTCAGTTACTATATCCACGATGACAAAAAGATTCTCCTGCTGGGGGTTGGTCCCCGACAACTGGATCTGCCGCTCATCGAAGCCGATATCCAGAAATCCTATGTGGTCACTTTCCAGACCCGGGTTCCTCTCCATGAAGGGGCCTACAGCATTCAGGTTCAGGTGACAGAACCCATCGTCGAGGGGGAAACCGCCCGGTTTCTGGACGTCGTCGAGGACGCTATCGTCTTCAAGGTGAATCGCAGGCCGGGTGGACGGTTATGGAGCAAGGTATTCATCCCCACCACCATGATGGTGGAACAGCGATGAAACTCGCCATCATGCAGCCCTATTTTCTTCCTTACCTGGGTTACTGGCAGTTGATCAAGGCAGCGGATGTTTTCGTTCTGTTTGATGATGTACAGTTCATTCGACATGGCTGGATCAACCGCAACCGGATACTCAAACCGGAAGAAGGCTGGCAGTACATTCTGGTCCCGCTCCAGAAGCATTCACGGACCGCACTGATCAAGGACATCCGGGCTCATCCCGATAGCGACTGGAAGGAAAAAATCCTGCGCCAACTGGAACATTATCATTACGGCCCCCGAACCCGCGCTCCCTACTACGGAGAGGTCAGGGCGTTGCTGGAGGAACTTTTTTCAACCATCTCGACCACAAGCATGGTTCAGATCAATGCCCACCTCATGCGCGGCCTTTGCGCCTATCTGGACATAAAAACCCGGTTGAAAATTTCTTCGGAGTGCGGATTTGACTATAGTCAGGTGACGGATGCGGGCGAATGGGCCCTGAACATCACCCAACAGATGAAAGGCGTTCAGTACATCAACCCGATGGCGGGACGACACCTGTTTGCGCCGGACAAGTTCATGGAAAACGGGGTTGAACTGATGTTTCTCGACAGTCGGATGGACGCTTATGACCAACGCAGGGTATTCGAACCCGGGCTGTCCCTCATTGATATCCTGATGTTCACAGGACGCGAGGGAACCAAAAAAATGCTGGAATCCTGCACACTCCTGCCGGCCACTGCCCAACCTTCTGGAACCACATTTTCATTATGAGTACCCAGCCATCCGGACGAAAATTCAGTTATGACGAATACGCGCGGACCCGCCCTCCGGATGATTTCTGGGGTCAGGTTCTACGCACCGTGCAGGGGGTTCCTGTCCCGGAAGACCAGATCGAAAGGATCGTGGCCACTATCTGCACCGGTTTGAATTTTGAGCCAGAGGATGTATTACTGGATATTGCCTGCGGGAACGGGGCGTTGTCGCAACGTTTATTCGGCCGTTGTGCGGGCTTTCTGGGCGTGGATCTTTCGCAACACCTGATCTCGGTCGCCCGAACAAATTTTGAAAAACTCCCCAATTTTGGTTTTCTTGAAGTTGGGGCAGGAGACTATGTCACGACAGAAACCAGCCCCGAACGATTTACCAAGGTCCTTTGCTATGGCAGTTTTCAATACCTGTCTGAAAACGAGGCTATCCAGGTGTTACGCACGCTGTACGAGAAATTCACCAGGGTTCGACGCTGTTTTATCGGGAACCTCCCGGATCGTGACCATGCGGCTGATTTTTATAAGCGAACACCCGGCAGGAATGAATTATCGAATCATGAAACGGCGACAGGATGTTGGAGAACCCGACAGGAATTTGAATACCTGGTCCGCCAATCCGGCTGGAAGGTGAGTTTTTCAACCATGCCACCGGAGTTTTACGCGTCATACTACCGTTATGACGCGCTGTTGATGCGTGACACGGGAAAGTAAAAAGCATGTTGATCAAAAAGGGCATCGAAGATTTGGCACTATTCAACGGCAAGCCGGCCTTTGCCGTACCCCGTTCCACCTCCAATCTGCTGCAACCGGATATCGAAAAATTTCTGGAATACTCAAAAGTTTTCTATGAACAGGGACAATATACGAACAATGGACCCAATGTCCGATTATTAGAAAAAAGGCTGGCAGAGTTTCACGAGGTTAGCCATTGTATTACCTTTAACAGCGGATTCTGGGCTCTGGCTCTGACAATGTCCGTACTGGCCCTCGAGCATCGCTCAGAGGTGGTGATGCCCGCCCTGACTTACCGGCGCATGGCCGACATTGCCGCATGGGTTCCGCTGAAACCGCGCTTTTGTGAAGTGGATCCGACCACCCTGGCGATGACGCGCAAAACTGTCGAACCCTGTATCAATGAAGAAACCGCCCTGATTCTGGGCGTTCATCCCATCGTCAATGGTTGTGATGTCGAAGGACTGGAACAGTTATCGGATGAGACAGGGATTCCCCTGCTGTTTGATTCTGTCGAATCGGTTTACGAAGGCTTGGCGGCAGGTAAAGTAGGGAAATTTGGCCGTGCCGAAGGGTTTTCCCTGCACGCCTGTAAACTGTTGAACGGATTTGGGGGGGGCTATATCACTACGAATGACGGAGCATTGGCTCAAAAACTGGCGGTCCTGAGAGGGTTCGGGTTTTCAGGACTGGACAATGTCGTCCTGGGCCAGGGGATGAATGCCAAACTCAATGAAATTCATGCCGCCATGGCCCTGGCCAGCCTCGATGACGTGGATGCGCAGGTTGAACGCAATCGCGAACGCTATCAAACCTATCAGCGACGACTGGCTGGAGTACCTGGATTACGGCTGGTGGCGTTCGACGAGCGTTATCCGACGGGCTACAAAAATATCGTGGTGGAACTGCTCCCGTCCTGGCCGCTTTCCCGGGAGATCACCATTGCCCTACTCAATGCGGAGAATATCCTGGCGCGTTCCTACTATGCCCCCCCCCTGCATCGCAAGGTCATGGCCTTCCCCCATGTGCCCGCAGATTTGCCAGTGACAGATCGATTGGCAGAAGTTTTCATCAATCTCCCTTGCGGACATCGGGTTAGCCCTGCCGATGTCGAGGATATCGTGACCATTCTGGAGTTCATGGCCAAGCATGCAGATGAAATCCTGGAGAAAACCCGGTCAGGAAGTCAAGGATGAACACTCGACCAAACCTTGCGATTTTTGGGGCACCCCGTGCGTTTGATACGCCGCTCCCCGTGGGCCAGCTTTATTTTCCTTCCTGGGAACGTTATGAACGGGCCTTTCGGGGCATTTTCGAACGTCAGTACTACAACAACAATGGCCCGCTTCATGAACAACTGGAGTGCCGGTTGCGCGAGTTTTTTGGGGTAAAGCATGTCCTTCTGGTCAGCAATGCCACCTTGGGATTGATGATGGTGGCCGATGCCCTGGAACTGACGGGTAAGGTCCTGATGCCGGCTTTTACCTTCATCGCCTCTGCTCAATCGGTTTCCCGGGCCGGACTGGCCCCCTTGTTCTGTGACATCAATAGAAACACCCATCAAATCGATGTGGACCAGATCGTCCGCCGTATGGATGAGGAAGTGAGCGCCATCATGGGGGTAAACTTATGGGGAGGCACCTGTCAGCCACAGATCCTGGAAAAACTTGCGAACACTCTGGGCGTGAAACTCTACTTTGATTCGGCTCATGCCTTCGGGTGTGCCATTGAAGAAGGAAAGATCGGTCGTTTCGGCCAGGCTGAAGTGTTTTCCTTCCACGCCACCAAAATCCTGAATGCCTCGGAAGGGGGCTGCATCTGCACAAACGACGATGACCTGGCCTTGCGTCTACGCAGTATCCGACCGAGTTACCGGGAGAGCACCCCTTTGGTGCCCGTGGTACGGGTGGCCAATGCGCGCATGTCGGAAGCCCAGGCAGCCGTGGCCCTGATGAGCCTGGAGGATTTTCCGGAAAATCGCGCCAACAATGAAAAATTGTACCGACTCTACGAGTGCCGCCTGCGCGACATTCCGGGCATACGCCTGGTGGAACCGGCGCAAGTCCTAGTGTCCAATTACCAGTATCTCATCTGCGAAATTGACGAGGTTCGGTTCGGGTTATCCCGGGATCAATTACTCGAGGTTTTAAAGGCGGAAAACGTGATCGCCAGAAGGTATTTCTATCCTGGTCTGCACCGCTGTATCCCTTATGCCAATGATTCCCGGTTTTGTACCGAACCACTGATCCATACCGATGAATTATGTCACTCTTGCCTGCAACTCCCCATTGGAGCCAGGGTTTCAGCGCAAGTCGTGGAAAAGATCGGCGACATTCTCGCCCTGACACAGGCCAATGCCAAATGGATCGGTCAACGAATCAAATGAGGAAAACCTGTTTTGAAACGTCATGGAGCGTCATTTGAATAGCCTCAGGTCATGGATCGGCATTGCGTGGATCGTGATCAAACGGCCCAAACTGTTTTCGAGTTTTTTTCAGGTGGTACGCCTGGGCGGATGGGGCTATGCCATCGCACTGACGGCGCGCAAACTGGGACTGGGCAGGAACCGGTTCGACAAACCCCAGGCCTATGCCCTGTCAATGCGCCAGAAAGAAAAGTTGCAACGGGAAAAGTTCCGGACAGTTCCTTTCTATCTGTCCCCCTCTCCTTCGGAAGCCCTGCCGCTTACCCCCAGAAAAATCGCCGTCCACCTGCACCTCTATTATGACGACATGACGGAGGTGTGCATCCAGTACCTGAAGCATATTCCTCTTGAGTTCGATCTGTTTGTCTCAGTTCCCGGAAAGCGCGCGGTCAAAAATTATCTGAGCCGCTTCAAGCAGGAAATTCCTCGCGTGAATCAGGTAATCATCGAAAACGTTCCCAACCGGGGTCGGGACATAGCGCCCTTCATCATCCAGTTCGGCACCCGTCTGACCGACTATGACTACATCGCCCATTTCCACACTAAAAAAAGCCCCCATGCCACGAATCTGGAAGGCTGGTTCAATTCCCTGATGAACCAGCTCTGCGGCTCAGAAAACGGAATTCGTCAGATTTTACGTTTACTCGAGGAAGATGCCCGCGCCGTCTATCCCGCCGGGAACAAGGGTGCCTTCTGGGATGCCACGGGCTGGCTGGATAATCATGAGATCGCCCGTTCATTTTTGTTCACCCACGACTTATTCGACATCGATGATTTCCCCTTCGTCGAATTCCCTCAAGGGGGAATGTTCTGGGCAAAAACTTCATGTCTCAAGCAATTTCTTTCGCTGCCCCTGTCTTACCAGGATTTTCCTGAAGAACCGATTCCGGCGGACGCCACTCTGGCCCACGCCCTGGAACGACTTATCCTGATGTTCACGACCACTTCGGCGGGGCGGAACTACCGTCTTGAAACCCCGGAACTTTCTTATGAATCTCAGGAATACCATGAAGAACAGAACGATTATTCCGACACAATCGTTCATCATTCCATCAAGGTATTGGCTTACTATCAACCACGCTTTTTTTCATCCGTGCAACTGGAAGGGGCCGAGTGGAACAGGGTACGTTCGGCCACTCCGATATTCGAAGGGCACTATCAACAACACGTTCCCCATGAGGATCTGGGCTACTATGATCGGTCTGCAGGACTGGCCCTGCTCGAAAAACAAGCGGGGATGATGCAAAAATCCGGCATGCAGGGGTTCGTTTTCCACCTTGAATGGCAAAATGGATCTCCTGTTTTCGAGCAACCCGTGGCAGTGTTGCGAGCGTCCCCCCGGATCGCCTTGCCTTACTGTTTTTGCTGGACGGGGAACGATGGTCAGAATCTGGATCAGAGCGACCTGGCTGAGCATGCACCTACCCTGATCGATTACCTGATTCCATTCTTCAGGGATCCACGCTATCTCAAGGTGGCCCATCGCCCCATGGTCCTGATCCGTGCCGCTGGTACCCAGGGGTTTGGGAAATCCTGCCAAACCCTCTGGCATGAGGAATGTGAGCGTCAGGAAATTCAGCCGCCATTTTTGGTGGGGAGCCTGGATTTCGGGGAGGATGCCCCTGCGAATTCCGGTTTTGATGCCTTCGTCGAACAATGGCAACCGGAAGGGATCGAGAAAGACGTTCCGACGATCAACCAGGACCTGTATCCCTACTGGACGCTGAAGGCACCGGTTTTCGATTATGAAGCGGTAGTCGACCATCACACAAGGCAGTTTTCCGCCCCCTCCTTGCCCTGCTTTCGTTCCCTGGTTCCCTCCTGGGATGGCATGGCTCGCCCACAGGAGGCGTCCGGGGCCATCTTACATCGTTCAACGCCGAAAAAGATGCAGAAGTGGCTGACACAGTTAATTGTGCATACGGAAACCCATCTGCCACCTGACCGTCGTTTCATCCTGGTGGATGCCTGGAATGAATGGGGACGAGGAGCTCATCTGGAACCCGATCTCAAGTACGGGTATGGCTATCTCAACTCAGTGGGCCGCTCCCTTTGCGATTATCCCTATGATGGGCTGGATTACATCGAACCCGCGCCAGAACTTCATCTGGAGTTCATTCTGGCTCCCATCGTATCACAACGCCTCCAGTCAGAGCCCACGACAAGAAAATATTTTTTGCAGTATCTGGCTCAGTTCTGTTTGACACAAGGCTTCCAGCTGACCATTCACAACTTTTACATCGCCTCTGAATTGCAAGCGTTGGGGGTCCGTTGCAATGAGCGCATTCACAGAAAAGTGGATTTCATCATCGAGTTTTCCGAACCCGTCATTTTTCCTCAGGATTCGTTCATCGCTCTGGTAAAAATGGGACTCAGGCATCGTGGTTTCCTCATCAGTGCAACCCCTTGCAACGACCCCGACTTCATTCATGAAGAGACCGCACCAAATTTTTCGATTGGCTATTGGCAACGTGGCGAGATTTATCTGCGCCCACCGGGTGTCTGGAAGGGATCAAAGGTCTGCCTCCAGGCGATCTATTTCAAGGTTTGTCCTCCCCTTCGGAAAAACCACCAAAAATTGGAGAAGGTCGCAACGATCGTCCGTTTTCATCGCGGTGCCGTCACCGATATTTTGATGAGGTCCCTGTATTCCCTTCTGGCTCAGGCTGACTGCAGGGTTCAACCTTGGCTGGCGCTTCAGGATCTCACAGATGAAGAGACGGACTCCCTGCGACGCAAACTGGAGGGCATGCCCTGGTCTGAGGAATGTCGGCCGATGATTCGGCGCTACACTTCTTCCCCAAACACCCCGGATGTGCGATCTCTGATGCTGAACGACACGATAAAAGCCATCGGAAAGGGCTATGTAGCCTTTCTCGATTACGATGATATCCTGTTTTCCCATGCCTACAGAACTCTGCTGGCACGACTTGAGAATACCAACAAAAATGCAACCTTCGGACGGGTATTTTCGACCACGGTCGATGCGGAAACCGGAATGATTCTGAGTCGGGAAAAAAATTACACGCTGGGCCTGACCTACCAGGACTATCTACATCTCAACCATGCCCCCCTGCACAGTTTCATGCTCAACCTGAACCTCATCGATCTGACCTGCATTCACTACTTTGACGACATGAAATTCCTCGAAGACTATTACCTGACAATGCAAATCTTTTCTGCGGAAAAAACTGACTGGGCTTCCTTACAGGACAGTATTTTCATTGGTGATTACATCCACCGTCGCGGCGATAAAGAACATACACTGGCGCTATCCGACTCGGATCGGAAAAATCATTTGCTGGAACAGGGTGAGTACCGCCTCTGCGAGGAACGAGTAGCGGCCTTGCGCCGGCAGATCCTGGATGCACTCCCCCACGGGGCTGCAATGAACCGGATTCCCTCTTCCCTGGAACCTGGAAACGGGGCAATGCCATGAGTGCCAACCCCAAAGTCTCGGTCATCCTGACTTCTTTCAATCACGGTAAATATATTCGGGAGTCCATCGAGAGCGTTCTGTCACAGACGTTCCAGGACTTCGAGTTGATCATTTGGGACGATGCTTCCTCTGATGATTCCTGGGAAATCATCGGCAGTTATGTCGACCCGAGGATCAAGGCCTATCGTAACGATGAAACCCGACGCTACGTTGCGAATCGGGCGATCGAGGAGGTAGCCTCCGGCCAGTACATTGCCATTCACCATTCAGATGATGTCTGGGAACCGGAAAAACTCGAGCGTCAGGTTCATTTCCTGGATACACACAGCGCCATAGGCGCGGTCTTTTGCCAGACACATGTCATCGATGAAACAGGCGCGTTCCTGGAAGACGACAGCCATTTTTATGCCACCATTTTCGATCAGCCCAACCGGACCCGGTTTCAGTGGCTGAATTACTTCTTCTATCATGCCAATGCCCTCTGCCACCCCAGCATTCTGATTCGCAAGTTTTGCTATGAAGACTGCGGGGTATACCGTAAAGGCCTGGGACAACTTCCTGATCTGGAAATGTGGATCCGACTGTGTTTCAAGTACGACATCCATGTATTGCCTGAAAAACTGGTTCGTTTCAGGGTTCGCTCAAACGAAGCCAATGCCAGCGGGAATCGCCCTGAGACCCAGGCGCGTACGGCCACCGAATTTCATCTCATTCTGGAGAACTACCAACAGATCCGCAGTGCTGAAGAGATGCTGGCTATTTTCCCGGAGGCAGAAGAGTATGTACGCAAGGATGAATTCGAACCGGATTTCGTTCTTGCCTTATTGTCCTTGCAGGACAAGGCGTTGCCCTGGGCAAGGTTGTTCGGAATCTCCCTCATTTACCGATTGCTGGCAGATCCGGAAAAAGCTTCCCGCATCAAGTCTGGTTATGATTTTGACTACCGTGATTTCATCACCCTGACGGGGAAATACCCGGTTTTTCCACGCACTGATGAGGTAGCCCCCTTATCTGACCTGATTCAGTCACAAGTCAAGATCCTCAAAGACACTTTGATGGAATCGGAGAATCAGATTGTAGAACTTCAGCAACAGTTAAGCGAACAGAGGAAAAATCATTTAGCCAGAGAATCTGGTCTGTCCTGGCAATGGCTGTCGCCACTTCGAAAAATATCCTCGAAGATGCAAGGAGTCGCAAAAAAAACTACCCACCTTAAAAAGTTCATGAACATTGGAGCCCCTCCCAAAGAACTGGAAGTTGACGTGGATTTTTATCTAAAAATGTACCCGGATGTTGCCCGTTTGGGCATAAATCCGGTAGATCACTATCGGACCCACGGACACCGAGAGGGGCGTCTTCCGCGCCCATCTAACTTGCGCATGTTAGGAGATTTTTCAGAATTCACGGTTGGCAGAGAGACTTTGTTGTTGGTTTTTATCGGAGGAGGAGCCACTGCTTCTTCCGAGGATTTCCTGATTGAAGTGGTTACGCTTCTCGGGCTGCGTTTCAACCTGATTGTGCTGGTTGATGATTGCGACAAAAGAAAAATGAGTTTTCGAGCGGCCGGAGCCGTTGTTCTTCAGGTTGCTGACACACACACCAATCCCGTCCTCTGGGAAAGTGCCATCGGGAACCTTTGCGCTTGCCATGCCCTCCGGCTTGCGCTGATCGATGGGATTGGCCCCATCCCTTTTGCACGCATGCTGGCCCATCACTTTATTCCAGTCATCAGTCTGGCGCACTCTATCCTTTCCGAAAACCATTCAGCGACTACGTTGGAGGAGACCCTGTTCTGGTCCAGCCTGACGCTGTTTCCCTGTCAATCCCAGCTAACCGCGGCCAGAAGTTTTTTTCCCTATCTGGAGGATCGGGTCGCTACTGTCCTGCATCAAGGACTGCCATCCTCGAAGCTAGAGAAATTGGGAATGTTGGACCCTATTCAATGTTCTCCGAGATCAACCAACGAAATTGTGGTATTGGGCGGCGGAGAGCTTTTGTATCAGAACGGAATCGACTTGTTCGCGGCTTGTGCCTCCCTGTTGGTTCGACAATCGCCGAACTTTCACTATCGTTTTATCTGGATCCGGGATCATGAAGCAGCATCACCGGACCAGAAATACATCTCCGCCGTAATCGATCAAATTCAGCGCATGGGTGTGGCAGAAGTGATCAGTTACTTTGACAAAAAATCAGCGGCCACTCCCGGATATGCCGAGGCCGATCTTTACCTTCTGACAACCCGTTCAAGTACTTTTTCTGCTGAAGGGCTGGAGGCCATGGCAGCAGGCTTGCCTGTGCTCTGCTTCGACCAAGGATCCGGGGTAGCAGAAATTTTGTCCATGGAAGGTCTGGGAACAGCCTGCGTGGCTTCCTACCTGGATGTCCATGACTTGGCCGGTAGGGTGCAATCGCTCGCAGAAAACGAAAACCAACGCCGGGAAATCGGAGAGCGCTGTCGACAATTGGTCAGAAAACCCGGAATGAGCAGTGCTGCCTATGTCTCAAGGTTGGAGAAAGCAGCGCGCGAGATCCTTGAACTTCCAACACAGATCCGGCTAGACATCGAGGAAATTTATCACTCAGGTCATTTTTGCCACGATTTTGCCTCCTTGCAGCAGGGGCAGGATATACCCGAAAAAGAACGGATTCACAGGTACATTTTGTCCTGGTTGACGGGCATCCGGCGCACCAAACCGACTCCGGGGTTTCATCCGGCAGTTTATGTAGCGAAACATGGGTTATCAATCCCCCATGCTGATGCATTTGCCGACTATCTGCGCGCAGGTTGTCCCCATGGACCGTGGTTACAACAAGTGATCAGACCGGTGAGCGCAGAAAAACTCGTTGTTCCAAAAAACCAGAAAGTCGCTCTGCATCTCCATGTGTTTTACCCCCACCTGCTGACGGCAATGCTGGAACGTCTGGAGCAGAACACGCTCAAACCCGATTTGTTTGTCAGTGTTCCCCGCGCGGATCATCGCATCCTCGTGGAGGAGATTCTGGCAAACTACGGTGGTCGGGTCGTGCGACTCGAGGTAGTCCCTAACCGGGGACGAGACATTGGCCCTTTATTGACGCAATTCGGACCGGAATTACTGGCCAACTACGAGTTAATCGGTCACCTTCATACGAAATTGACGCCCCATGCCGATCCAGCCATCGGCTCAAGTTGGTATCTTTTCCTATTGGAAAATCTTCTGGGTGGCGTTGGCGGCGCCATGGCAGATACCATTGTTACGGCAATGGCGGCCGACCCCACCCTCGGCTTGGTCTTTCCAGATAACCCTCAACCGGTGGGATGGGATCGGAACAGGCACCATGCCACGGATCTGGCGGCGCGTCTGGGCATCGAAAAATTGCCGGAACATTTCAATTTTCCTGTAGGAACCATGTTCTGGGCACGGGCAGAAAAACTCCGTCCCCTGTTTGAATTGTCTCTGACCTGGTCTGATTACCCCGCAGAACCTCTGGCCACCGATGGCACCTTACTTCATGCCATCGAACGAATTTTCCCCTTCCTGCCTTCACCCATTTGCGCCCGGAGTGCTGTGGTGAATGTAGCAGGATTGTCCCGTTGAAATGTCAGCATGAAGAGTGAGGCGCACATGACAGGGAAATTGCCATCCTGCGCGCCGGACGAGGGGCTCAGGCCAATAGTTGCCGTCCTCATCGTCAATTACAATGGCGGAGAGATGCTCCTGAAATGCCTGTCCCACGTGCGCCGGCAAACCTGCACTTCGTTTCGCGTCATTGTCGTGGATAATGCCAGCAGCGATGGATCGCTCGAGGTGGCGGAACGGGCTTTCCCCGAAGTAACCTTCATTCGTGCAGGTTACAATTCCGGTTTTGCAGTGGGAAACAATCTTGGCATTGCCGCCGCCCAGGAGTGCGAATGGATCGCCTGTCTGAACCCGGATGCCTTTCCTGAGCCCCTTTGGCTGGAAAACCTGCTCAAGGCCAGCGTCCAGTACCCCCAGTTCAAATTTTTTGGCAGTCTCCTGCTGGCGGCAGAAGATCCGACCATTCTGGATGGAACCGAGGATATCTATCATGTCAGCGGTGCCGCCTGGCGCAAGAATTTTCGTGAACCGCGCAGTAAGGCAGGACATGAACTGATCGAGATTTTTGGGCCCTGTGCCGCAGCCTCCCTGTATCGGCGGGACATTCTGATGGAGGTCAACGGGTTTGACGAGCGCTTCTTCTGCTATTTCGAAGACGTGGATCTGGCCTTCCGCCTACGCCTGCAGGGCCATCGGTGCGCCTATGTCCCCGATGCCATCGTCCACCACATGGGATCGGCCATCACCGGCTACCAGAGTGACTTTACGGTGTACCATGGCCACCGGAACCTGGAATGGACCTTTTTCAAAAACATGCCTTCCCTTCTTCTGTGGATCTACCTGCCGCAACATCTGTTGTTGGTCCTGGCCAGCCTGGTGGCTTATTCCCTGCGCGGGAGGTGCAAACTGATCTTCCGCGCCAAACGTGATGCATTGCTCGGTTTGCCCACCGTCCTGAAGCAGCGCGCGCAGGTGCAACAGACACGAAAGGTATCCCCCGCCGCCCTATTGGCCGTCATGACCCGAGGCGTGCTGACCTCTTATGGACGGCGCTGGTAGATGGCGGCTTCCCTCTCGGTTTCTGTCGTGGTCTATCATCCTGTCGAGAAGGTCCTGAGGGATACCCTGGTTTCCCTGCGTCAGGCAATCCGCCTTGCGCTGGATGCCGGAGTGCTTGCTCAGGCCCGCCTCATTCTGGTGGACAATGGCGAGGTACCCAGCCTGTTTGAACCTGGTGACTATTTCCGGATTTTCGGGGAAGATTCTGATTCGATCGAGGTGAGTTGTCATTCCGGTCACGGCAATATCGGCTACGGGCGAGGACACAATCTTGCGTTGTTCGAAACAACGTGTGACCACCATCTGGTTCTCAACCCGGATGTCATCCTTGAGCCAGACGCCCTGGTTCGTGCGCTCGAGTTTTGCGCGTCACACCCTTCGGTATCCCTGATTTCCCCCCGTTCTCAAACCCCGGGCGGCAGCCCCGAATATCTTTGCAAACGCTATCCTGCCCTTCTGGATCTGTTATTGCGCGGGTTTGCGCCGGTCTGGCTGAAGCAATTCTTTTCCGCCAGACTGGCACGCTACGAGTATCGGGACGAAACCGGCCAGGGGGATTTTTTTTCTCCGGAAATCATCAGTGGCTGCTTCATGTTTGGAAGAACCGATGTTTTCCGCGCGCTCAATGGTTTTTCACCCCGCTATTTCATGTATTTTGAAGACTTTGATTTGAGCTTGCGGGCGCGCCGACTGGGGCAACTCCAGCATGTGCCGACGGTCAGAATCACCCATCTGGGTGGAAAAGCCGCCCGCAAGGGCTGGCGTCATATCCGGATGTTTGCCCGATCTGCTGGGGTATTTTATCGGGGGCACGGTCTGAAGGTTTGGTAAGGGTACACAGCAAACCGCGCCCTTAGGCGGGTTTCCTTGCGACCACCGTCATGAACTCGCAGCGCTCGGGAGAAAGGATATTCTGGAATTCTGCCCAATAGGCTGCCAGTCTGAGACCGAAAGGCAAAGGTCTCTCCCCATCCCCAAGCGGGGCGTTTGTGCAAATCCTCAGACTTTGTTCGTACATCCAATGCGTGGTGGGGTGTTCTGCCTGGAATTCAGAGGAGACAAATCCTGCTTGCTTCAATGCCAGGGCAAGACTGCTTCGGTTGAAGAGCACCAGATGCCGGGGAGGTTCCAGGCCTCTCCAGTGTTGTCCGAATTTTTCGTGCCCAAAACTTTCCAGATTGGGGGTGGCAACCCACAGGGCTCCCCCCGGCTTGAGTATTCTCAGGCACTCTCGAAGCGCTTCGAGAGGGTCATGGACATGTTCGATGACATGGCTCAAGGTAACCATATCGAAATGATTCGACAGCAACCCGGTATGGGGCAATGTCCCTTGCTGTACCATAGCACCGGTTGATCTGGCAACTTCCACTGCCGCAGGGTCAGGATCGATACCGTGCGCCTGCCATCCCAGCGACAGGGCAATTTTTAAAAAATCTCCATTTCCGCAACCGATATCCATCACGGTTCCAGTCCTGTTCACAGGAAGGTGGCGGGCCAGCAGATCGAGAATTGCCTTCTTACCGGGAAGCATTCGGATGAACCAATACCCTAATGCGAAGGTGGGCACAAGCGTCAGGTGGTATTTATGATTGAAATAACTATTCTTCAAACCAGACTTGAGCCGACCCCACAGAGTTTGTAGATCGGTTTGTTTGGCCTGTTGATGGGTGTAATACTCGCTGTAGGCCAGACCAATGGTCTCCGGAGTAGGGCGGGGATCCAGATAAGCACCGTGGCACCCTTGACATCGATACAGCGACCATTTTCCGGGAGCGTGAAAGAGGCGGTCAGTCAAGTCAGCGTACAGTGGAGTCCTTGGTTTTTCCCCGCACACCGGGCAATGATCCTGATTCTCCAGACCATGGGAAGGCCACGAGGGGACGGAATCGGCAGACGGCTCACTCATGATTCCCTTTGCTCGATGATTGCCTGAAAAAAAAAAGAGAATCGTTTCTCTTCGAAAGATCGTTGGCCCAAATTGCTGGTACAACAAGATCACGGAAACCAGAACGCTGAGGGATACAGTCAGGATTCCGCTCATGCCATAGCCAACCAACCCATGGGCAAAGGCCATGCTCAAATTGAAAACAGCGAACATCGTAATCGATATCAGAGATAACTTGATAAACAATTGTAACAGCCCGGTTGCCGAAAACAGCAGCATTGTATCGACCCACACGCGCAAACTCCAGGCGATGGCCGCACCGACGATCCCGAATTGGTGGACCAGAAACCACAAGGTCAGGAGATAAGGTGCAAGTTCCAGGAGATGGAATTTGGCCGGGACATCCGGACGATTTCTGCCCAGCAGGAACGAGAAGGGAACGAAGGCGATGGCATTGAGCCACAGTCCCAGCAGCAGGATATGCGCCACGGGCGCAGCACGGTTGGCCAGTTCCTGCCCTACCCACAGGATCAGGGCAGGCTTGACGAGAAAAAGAAAGGCAGTGATCGCTGGCGTCATGAGAACCATCACCGCCACCGTCGCCTGAACATTCAGGCGCTGTGCCTCATTTTCCTGAAGCGCAGCAAAACGAGGAAGCAACGCATTCTGAAGACTGGCGGGCAGAAGCATCAGGCCACTCACCAAATTGAAGGGCACCGTGTAGGCCGTGACCGAGGCTGCCCCGGATTGAGCTGCAATCACGAATCGGTCAAAGACGGTCAGCAGGGGGCCGGCCAGGTTGGTGAGAGAAATCCATCCGCCATAACGCAATAAGGGAGGAATCTCGCCAACATCCACAGAAGGTCTTGATTTGAGTGGAATGTGAGTTCGGCACAGAAAAAAAAGAAAAATGGCACCGGCCAACCGTCCGCCAATCATGCCCGCAATCAGGTAATTCAGGGAAACGTAACCAGACATTGCCAGCACCAGCGGCGTAACCTGATACAGGATCGTCGCTGCCAGTTGGCCGACATTCAGGGCAAGGAAGGCGCCTTTTCCCTGAAGCGCCCCCGTCAGCACGGAAGTGGCCGTGATGATGGGGGGTGCCCATACCAGCCAGGGTAGCGCCAACCCCAGTTCTTGTCTGAGTGCCAGGGGAACGCCCGACAGGAAATGATCGAGCAATACCTGGAAAAAGAAATAAAGAAGAACTGAACCCACCAATCCTGATCCAAGACACACCGCCAAGGCCGTCCAAAATACATTTTCCGTCTGCTCGGCAGGGCACTTTCCCAGGCTGGCGAGCCGGTTTGTAGTGGCTCGCCCGATACCAAGGTCAATGGCGCCAAGATAGGTCAGCAAGAGCCAGAGCAAGGTCAGGACCCCGTACCTGATCTCACCCACCAAACGAAGGTAGACGGGAACCGAGAGAAACAAAACCAGCGCGGCAAGCGTACTACCCGCAAAATTGATGACGGTGGAACGACCAATCTGGTGAGTTGCCTTGCGGTTATGAACGGTCATCGCGAAATTGGAACTCACCAACCTGATATCGTAGGATGAGGAATTATAGGCTTTTCATCCCAAGACGGTACAAGTGGCTTTCCGGAAAACCGGCCACGGGGCTTGCGAATCATTTTGCAACCCTCAAGGCAAGTTCGTCCTGACAAGTCTGGGCGAGCGCATCATTCCAAAGATTATTCATGCTTGGGGCTGTTCCAGGGATTGATGGTCAGAACGCCGGTTGGCTCAAAGTCGGCCACATTGCGAGTTACGATGGTCATGCCGTGTACCAGCGCTGTCGCAGCTATCAGCCCGTCTCGCACCGGGTGAGGGGCTGGCACGTGGAGTCGCGCGCTACGCAGAGCAACCGCCGTATCGACGGACAGGATACGGCCAGTGAAGGCAGGTAAGACGTGATCATTCAGCCACGCGCGAAATACCGCGCCCTGCGCTGGATCACGGCGTTCAACCAGTAATACGCCGATCTCCAACTCCTGGAGGGTGATTACTGACAGATACAAATCGGCGGCATCCATGCGGTCAGCCCAGGCCGCAACATGACCATCTGCTTTGCCGAGGCGGATTTTTCGCAACTCGGACACTACATTGGTATCAAGCAAGTACATCAGGAGAGATCCGCTGGTTGTGCGAGGTCGCGCAATTGCGGGATTTCAAATTCAACGTCCTCGATGCCAGGCATCGCCAGTAGATCGGCGATCTTCGTGCGCCCGCCAGTGATCCTCTTGTACTCGGCAAACGTCAGCAGCACATGCGCCGGTCGACCGCGATCCGTGATGAACACCGGGCCAGCCAGCGCCGATTTTTTGGCCTTGCTGGCGTCCTGGTTGAACTGGCGGCTTGAAAGGGTCGTGATGGTCATGGTAGCACCTCGTTTTACCAATAATTGGTATGTAGGTACGTTACCACAAAGATATTTTCCACGCCATGGTCCTTGTTCATCTGAACTCACCGCCGGATTTACGCGGATTCCGGGAGAGAATTACCATCAAGTTTGGTGAAAAGCGATTTTCTCGACCATTCATCCTTGTATATTGAAAGGCTATATTTTAATATGCACGGATGATACCGAGAAAACTTTTCCCAATCGCCGACTGCGCGCTGAACGAGTTTCCGGCTGTTGCCCTGCTCGGGCCCCGACAGTCCGGCAAAACCACCCTGGCCAAGGCATTGGCGCAGGCGCAAGAACTTTATACAAAATACAAACTCTCGCGGCTTAGTCCGGCATCCTTCGCAATTTTTGCCATGCCACGCGCTTTTGCGACATCCCCCAGCGCAGACAAGAACGCGTCAGGGTTGCTATCCTCCAATGCAGCGGCCAAATATTCAGCAATCATTTCCTCGCTGTCGAGATAGTTGGACGCATCAAAGCGGGCTACGGTAATTTTTTTGGTCATGATTTAACCCTCATCAAGTTGTTTTTTAATGGCCTCGGCGCGTGCAATATCACGTTTTTGCGTAGATTTATCGCCATTTGTAAAATCAGTCCTCGTCCAGTATCGCTTGATCAGGTATGATTCGGCGCAAAAAACCATCGAATAGCGGAACCGTAAAGTTCAGCAATCCATGGGCGGGACTATAAATCATGCCCTCCTTGATCATTTTTGCACGGACCGGCCCCAAGGTCGAAGATTCGACACCCATGCCCGTGGCGACATCCCGAAAACGATAGGGTCCAGCCCCCAGTTCGGCAATAGCCCGAAGAAAAGTTTTTTCACTGGGAGCAAGCCGGTCAAAACGAACCCGAAAGAAATTGGCGTCCAGCCGATCAATGGCCATTGGGGTGGCTGTTTGTATATCTGGCAAAGCGATTGATGGGCCGTGTGCTTGATTCCAACTGATATAGCCCAACTCCTGAACAAAATAGGGGTACCCTTCGGTGATACGGAAGATTTCCTCCAAGGCATCTTCCGTAAATAGTGCGCCGGCGGCCTGCGCCGGATCCTGCAGCGCCTTGGACGCGTCGGCTTGGGACAAAGGCCCAACGCTGGGGTAAGCGAAAAGACGTTCGGCATAGGATTTGGACTGCCCCGCCAGCGCTGGAAGAATAGGCAACCCGGCTCCAATCAACGCGAGAGGAAGTTGCTGTTGCTGTATCCGATGCATGGCCATGATCAGAGCGCTGAATTCCAACTTGCTGAGATACTGTACCTCATCGATCAACAGGATGATGAGTGTACCCTTTTCCAATGCCGCTTCGGCCACCGCCTGAAAAAGACGTGGCAGATCTGCTTCCATATCCCCGCTGTCGGCAGCTCCCACAAACGGTTCAATATCTATGGAAAATTCAATATCCGATATTTTTACCCGAAGCGCCCCTACAAAACTCTGCAGAACGGCCAGCCCCCTTTTCACCTGGTGATTCAAACCAGCGAGGCGATTCAGGTCATACAGTAGTTCTCGCACTGGCGGAACCAGCAAGGCTGCCAGATTCTTCCCGGTATGGGCCTCAAGGCTGATCGTATGGTATCCGGCGGCGCGAGCCTTGCGCCCGATCTCGTTTAACAGCACCGTCTTGCCCACACCACGCAAGCCCGTCAACATAAGGCTTTGTTCTGCCCGCTGCCGCCGCACCCGAGCCATGAGAATATCGGCCCGTTCCAGAATTTCAGAGCGGCCTACGAGTTCGGGTGGAGGTGCCCCTGCTCCAGGAGAAAATGGGTTGGCAATGACATCCATGACATCACCTCTTTGAATGATAGCGGGGCGATTATAGCAAAGCCTACACATTTATACCGTATCATATCTACTTTAAGGTAGACCTAATTAGATATTAACATCAATCAATAAAAAAGGCGGACCTACCCTTTCGTCGTTACGCCCCCCTGGGTTTCAGGGAAATGGCCAGCACCCCAGCCATGACCAGCATCGAACCCAGGATTTGCTGCAGGGCAAAGGATTCTCCCAGGAACACATGGGCCAGGTACAGGGTGGTCACCGGGCCCAGGGAACCGATCAGCGCCGTCTTTCCAGAACCGATCATCCGGATCCCTGCCGACAGCAGAAAAAACGGGATCGCGGTTGAAAATATTGCCATGGCCAGGCCCAATTCATAAACGCGCAGGGACAGGGGAGGCAGATGCAGCGGATGGCTGACCGCGAACTGCGCCATGACGGCGAAGCAGGACACGATGGAGGCAAAGGAAGTGAATCGCGTCGCCCCGATCCGGGCAATGGCTCGTCCTGCGCCCACCAGATAAACGGAATAGGTCAGGGTACTCACAAACACCAGGGTCGCCCCCAGCACCAGCCCTTTTCCCTCCAGATGGAGGTTCTGCATGAACACCAGAGCGATGCCGGCATAACTCAGCAGCAGCGCCAGTATTTCCCGGCGCCGGAGGGTGCGCCGGCTGAGGACCGCAGACATCAGCATGACCATGGTGGGGTACAGGAACAGGATCAACCGTTCCAGGCCCGCCGAGATGTAGCGCAGTCCGAGAAAATCCAGCAGGCTGGAGGCATAGTAACCCACCAACCCAAGAGCCAGAATGGTCCACCAGTCCTGCTTTTCAAGGGGCCTGGCAGGGTTCCGGCTGAACAAACCGGTGACCAGGAAAACGGGAAGGGAAAAGACCATGCGCAGTGTCAGCAGCGTCACGGCATCCACCGGTTCCTGGTAGGCCAGTTTGACGAAAATGGCCTTGGTGGAAAAACCGATGGCCGCCAATGCGGCAAAGGCCGTGCCCACCAGTGCGGCGCGTCGTATCCCTTGTTGTGTGTCGTCCATAAGACCCCTTCATGGTGAATGCGGGCCTTGGAGCGAGGATGAGAAACCTTTGCGGTCAGACCCGCAGCGGTTTCGTAAAATTCAAAGTGGCGTGAAAGCGCTGCGCTGGGGATGAGGACAAGTCCACAGTCGCAGTCGTTTGGAAATCAGGAAGTCGCCCAAAAGGGCGTTGCAGGAGGTCATGGGATCGAATGTACGGAAGATTGGAAGAACTGTCAATGTGTTAAGCACGCTACCACCACAAGGATATTTGCCACGCAAAGATATGTGGCCGCATCCATCTGATCAACGAAATACTATGCAAGGATTCGCCCAGAAATACATGGGCCAGATACAGGGTGGTCACCGGCCCCAGGGAACCGATCAGCGCCGTCTTTCCGGAACCGATCATCCGGATGACCTGCGGTTGTCGACTGATTTTGCTAAAATACACATATAGCACATATACAAGGAGAATCCCATGGCTCAATTGCACTGTTATGTTCCTGAAGAGCTTGCGAAACAAGCACATCACAAGGCCACGCAGTCTGGTCTGAGCCTTTCTCGTTATCTGGCGGAACTGGTAAGACGCGATGCAAGCCCCTGCGCAGGTTGGCCGGAAGGCTATTTTGACATTTTTGGAAAATGGGAAGGCGCGCCTCTCGAGCGTATGCCTCCATTGCCCTTGGAAGAGCGGCTGGAAATCAAATGATTTATCTGCTCGACACCAATGTCTGCATCCATCTGCTCAACGAAAAACATCCGATTATCCTGCAACACTTTCGCCAACATATTCCCGCAGACATTGCTGTGTGTAGCGTGGTCAAGGCAGAGTTACTGTATGGTGCAAGGCGAAGTCAAAGGGTAGAAGCCAATCTGCAATTGCTCAAAGTTTTTTTCGCCCCGCTGCAAAGTCTGCCTTTTGACGATAAATGCGCTGAATACTATGGGCAAATTCACGCGGACCTATTGGCCCAAGGCAAGCCCATCGGTCCAAATGACACCCTGATTGCCGCCATCGCCCGCGCTCATGATGCCACTCTGGTTACCCACAATACAGGTGAATTTGGCCGCGTGGCGGGACTACGAATGGAAGATTGGGAAGGAGTATGATGCACTCGGTGGAGGCGCATCGAGGTATTACCGGTCGCCGCAGGTTGTCGCATGATCGAGGTGAACTCGGCAACGCGCTTTAGTGCGTCTGCTGGGGTGATGGATTTGGCTTGAAAATCAAAGGAAACAAAGCTGGATTGTGGATAGATTCAAGCGCAAGGTCAATGTCAAGCACGGGCCAATAAACAGATGCGGCATACGTGCACCCGGTGATACGGGCGTGTTGACTTGGCCAGACGCGCAAATTTCAGAAGTTTCGCAAACATGGCATTACCCGACGAATATCCTTGCAATTCACGGAACAGAACTCCATAATTGCGCAGATGATTCTCCGTTCTCTTGCTACCCAACTCTCAGATGCCATCGCTTATTCACCCGCAGTGGCGTTGCTTGGCCCACGCCAGGTGGGCAAAACAACGCTGGCTCTGGAAATCGGCCAGCGCTATAACGCGCTTTATCTTGATCTCGAATCCGAACAGGATCGCGCCAAATTGGCGCAGCCTGAACTTTATCTTCGTGATCATCAAGACAGGCTGGTCATACTTGACGAAATTCATCGTGCGCCGGGGCTTTTCCCAATATTGCGCGGTCTCATAGACCAAAGCCGGCGCGCTGGCCGTAACTCCGGAATGTATCTGCTCCTCGGCTCTGCCTCCCTGGACTTACTCAGGCAGTCAGGCGAAACCTTGGCGGGCCGCATTGCTTACCTTGAACTCACTCCATTTCATGTACTGGAAACCCGTGGCATGCCGATGGATGATCTCTGGGTACGCGGCGGCTTCCCTGAAAGCCTGCTGGCCCCTGATGCAGGGCGTAGCTTGCGCTGGAGACAGGATTTCATTCGCACCTACCTGGAACGCGACATTCCCCTGTTCGGCCCTCGAATTGCAGCCGAAACGCTGCGCCGCTTCTGGAGCATGCTTGCCCATCATCAGGGGGGCCTGCTAAATACGGCGCAACTGGCCCGGAACCTGGGCGTGAATGGCAAGACTGCTGCCGGGTATCTCGATTTGCTGGTGGATATGCTGCTTGTCCGCCGCCTTCCTCCCTGGCATGCCAACTTGAGCAAGCGACTGGTAAAGTCGCCCAAAACCTATGTGCGGGATAGCGGTCTGGTTCATGCGCTACTGAACATTCCTGATAAGGAAGCGTTGCTTTCCCATCCTGTCGTAGGGCAGAGTTGGGAATGTTATGCCATCGAAAACCTGCTTGATTGCGCGACACCCACAGTACAAGGCCATTTTTATCGCACCAGCGGAGGTGCAGAAATCGATCTGTTGCTCTCATGGCCAGACGGGATTCAGTGGGCAGTTGAGATCAAACGCAGCCTTGCGCCCAAACTGGAGCGTGGATTTCATGAAGCATGCTCGGATCTTCAACCTGCAAAGAAATTTGTGGTTTACCCAGGCACCGAGCGTTACCACCTGGCCGCTGATATCGAAGCAATTTCACTTGAAGAACTTGCATCAGAATTGACCCCGGCCAACCTCTAATTCCCGGACTGATTTTATAACTGCCCACGCCCCAAACTGACAGCAAACTCTTCTACTCTCCTTCGTCGTTACGCGCCCTTGGGTTTTAGGGAGATGGCCAGTACCCCCGCCATCACCAGCATCGAACCCAGTTTATCGAAATCTTCGTTTTCATAAAACATCACTGGCGCACAAAAAAACCCCCTCGACGAGAGGGGGATTGAAAGACAGTTTCAGGAGGGGTCCTAAACTGATGGCTCAATTGTAATTGATAATCATTATCAAGTAAAGCGCCCCTGCGACATAAATTTGAAAACGGTTCTTCTTGACTGTTCAAGTCCCTTTGATCAGGGCGATGAGTTCGTCAGTGGAGGGCAGACTGACCGCTTCGCCCTCCCCCAATATACTTTCAGCCAATGCGCGCTTGTCGTTGTGCAAACCCACGATGAGTTCTTCCACAGTACCCCGCATCACCAACCGGTACACGGTGACCGGGCGTAGTTGTCCCATGCGATGGGCTCGACCCATGGCCTGATCCTCGGCGGCGGGATTCCACCAGGGATCGGTGATGACCACATAGTCTGCCGCAGTAAGGTTCAAGCCAAACCCGCCTGCCTTCAGGCTGATCAAAAACAGATCACTTTTCCCGGCCTGAAAGGCGGCGATGCGCCTGGTTCTTTCCGCGGCGGGGGTGGAGCCGTCCAGGTATTGGCAGGTGATGCCGTTGGCCTCCAGTGCCTCACGCAGCAGGGTAAGAAAATCCACAAACTGGCTGAACACCAGTGCCTTATGTCCATTGGCCACCAACTCCAGAGCCAACGTGGTAAAGGTCTGTACCTTACCGCCTGCCCCTGGAAAAGTGGGCGTAATGATGCGGGGATCGCAAGCGGCACGACGCAAACGGGTCAACTGAGCAAGGACATTCATGCGCGCCTGTCCGGCTTTATGACTGGCCATGGCGGTATCCGCCTCGGCAATCGCCTCGCGGCGCACGGCTTCGTAGTGCGCGGCTTCCTCCTTGCCGGGTTCGATGGTGATAACCATCTCGGTGCGCGGCGGCAGTTCCTGCAGCACTTGAGCCTTGGTGCGACGGAGCAGAAAAGGTGCGATCAGGCGCCGCAAAACATGCTGGGCATCACGGTCTTTGTCCCGTTCGATCGGGAGCGCAAAGCGTTCGTTAAAACGGCTGAGGGTACCCAGCAAACCGGGATTGGCAAAGCGCATGATGGACCATAATTCGGCCAGGCGATTCTCCACCGGTGTGCCGGACAGGGCGAGACGAAAATCCGCATCGAGCTGGAAGACTGCCTGGCTTCGTTTCGCGGTGGAATTCTTGATGGCCTGCGCCTCGTCGACAATGAGGGTGTGCCAATGTTTGCCCGCAAATTGTTCGCTGGCTTGCTGTACCAGGCCGTAGGAGGCCACGACCACATCAAAGGCGGCAGCCTGGGAAATGATTGCCTCGCGATCCGCCTCGCTGTAGAGATGAAAATTGAGGCTGGGAGCAAAGCGTTCGGCCTCGGCCATCCAGTTGCCGCATACAGAAGTAGGGGCGATCACCAGCGCGGGCCCTCCTTCGGCACGAGCCAGGAGCAGGGCCAGCGATTGCAGGGTCTTACCCAGCCCCATATCGTCGGCAAGGCAGGCACCCAACCCGGCTTGTGCGAGCCTCGATGCCCACAGGTAGCCTTCTTCCTGATAGGGGCGCAGGTCGGTTTGCAAGGTCCTGGGCAGGGGAATGTCCTGATTCCGGGTGAGATGCAGCTCTTTCAGGGTGTCGTGAAACTTTTCATCCGCCTTGACAACCATTCCTTCCAAAGCCTCATCGACCCATGCTGCAGCCAAATGCGGCATGCGCGCACCCTGCTTGTCGGGTTCCATGACCGCCGCCAGATCCTTCAGCCGCTCCTTCAGGCTGTGGGTAAGCGCGGCATACACCCCATCGCCCATGGCGATGAAACGGCTGGAGCCGCGCGAAGCAACCAACAGGGTTTCAAACGTGACGGTCAGCCCTTCATCCACTCTGGCTTCGCCACTCAGTCTGAACCAATCCCGTTCGCTTCTCACCTGTATGGCGAGTCCGGGGGCATCAACCGTCACCACGCGCACGGCCTTCCCTTTGGGCCAATCCAGCGCAAGGATGGCGGGAAGGGTGGGAAGCACTTCCACCGAAGCCAGAGCATCTTCCGGGGTAGCGATTTCCCATTCGCACTGTTGGCGATTCCCCTCGCACGCCTCGAGGAAGGGCAGCGCATCGAGAACAGCATCGAGGTGGGCACGTTCCGCGTCCAACTGGCGCGTTGTGCCCAGGCTCTCCCCTTTTACCGATGCCATCAAACGGGCGCGTCCACTGCCCGGGGTCATGCGCGGGCCCTCCGCCCCCAGCGGGGTGGCCACCAGACGCAGCAGCAGGCCGTCGTTCAGGGGGGATAATTCCGCTCGCAGGCGCGCTTCGGCGGGGATCTCGTGGGCGGCTTGCAAATGGTCCGCCTGTAATTGAAAGTGGCTGGTCAGCGCCTTCATCGCGGCCTGCAGTTCGTTTTGCGCGCTCGCCGGAATCGCCACTTGTCCCGCAAGCAATTGTGCGACCCGGCGCTGCGCCGGAGTGAATTGAATCAAACGCACCCGTTGCGTCGAATCCTGAACCAGCGTGATCAGGCGCAGTGCTTCCATGCTGCGCCTTTCTTCGGCACTGTAATACTGGCAGGTATCGGCAGGAATGCCTTCGCGGAGCGGAGGAACGACCTTCATGGTGATTTTGTCGCCCTTGTGGATGACCTCGATCTCAGGCCTTCCCTCGCTCAATTCGATCAACTGTTCCGGTTTGTCACTGAGCACGACGGCCGGATGCCCGACCAGCGCCTGCACGGCCCCGGCCAAATCCAGCACATGATTGTGTCGTGCATACCTTTCCGTATGGATACAATTGACCACCTTGGCATCCCATGGGGCGAGGCGCGGGTTTCCGGCGACCCTGGACAGAGGGACTTCCCTGGGTTTGTTCCAGCCGCGCACGCCGCGTTTTTGCTCCAGCGGTACGATATCCTGCAGGGCCCCGTCCTTGCCCCGGTCGATCATCCAGATGAAACGGCTGGTGTCGCTGTCGGAGGTTTCGTCAGAGACCCCTTCCAGGGCCTGCAGGGTGGAAAGCAGCTCACGCCAACGCTCGGCCCTTCCCCCCACGAAATACCCTGGGGGAGGTTCTTCGCCACAGATGAGGGCTTTTGCGCCCCTTGCCAGACCGGACAGCCACCCGAGGCCGCATCGTTCGAGATGATCGACCAACCGCTGCGCCATCCCGGCGTAGGCCTCCCGGTGGGATTTGCCGGCACCGCCCAGAGTATCCAGGCCCAGCCAGGCCACCAGCAGAACCCGCCACAACTGGTTGAAGTCGGGATATTTCTGGTAATACGCTACTGCCCCGAAGACATCCTTGGCAGGTTCGACATCTCCGCGCCGGATATCGATGGCCCGCACCCATAGCCCCCAACCGGAATCAGGATCGGGTTTCCGTTTACCTGATTCACCAATGCAGAACTTGCGCGCCAGATCAAGATGGTTGGGCGTCTGCTGCGCCAGCAACATCAACGGATAAATCCAGGCGATGCTGAACGGTAAGGTCCGCTTTTTTACCCCGGTTTCGGAATGACATTTCTTGAGCCCCGTTTCAAACAAGTCCTGAGCCGCCGCCCATTGGCCTTCCTGAGCCAACGCATAGGCATTCATGACATCCGCACCCCACCCGGTGACGCCTGACAGCAGAGAACCGATGGAGTCTCTCTCCCCCCGGTGTAGCAGAAGTTCGGAAATGGCCAGGCGCAGATGACTGGGCATTTCTTCCCGACTGCTGGCTGCTTGCGCCAGAGTCCAGCGGACCGCACGCAACAGATCGGGATTCCAGTCGGCATCGAATCCCACGATCAGGCGGTAACACAGATCCCAACGCACGGCAGGATCGATGCGCTCGAAAGAGGCTTCGCTGAAATCGCGCAACACGGCCTCATCCAGCATGCGCTGCCAAGGCATCGAGCGACTGATCACGTTGGCCATCTTATCGATTTCAACCTGGGGCGCTCCGGTCAACAGTGCCAGCCGCACGATGGCGATGGTGGCATTCCGATCGTAAACGGGCCAGACATTCTTCATCGCCTGAGGGTTGAAACCCTCGACTTCATGCAAAGCGCTTTGCAACCGAGGCCCCTCGAAGCCATCGAGTAATTTCTCATACAGCACCGTGCGCAGGGAATCTGTCAGGCGGTAATAGCCCTGGCGCGGACCCGGGTCAATCACCTGTTGGGCGGCCACCAACTGCTGAAGGCCATGACTGACGTCGTCCATCGTAAACCTGCGCCCACCGGGGTGCCTGAAATCGAGTTTCTGCAACAGGTGATAGAGGGCGTTGCGCGGGTGGGGTGACCACAACAGGGCCAGGGCAAGCATGATCCGGTGGTGGCCCCCCTCGTCGTCGGGCAGGAGAGGAACCAGAAGGTCATCGGACGATTCATTCATTTGACAAGCCCACGGAAGTCGATTCGATGAAACAGCGCAGATCCGTCATTCCAGTTTGACTCCTGTGCGCCCTGTTGTGAAAGTAAGGATTATAAACACTCAAACCCTTTGAGGGACGGTAGAATGCCCTCATGTCGTCCCCTTCTCCCCCTCCCTCTCCTACCTACAACCTCAATCAGCAATTGCTGAGGTATCTGGGCCTGGCGATCGCCGTGGGAATATCCGGCTCACTCGCCGTCCTCGCCTTTCACCAACTCCTTTTGTGGCTGGAGGAGATCCTGTACGGCTCAAACGAGGGGTTGGTGGCCAATGCGGCCCGTCTGGCGCCGGGGGTTCGGATATTTTTTCCGGCCTGCGGCGGATTGATTGCGGGCGTGATCCTGCAATATTTCCTGATCTCCAGAAAAAATGACGCTGGCACAGACTATATGGAAGTGATTGCGGCGGGCAGCGACGTTCCCGTGCGCTCCTCGCTGTTGAAGTCGGTGGCCTCGGCCGCAACGGTGATTTCGGGCGGCTCGATCGGGCGCGAAGGTTCCATGGTCCAGTTGGCGGCGCTGACCGGAAGCATTTTCGGCAGGATCCTCCGCCTGACCGCTGCGGAACGGCGCTTTGCAGTGGCCTGTGGGGCAGCGGCGGGGTTGGCCGGTGCTTACAACACACCGATTGCCGGTGCGTTGTTCGTGGTTGAAATCATTCTGGGCGAGATCGGGGTGAGAAGCCTCGGCCCCCTTTTGCTGGCAGCGGCGATTGCGGATTTCGTGGTGCGCCACATCAGTGGTGCCGCCCCCATCTTCGCGGCGACACCCGGCAATTTGCAAAGCCTGATGGAACTGCTCATGGTGGTGGGAATGGGGCTCGTTTCGGGACTGCTGGGACCTCTGTTCATTGTGGCCCTGGATCGCGCCCATCATTTTTTTGCCCGATTACCCCTGCCCCTCTGGTTGAAAATGGCCTTTGCAGGGCTGGCCGTGGGAGGGCTCTCGGCCATTCGTCCGGAAGTCTGGGGCAATGGCTATTCGGTGATCAATTCCTTGCTCCATCAATCTTGGTTGTGGCAAAACATTCTGCTCATCCTGGGGCTGAAGATACTGGCAACCGTTCTGACGTCCGGTTCAGGGGCAGTGGGGGGCGTGTTTACGCCCACGCTGTTCATCGGGGCGGCACTCGGCACGCTGGCTGGCCATCTGGCCCAAACTTTTATGCCGGAATCCTCGCTGACCGCTTTTACCCTGGTGGGCATGAGCGCGTTTCTGGCTGCCGTGACTCACGCTCCGTTGACGGCGGTGATGATGGTCAGCGAAATGACGTCCGGTTACGGGCTTGTCCCTGCGCTGCTGGTGGCGAGTCTGGCCGGTCATTACGTTTCTTCCGTCCTGCACCCGCCCTCCATTTACGCGCGCTCGATTCCGACGGACCACCCCACCCAAAGTCCACCCACCATTTCTTTCTGAAGCCAGCAGGGGAGTTTCGACCACCACAGGACCTGTCCGAAAATTCCAGACTGGCGCCAGAAACAGGAAAATCGAACATTTTCACTTCGCGCCGACAACACTGCTCACACCCTCTTGGCAAACCGGTAAAAGTCAGATAGAATTGCGCTTCTCTACAACATCGATCAAAAGATGTTGACCTTTCGAGGTGTCTGTCCCCATCGTCTAGAGGCCTAGGACATCGCCCTTTCACGGCGGTAACCGGGGTTCGAATCCCCGTGGGGACGCCAGCAAAACCCCAATCGAGACGGTATCTAATCTCGCCTGTACGGGTCTCCGGGTCCAGAATGACGGACGCCACCACCCCATGGATGAAGTCTTGAACCCGGCTCTGATCTAATGCTTCAAGGTTTTCGGATACCGCTTGAGCAGGTTCCGCACATCTTTCTCAGTCACGCGACTGAGGGATTTTTGAACCTTTTCTTCTTCGGCTAGAGTTTCCATGCCAGCCTTATCCATGGCCTGGAGTATGTGGCAATGATTATCGGATAATAGGATGTTCTGCAATGTACTGACGCAGGGCAGCATTCACGCGGGTCTGCCAGCCCTTTCCGGTGGCCTTGAAGGCTTCCAAAAGATCGGCATCCAGACGAATCGCGGTGAAGACCTTGGTTTCGTCTGCCTTTGGGCGACCGCGTGGGCGTTTCATGGCGACCAGCGCGGTATAGGTTTCAGGCGCAAATGCTTCGCTGGCGGGTTTGGCTTGTGAAAACCATTCGGTCTCAAGTTCACGAGCATCAGAGTCAGACGCAATACCCGCATCGATGGCCACGGTCTCATCGAGCGTGGGGATGATCGTCCCAGGTTTAAGTTTCGGCATAGATTTTCACCTCTCTTGGGTTGGCCTTGCGCAAGCTTATGACGCGTACAGTCTCGGCGCGAAGGCAGAACACCATCACATGCAGGCGGTGGCCGATGTAACCTGTTTTGGCTGGGTCAAATTCATAGCGCATCTTCTTTATTGTATAAACAAGAAATGGCTGTGTCAAATATAATCTATAATATTCGAAACAAACAAGGTTGGACGATATTCGAACGGGCCAACTGAAGAGAGGCTCAAGAGTGGTACGAAATGGTCTGTTTTATGCGGTGCGGGGTGTGATCTCGTACACATTTTAGCTGTGTTGCACGATGCTCGCAATCCGAACCGTTGGCCTCAAAGCCGAAGAGGTTGAAGCCACGTTCGCCGCTCGGCGTGCTGCCGTGACGAAGCAGGCGTGAGAGTCGTTTGGACGCCTGAAGCGCTGCAGGATCGCGCTCACGTTTGGGACCACATCTGGGCCTGAGTCAACTTGAGTTTTCGCAACGCATCGATGTTTCGCTTGAAACGATTCGAAATTGAGAGCAAGGAAAACGCCAACCAACAGGAGCGGCCAGGGCACTTTTTAAAGTGCTTAACAAGGTCCCCGAAGCCGCATTGTCCGCATTGATTTGAGGGAACAGGTTAGCGCGCGGTGCACATCGTAGTGTGAAGGATGAAAGTTGGAACAGGGCCTTGCAAAGTGTCAGAAGTAGCCTCATAATTCTATCAGTCAGGAAATATCGCCATGCAGACCCTCGCCAAACAAGTTCTGGAGCACGCCGCCGGATTGCCGGAGGGTACCCCTTTGGTCGCCAAAGAACTGTTGCATCTGGGCAGTCGCGCAGCCGTAGATCAGGTGTTATCCCGCTTGGTGCAGCGCGGCGCCCTGCTGCGCGCTGGCCGCGGTATTTATGTCCTGCCCGTCGAAAGCCGCTTTGGTACCCGTGCGCCATCGGCCGTCAAAATGATCGAAGGCTTGGCGAACCAGCGCGGGGAAACCATCGTGTCGCACGGTGCCGCTGCCGCCAACGCGCTGGGCTTGACCACGCAGGTGCCGATGCGGGCGGTCTATCTCACGTCCGGCCCCAACCGCCGCTTAAAATTGGGCGCGCAGGTGGTCGAGTTCCGGCACGCGCCGATTTGGCAACTGATCTTTCCTGGGCAAGCTGCCGGCGAAGTGGTGCGGGCACTGGCTTGGCTGGGCCCGAAAAAGGCCGGAGAAGCGATCCGAAAGTTGCGCGCTAAACTGCCGCCATCAGAGTTGAAAGAAATCGTGTCGGCGCGGTCGCGCCTGCCAACGTGGATGGCCCAAGAGATCAGTGCCCTGGTGACCCATGGCTGAGTTCTTCCATCTTTCCACCGCCGACCGCTTGGACGCGCTCAACGCCGCAGCCAACGTATCGGGCCTGCTGCCCCATCTGCTGGAAAAAGACATCTGGGTGGTCTGGTCGCTGCGACACCTCTTTACCGGCCCCTACGCGGACCGCTTGGTATTCAAAGGCGGCACGTCCTTATCGAAGGCTTATGGCGTCATCCGGCGCTTCTCCGAAGACGTGGATCTGACTCACGATATCCGCACCATTGCCAGCGATCTGGTGGGCGATGCGGAGGCGCCACTGCCAGCCAGCAAGAGCCAGGAGAAGAAGTGGAGCAAGGAGATTCGTGCGCGCCTGTCGGACTGGGTCGCCGCCGAGATCGTGCCACGTCTCAGGCACGACCTTGAGCAGTATGACCTACCGGCAACCGTGCGAGCCGTGAGCGATAAAGTATTCATCGACTACACACCACTGGTCACCGGCACCGGCTATGTCGCGCCCGCAGTCATGTTGGAGTTCGGCGCCCGCTCCACCGGCGAGCCCAGCGAACCGCGCGCCATCCACTGCGATGCAGCTACCTGTCTGCAAGGCGTGGAGTTTCCAACTGCGACGCCGAAGGTCATGCGCGCCGAGCGCACCTTCTGGGAGAAAGCCACAGCGATTCACGTTTTCTGCGCGCAGGGCGAATTTCGGGGTGGTGACCGCTTCGCGCGTCACTGGCACGATGTGACGAGACTGGATGCCACCGGCTTCGCCGATGCTGCCATCGCGGACAAAGCCCTCGCCCGCGCAGTTGCCGAACACAAGAGCGTGTTCTTTGCAGAAAAGAATACCCTTGGCGAGGTCATCGACTATCACGCTGCCGTCGCAGGTGAACTCCAACTTGTACCTGCTGACGATGCGTTGGCCAAATTGGCCGCCGACTATCAGCACATGGTCGATGACGGTTTGTTTCTCGATGATGCCGAACCTTTCGACGCTCTGCTGGAGCGCTGCCGAGCAATTCAGCAGAAAGCCAATGCAGGGCAATCACCACAATGAAATTCAATTGACCCGGCAACGTCTCAACAAGCGACTGTGCAAGGCCCACTGGGGCAACCTGATCGGCGTGGCACCTACTCTGCTGAGACCACCAAGAAACCGAAACCCTGAGCGCATTGCGCGCCGAGGTGGTGCAGGCTTTCCGGACTTCCCGGGATAATGGGCAGACCCGCATCGATGCAGGCTCATGGCGGAAAGAGCCGTAACCTCCTATAATGGCGTCGTGAATCCACATCATATTTTTGGGTATCTCGGCTCATGAACGCAGCACTTCTCGCTCAACTCGATGCTTTGGGGCAGCGGGCCCGTCAGGCCGCCCGGCTCGGTGCACGCGCCAGCACGGCGGCAAAAAATCAGGCGCTGCGCGCGGCGGCCCGGATTCTGCGCCGGGATCAGGAAAAACTTCTGCAAGCCAATGCACAGGACGTGGCCAATGCCCGGGCTCATGGGCAGGATGCAGCCTTCATCGAACGCCTCACCCTGACCGTCAAATCCATCGAAGCCATGGCCATTGGCCTGGAACAGATTGCGGACCTGCCTGATCCGGTAGGTGCGATCAACGGGTTGACCCGCCGTCCCTCGGGCATCGAGGTGGGGCAAATGCGGGTTCCGCTCGGCGTCATCGCCATCATTTACGAGTCCCGTCCCAATGTCACCGCCGATGCCGCCGGCCTCTGCCTCAAGGCGGGCAATGCCTGTCTCCTGCGCGGCGGTTCCGAAGCGCACCATTCCAACCAGACCATTGCCCGCGCCCTGCATGAAGGACTGGAGTCTGCCCAGCTCCCCGCCGACCTGATCCAGGTCTTGCCCATGACCGACCGGGCCGCCGTGGACATTCTGGTCACCCTGACCCAGTGGGTGGATGTGGTCGTCCCGCGGGGCGGAAAAGGACTGATCGAGCGCATTTCAGCCCTGGCCCGGGTGCCAGTCCTGAAACACCTGCATGGCGTCTGCCACACTTATGTCGATGCCGACGCGGACATTCCCATGGCCCTGCGCGTGGCGGACAATGCCAAGACCCAACGCTATGGCACCTGCAACACCATGGAAACCCTTCTGGTGCACCAGGCCATCGCCCCGTCCCTCCTGCCCCCCCTCGCCGCCCTGTATCTGGCCAAAGGCGTGGAACTGCGGGGCGACGAAACGACCTGCGCGCTGGTTCCCCAGGCCCTTCCCGCCACCGAGGAAGACTGGTCCACCGAATACCTGGCCCCGATCCTGTCCATTCGGGTCGTGCCCGACCTGGACGCCGCCCTCGACCATATTGCCCGCTACGGTTCCCAGCATACCGATGCCATTCTCACCAACCATTGGGAACATGCCCAACGTTTCCTGCGCGAAGTGGATTCCAGTTCCGTCATGGTCAATGCCTCCACCCGCTTTGCCGATGGTTTTGAATACGGATTGGGGGCGGAAATCGGCATTTCCACGGACAAACTGCATGCACGCGGCCCCGTTGGCCTGGAAGGATTGACCAGCCAGAAATATATCGTGCTGGGGCACGGGGAAATCCGCACCGGATGAAATCCATGATTGGTGTACTGGGCGGGACCTTCGACCCGATCCATGATGGGCACCTGGCCATGGCCCGATTCGCCCGCGCCCAACTGGATCTGTCCAAGGTCCTGCTGATCCCGGCCGGGTTTCCCTGGCAACGGCAACCGCGCGCTTCCGCCGAAGACCGTCTGCACATGGCCGAACTGGCCGTGGTCCAGCAACCCTTCATCGAGGTGGATGCGCGGGAGGTCCGCCGTCCTACCCCGACGTACACCCTGGACACGCTCGAGGAACTGCACGCATCCTATGGCAGCGACCAACCCTTTTGCCTGATCCTGGGCAGCGATGCCTTCCTCAACCTCCCCACCTGGAAGGAATGGACGCGGGTGCTCGAACTGGCCCATGTGGTCGTGCTGTGCCGCCCGGGGTTCGACCTGCCCGTCGAACACCTCAGCCCCCCTCTGCGCGAAGCCTGGGATGCGCGGCAGGGCAGTGTGGCAGAACTCCAGAACTCGCCGGGCGGACGGATGATTCGCCTTGAAATGCCCCCCGTCCCCATTTCCTCGACCCAGATCCGCCACGCCCTGGCCCACTCCCTCTCCTCGCTGGAGGATTTGTTGCCCCCGCCTGTATTGAATTACATCGAAACCCACCACTTATACCGCCCCCGCTCATGAACGCATCCCTGTCTCCCTCCGTCCCCTCGGGTTCCCCGGAACCCGTTTCCTCGCCCGCCGTTTCAGGTTCCCTGCTGCCCACCGTACTCAACGCTCTCGAAGACATCAAGGCGAAGAATATCGAAGTGCTGGATGTTCGTGCGCTGACCAGTCTGTTCGACACCCTGGTCATCGCGAGCGCCGATTCCACCCGCCAGACCCGCGCGCTGGCACACCATGTGGCCGACGAAGTGCGGAACGCCGGAGCAAGGGTTCTGGGCATGGAAGGCCTGCGAAGCGGCGAATGGATCCTGGTGGATCTGGGCAACATCATCGTCCATCTCATGCAGCCTACCGTTCGTGATTTCTATGACCTGTCTTCCCTGTGGAAAGGCCCCCTCAGGCCGGCATCGCCCCAGGTCGGGGACCCCGCTCCTTGAAATTGCGCCTGCTCACCCTGGGCCAGCGCATGCCCGCCTGGGTCACCGATGCTTCCCGGACCTACCAGGCACGCATGCCCCGGGAATTCCCCCTGGAGGTGGTGGAGCTGAAGGCCGCCCCCCGCCAGGACGGGCGCACGCGCACCCAACTGCTGGCCCGGGAGGCAGACGATCTTCTGGCCGCCCTGGGCAATACCCCCTTCCATGCACTGGATGAACGGGGCGCCCTCTGGACCACCCTGGAACTGGCCGGGAAACTGGAGCAAGCCCAGCAGGCCGGGGACTCGCTGGCCTTTGTGATCGGCAGTGCCGACGGCCTTCATCCCCGCATTTTTGAGCACTCGCGCGCGCCGCTGGCGCTCTCGCGTATGACCTTGCCCCATGGTCTGGCGCGCGTATTGATGGTGGAACAACTCTACCGTGCCGTCATGATCCTGAAAGGTCACCCCTATCATCGAGACAGTTGAGGAAGACGCCCGTGAACAATCAGATCCTGGTCAACATCACCCCTCAGGAAACCCGCGTGGCCATCATGGAACTGGGCGTTCCCCAGGAAATTCACGTCGAACGGTCCTCGGCGCGGGGTATCGTGGGCAACATCTACTGGGGACGGGTGGCCCGCATCCTGCCGGGCATGCAATCGGCCTTCGTCAACCTGGGGCTGGAACGGGCGGCTTTCCTCCACGTCGGCGACATCTGGACCCCGCGGCATGTGGACAACCCCCCGTGCCCCATCGAAAAGACCCTTTCAGAAGGTCAAACCCTCCTGGTTCAGGTCATCAAGGACCCCATCGGCACCAAGGGCGCCCGTCTCTCCACCCAGATCAGCATCGCGGGCCGTTATCTGGTCTATCTCCCCCAGGAAAATCATATCGGCGTCTCGCAACGGATCGAAAGTGAAGATGAGCGGCAAATCCTGCGCGAACGCCTTCAGAACCTGATTCCCAGTTGCACCCAGGGCGGATTCATCGTCCGAACCGTGGCCGAATCCACCTCTGACAAGGAACTCCGACATGACCTGGAGTACCTGACCCAACTCTGGACCGAATTGCAGTCAGCCTGTCGTCAGGCCACGGCCCCCTACCTTCTGTATCAGGACCTCAGCCTGGGACAGCGGGTCATCCGCGACTTCGTCATGGAGGATACCGACCGGATCATGGTGGATTCCCGGGAGAATCACGCCAAACTGGTGGAGTTTGCCCAACATTATTGCCCGCAGGCGCTTCCCTTCCTGGAGCATTACAGCGGAGCCCGCCCGCTCTTCGACCTGTTCGGCGTCGAAGAAGAAATCGAAAAGGCCCTGTCACGTCGGGTCGACCTGAAATCAGGCGGCTACCTGATCATCGACCAGACCGAAGCCATGACCACCATCGACATCAACACCGGCGGTTTCGTGGGGCACCGCAACTTCGATGAAACCGTTTTCAAGACCAACCTCGAGGCAGCCCACGCCGTTGCGCGTCAACTGCGCCTGCGCAATCTGGGGGGCATCATCATCGTCGATTTCATCGACATGGATACGGAAGAACACCGGCAGGCCATTCTCGAGGAATTTCGCAAGGCATTGGCACGGGACCGCACCCGCATCACGGTCAACGGGTTTACTTCCCTGGGCCTGATCGAACTGACCCGCAAGCGCACGCGTGAAAGCCTGGCCCATGTGCTGTGCGAACCCTGCCCCTGTTGCAGGGGCAGCGCCCAACTCAAGACCCCGCAGACCGTGTGTTATGAAATCCTGCGCGAGATCGTGCGCGTTGCCCGCCAGTACGACGCCCGGGAGTTTCGCATCATCGCCCACCCGCTGGTCACCGACCTCTTTCTGGACGAGGAATCCCAGACGCTGGCCAATGTCAGCGACTTCATCGGGAAACCCATCACCCTGCAGACCTCGAACGATCCCAACCAGGAACAGTACGACGTCATCTTCACATGAGGCGCTGCACCAGCATTTCCAGCCCCCCCACCCCGACCGTCAGGGAAAACTGAAA
>JAKABO010000013.1 GCA_021796835.1 Pseudomonadota bacterium | reverse complement strand
CCTTTTTTGTGACAGCACATCTCTGCACCATCACCCCACTCAAAGTAACCTAACGGTTATTTCTTCGTGAGCACTACAATTTATTACTCCCTTGTAGTACCCACACCTATCGGTATCAAATTTTTAAAGAGCAATCAGTTTTGCCTGTTTCGCTGCATTTGTGCAACGAAAGATCGCCATTATACAGAGCCCACAGGGCATGTCAACTCTATCGACAATCTTTTTTCGGGAGACGACAGATCTCACCCTCCGCCCTTTCCAGCGTACCCCGTACAACCGACTGAGGGAATGAGGATTTCTGCCGAAAATTTGAAGATCGAAGCCTGAAACGCACCACCCGGAAACCCGCCAAAATCGAATGCCCGCCCAAGGAAAGGCGGCGAAACCGACCTGGTCACCCAAAAGCCCATGGAAATTTGCCGTCCGGTGCGAGCCTGGCCGACATGGTTGCCTCCACCGCCCTTCTGGCAATCACTCATTTCCTGTCAACCTTTTTTTTGATGGGACGTTGTTGGTATGTGGCGCGTGTAACGGGTTTTACCAGTTACAATAGTGCCGCCCCTTTTGGGCAGTAGTTTTTGTTCCATGAAGTTATCAATCTCGACAACAAAGGAAATCACCATGATTCGTTCTACTCTCATCGCCGCCCTGCTGGCCACATTCACTGCCACCGCCTTTGCTGCTGACGCTGCTCCTGCCGCCGCCGATGCACCCAAGGATGCACCCAAGAAAGAAGCCAAGAAGATGAAGCATCACCACGCCAAGAAAGCAGAAAAGAAAGCTGCTGCTCCTGCCGCAACTCCTGCTGCAGATACCAAGGCTGCCAAGTAAGTTTTATTGCTGAAATGAAAAGGCGACCCGCGGGTCGCCTTTTTCATGTTCGAGAAGCCGGTTTCAGGATCACGAGGCTCCGACACTCGCCATCGGCTGGCTGGTGCGGTTACCATTAAAGTCGAGCCAGCAACGAGACTTGAAATCGTAGAGTTTGCACAGTCGGGCTGTCTTGAAATACCAGGCCCACGAGAAAGGCTGCACAACGATTCGACCCGGCAGATGGGTTTCAAGAAAACTCTGCGCTTCCTTCAGGCGATACAGCGGAATGCCCATATCCAGGTGGTGCGCCGTATGTTCCATGATATGGTGCATCAGTGCTCCCACCCTGAAACGAAAAATCAGATGCACCGTGGTGGAAACGAAGGGTTGGGCTTGCGTCCATTCAACCTTGTTGTCGTACCATGCGACCCGGGTATGCGTGTGATGCGCGTAAACCACGAACCCGATCATGAAATTCCAAAACACGAAGGGAATCAGAAAGCCCGCCAATTCGGTCATCCAGAAACTCTGGTGCGTCACGTGAGCAAGAATGGCCAGAAGCGTTACCCAGACCAGTGCGAACGCTGAAACCAGAAGACCGTCCCAGACGAATGCCGGACGTTGCGCGCCCATGTAGGTCTTCGTGGGAAAGTACATGCGCAACCACCACATTTCTATGAAGTAGTAGAGGCCAGGCACCATCCCGCTCCGATAAATCCGCTCCAGCCACTGGCGCGCCGGAGAAAGGGCCCGGTACTCTTCCAGGGAATAGGGCGCCCAGACAAAATCGAAACCCTTCAGGTTGGTTTGCCCATGATGGACCAGATTGTGGCCAATATCCCACAAACTGTACGGGGTCAGGGAAGGCAGGAACGCAATTCGTCCCAGCACCCGGTTCAACTTGCGGTGGGGCGTCAGACTTTGATGACAGGCATCGTGCCCCAGAATGAAAAGGCGACCGATGACAAAGCCTGCAACCATGCCGGCCAGAATTTTGGCGATGCCGGATGAAAACCAGACGGTGGCCCAAATCGATCCAAAAAACAGGGCGAAATCAAAGACGATCATGAGAATTGGCAAGGCAGTACGCTTGCCGCAGAGCGGCACCAGCCACGAACGAACCAACTTGCGACCAGGGAACGGCGCAGCAGGGTCGATGATGGGGATGGGGTCGGGAGATAATGTGGTCGAGTGATCTACCATAGTTACTGTATTATCCTGTCTGATGACAATGGTGGCGAGTATTCTAACTGATTTCAAATGTCTCCGTATTTGATTGAGCGCAAACCACTGGAGAGATTAATTCATGCGCCTTCTTAGCCCTTTGAATCCTCCCTTGACCAAATGGTTCAATCAACGCGTCTGGATCATTGGCGCCACCCGCGGTATTGGCGCGGCAGTGGCGCGTGCCCTGGCCATCAGAAATGCCCATCTCTGCCTGTCTGGTCGTGACCTCTCGGGGTTGCAGGAATGGCATGACGCCCTGACACCCGGTCAGAAAACGCGCACCACCCTGACCGTACTTGATATCCGCGATCCGCAGAACATTCAGGAAATCGCTCAGAACCTGCTTCTGGCCTGGGGAGGAATCGACCTGATCCTGGTCGTCGCGGGTGTTTACGACGGAATCTGCGCCCCGGACCTCACCCTCGATCAGATGCCTTTGATCGAGGATACGTTGCAGACCAACCTGCTCGGCCCCTATCATGTGTTGGCCGCCGTACTTCCCCTGCTACGCCGCCAACGGTACGGTCACCTTGCCTTCGTCAGCAGTGTGGCGGGCTACAATGGCCTGCCCAGGGCCCTGGCCTACGCACCCAGCAAAGCCGCTCTCAATAACCTGTGCGAGGGTTTGTACTTCGAACTCCGTCCGCACGGCATCGGCGTCTCGCGTATCTGCCCGGGTTTTGTGGCCACGGACATGACTTCGCATGCAGACCATTTCATGCCCGCCCTGATGCAACCCGACCAGGCTGCCCATGAAATTCTTGCGGGATTGGAACGTGGTGACTTCGAGATTCACTTTCCCAAGCGCTTCACGACGCTGCTCAAGATCGCGCAATGGCTGCCAAGGCGCCTCTATTTTTACCTGCTTGGGCGGGCCATTGCCCGCAGTTCCCGATGAGCGTTTTATTGACCACCCCATACAAATAGTGGTAACCTTTCAACCTGACCACTACATCTTGTGGTTTTAGAGGTTTTCTGATTTTCCTTATTTTTTTCAGACCCCTACATCGAACTGACTTTTTCCACCGAGGATATCCATGCTGAGCGCAACCAAGTCTCCTTCCCTGTCGCATCCAGAGGTTCCCTTACAAGTCGTTTCCCTGGATATCTGGGATAAAAAGTATCGTCTCAAAAACAAGCAGGGGGAACCGATCGATCAGCAGATCGATGACACTTTCAAGCGTGTCGCCCGAGCCCTGGCCGATACAGAAGAGAACGACGAAAAGCGGGCCTTCTGGTATGACAAATTTCTTTGGGCCTTGCGCCGCGGCGCCATTCCGGCCGGGAGAATCATCTCGAATGCCGGAGCACTGGAACATAAACCGGCCACCAGCACCATCAACTGCACCGTGTCAGGCATCGTGGAAGACAGCATGAACGGCATTCTGGAAAAGGTTCATGAGGCCGGCCTCACGCTCAAGGCGGGGTGCGGCATCGGTTACGAGTTTTCCACTTTGCGCCCCAAGGGCGCTTTTGTGGCAGGGGCAGGCGCTTATACATCCGGCCCCTTATCCTTCATGGATATCTACGACAAAATGTGTTTCACCGTGTCCTCTGCGGGAGGACGAAGAGGCGCCCAAATGGCGACCTTCGACATCTCCCACCCGGATGTGCCGGATTTCATCAAGGCCAAACGTGAGGCGGGACGGTTGCGTCAATTCAACCTGTCCTGTCTCATTACACGCGAATTCATGGAAGCGGTGAAAAACGATCAGAACTGGCCCCTGGCTTTCCCGATCAGCCAGAGCGAGGCCGATTCCCTCGATGTTGCCTCCAATGCCGAGATCGTATGGCGCGACTGGCCCAGTCACGAAAAAAAATATGTGGAGCGGGCCGATGGCAAGATCGCCTGCCGGATCTACAAGACGCTCAAGGCTCGCCGTCTGTGGGATGTCATCATGTCTTCCACCTATGATTATGCCGAACCCGGCTTCATCCTCATCGACCGGGTCAATGAAATGAACAATAACTGGTGGTGCGAAAACATCCGCGCCACCAACCCCTGCGGGGAACAGCCCCTGCCTCCCTACGGCGCGTGCCTGCTGGGGTCCATCAACCTGACACAGTTCGTCCGTTGCCCCTTTACCGAACAGGCTCACTTCGATTGGACAGAATATCGGGAAGTCGTGCGCATCTTCACCCGAATGCTCGATAATGTGGTCGACATCAATGGCCTGCCGTTGCCTCAGCAACGCGAGGAAATCATCCGAAAGCGTCGGCATGGCATGGGTTATCTGGGGTTGGGCTCGACCCTCACCTTGCTGCAAATGAATTATGGATCCCCGGAATCCCTGGCCTTCACCGAAGAAGTAACCCGCGTCATGGCTGAGGAAGGCTGGGAGGTCGGACTGGAACTGGCTTCAGAAAAGGGGCCGGCCCCCATCATGGAAGAAACATTCGTCATCACCTCTGCACTGCTCGCGCAACGGCCTGAAATGGCCCGGGACGGCCTGAAAGTGGGGGACAGCGTGCCAGGAAAGGTTTTGCTGGGACGCTATAGCCGTTACTTCCAGCAGTTTCCCGAAACCCTGCGCGAACGCATTGCCACCCAAGGGGTCCGTTTTACCCATCACACTTCCATTGCCCCTACGGGAACCATCTCACTCTCGCTGGGAAACAACGCCAGCAACGGAATCGAGCCTTCCTTTGCCCACCATTACAGCCGCAATGTCATTCGGGAAGGAAAGAAATCCAAGGAAAAGGTGGATGTGTTTTCCTACGAATTGCTGGCCTACCGCTCTCTCGTCAACCCCAAGGCCATGCCCTACGCCCAGGATGAGGATACCCGTCTGCCCGACTATTTCGTCGATTCCTCCGTCATCTCGGCCCGCGCTCATGTGGACATCCAGGCCGCTGCCCAGAAATGGATCGACAGTTCCATCTCCAAGACCATCAACGTACCGACGGATTATCCCTATGACGAATTCAAGGATATCTATTTTTATGCCTATGAAAAGGGCTTGAAGGGATGCACGACCTTCCGCTTCAACCCCGAGGCCTTCCAGGGGGTACTGGTCACGGAAAAGGATCTGGAAAACACCACCTACCGTTTCACCCTGGAGGATGGCAGCACCCTCGAAGCCAAAGGCAACGAAACCATCGAGTACGATGGTGAATTGCACAGTGCCGCCAACCTGTATGATGCCCTGAAGGAAGGGTACTACGGCAAGTTCTGAAGAATGGCTCGTTGCCCCCCTGTTCACTGCTCAAGGAAGACCCCATCATGACCCTCAAAATCGACAAGAAAATCGTGGGATATACCGTCGTCACGGAAGAACAGTCCACCCCCCTTTCTGCGCCGGGAAATCCCCACTCTCTGGCCCCCATCCACCAGTTGGGTGAGCCCCTCTCCCGTCCCGAAAAACTGGTGGGAAATACCTACAAGATCAAGACCCCCGTGACGGATCACGCGCTCTACATCACCATCAATGACATCGTCATGAACGCCGGCACGCCCCAGGAACATCGCCGTCCTTTTGAAATATTCATCAACTCCAAAAACATGGAGCATTTTCAATGGATCGTGGCGCTGACCCGCGTGATGTCTGCCGTGTTCCGAAAAGGGGGAGACATCACATTTCTGGTGGAAGAACTGCACAGCGTTTTCGACCCCAAGGGGGGATACTTCAAAAAAGGAGGAAAATACATTCCCAGTCTGGTCGCTGAAATTGGAGAGGTACTCAAAGAACACCTGATGGAGATCGGCATGCTCAGCCGCCCCGAACATGATCCTAAACAGAAGGTCTTTCTGGAGGAAAAACGACAGGAGTTCGTTAAACGTCACGCCTCGGGCCAACCTCAGGAGACAGGCTTCCCTGAAGGCGCATCCCTGTGCGCCAAATGTTCCACCCAGGCCGTGATCAAAATGGATGGATGCCTGACCTGTCTCAACTGCGGGGACAGCAAATGCAGTTAACGGAGTGACTGAAGACCGGCATGGGGTGGCAAGGTTGTATACTGTTCGCTGATCGTCGTCTTTTATCCCTTTGATGAGAAAACTCCCTTCGCTTCATGCGGTCCGAATTTTCGAGGCCTGTGCCCGGGTCCTGAACTTTTCTCTGGCGGCACGTGAATTATGTCTGACCCACAGTGCGGTCAGCCATCAGATCCGTCAGTTGGAGGATTGGATCGGCCAACCGCTCTTCACCCGCCATGCGGCAGGCGTTCAACTGACCCCCGCAGGACAGACTCTGCAACGGGCCGCTACCGAGGCCCTGTCTGCACTGGAAGAAGCCTGTCACCAGTTACTGGCCTCCCCCCCGGGGCAAACCCTGACCCTGGCCGCACCAGGGGGGTTCATGGCGCTCTGGCTGATCCAGCGCCTGGAAAACTTTGAACAGCAACACCCTCATATCCGTCTGCAATTACAAACCCAGGGAACTTTCAACGATCTGGTCACGGATCGCATCGATGCCCTGGTGGTCAGCGGCTGCCCCCCCTGGCCTCACGGCGTCCAGGGACAGACGCTCTTTTCCGACCGCGCCGGCCCCGTCTGCGCCCCGGACTGGACCCCCCTCCCCCACAGGGCCGCTGACCTTTCTGGCCAACCCTTGCTCTACACCCTGTCCCGTCGTAACGCCTGGACCGACTGGGCAGAACTCAACGGACTGGAAAACCCACGCCTGCACCTGGTCCGTCACTTCGACAACTTACAACTGATGCTGGAAGCAGCCGTGGCAAAACTGGGCATCGCCATCGCACCGGAACGTCTGGCCCGCAGGGAACTCAATCAGGGTCGCCTGGTCGCACCACTGGGTTTTGTTCAAGGTCCTTCGGAGTTTGCCCTATGCCTTCCCAGTCACCGCGCAGACGACCCTCTGCTGGCGGCCCTGTGCCAGTGGATGGTCGCCCAGGCCCAAACAGAATCCCCGCTGCCATGATCTTTTTTGCCACCGTTTTTTTCCCCGAGACCCGGTCCTCATGCTAACGCCCTTTGTCCTGGCCTGTCTCAGTTATGCACTCATGCTGGTGGCCTTTTACAATCCCCGCAAACGCGGTTTCCACATGCCGGTCATGCTCGCCACCATCCTGTTCGACGTTGCCATGCCCGTATTCCTGTACACCCATCGTCATTGGTGGCACCGTTTGATCGAACAGGAGGATCTTTACTCTTTTGGCATCTGGATGCATTTCGGACTACTCATCACGCTCTATGCGCTGGAAGCCGCCCAAATCTGGAGCGCCCGAAAAATTCTGGCAGGAGACCCCTCGGCCAGGGCAACGCACCACCATCAGGCCCGCGCCCTCCTGATGGTACGCGCTTTGGTATTGATCACCGGGGGCATTCTGGCCGACCCCACTTGAAATCATGCCCCATTTTTCCGCCAATTTGAACTGGCTCTATTCTGAAGTCCCTTTCCCCAATCGTGCCGCTCAAGCGGCCGCCGATGGTTTCAGCGCCGTCGAATGCCTGTTCCCGTATCAGGAACTGTCTGCACGGGAATTTCATGTTCAACTCACAGATCAGGCACTGGATCTGGTGTTGTTCAACACCCCGCCCGGAAATTGGGCCAAGGGTGAGCGCGGGCTGGCCATTCATGAAGAAAAACAGGCGGAGTTTCGTCAGAGTTTCCTTGAAGTGGCCCTGCCTTATGCGCTTGTCACCCATTGTCCCCGTCTGCATGTCATGGCAGGGGTCATGGGACCCGACGACTCCCCCCAACGCCTGCAGGACACCTTTCTGGAGAATCTGGCCTGGGCTTGTCGCCAGGCCGCCGTTCACCATCTGGGTCTGGTCATAGAACCCATCAACCCCATGGACATGCCCAACTATTTTCTGACCCACCAAGCCCAGGCCCACGCCTTGGTCCAGACCCTCGATGCCGCCAATCTGGGGGTCCAGATGGACCTTTACCACTGCCATCGCGTGGAGGGCCAGGTCACCCAGGAGGTGCTTCACTGGGTCCCCTCAGGACGGGTACATCACATGCAGATAGCCGGCTTCCCCGGACGCCATGAGCCGATCGGCGGAGACATCGATTATCCCTCTCTGTTCGCCCTACTCGATACCCTGGGCTACGAGGGCCATGTCGGCTGCGAATATCAGCCTACCACCACCACGCGAGCAGGACTTTTGCAGTGGTGGCCCGATCAAAGGAAGATCCTTCATGGCGCACGAAAAAATCAAACGACTATTTGACCTGCTCACAGGCTTTGGTGTGCTTGTAGGGTTATCGCCCGTACTATTGATCACAGCCCTGCTGGTGCGCCTGACCTCACCGGGACCGATCCTGTACTGGTCACAACGGGTGGGCAGGAACAACCAGTTATTTTCCATGCCGAAATTTCGCACCATGCGCGTGGGCACGCCTGCCGTGGCCACTCATCTCCTGCAGGACCCGGATCGGTATCTGACCCCGGTGGGCTCGCTGCTGCGCAAAACCAGCCTGGATGAACTCCCCCAACTGTGGAGCATTCTCACGGGTGACATGAGTTTTGTGGGGCCTCGTCCAGCGCTGTTCAACCAACAGGATCTGATCGAGCAGCGCACTGCCTGTGGGGTCCATGTCCTGGTCCCCGGGCTGACCGGCTGGGCACAGATCAACGGACGCGACGAAATTCCCATTCCCAAAAAAGTGGCTCTGGATGCCTACTACCTTTCCCACCGATCCCTGGGACTGGATATGCTCATCCTGTGGCGCACCGCCCTGCAAGTCCTGCGCCGCGAAGGGATCACTCACTGACGGCCATAGACATCACCGTAACGAACGATATCGTCTTCGCCCAGATACCCTCCGGACTGCACCTCGATAATCTCGAGGGGGATGGTTCCCGGATTGGATAGACGGTGGACTTCCCCTTGAGGAATATAGGTAGACTGGTTTTCATGAAGCAAAAAAGTCCGATCCTCACAGGTCACTTCTGCAGTCCCCTGCACCACAATCCAATGTTCGGCCCGATGGTAGTGCTTTTGAAGGCTGAGACTGGCCTTCGGTTTGACCTGGATCCGCTTGACCTTGAAGCGTTCCCCCTCATCGATACTGTCGTACCACCCCCAGGGTCGATGTACCTTGCGGTGCAGGTTATGTTCTTCCCGCTTTTGCTGCTGAAGGGCAGTCACCACCTGTTTGACCTTCTGACTTTGAGAACGATCCGCCACCAGCACGGCATCCGGTGTCTCCACAATCACGAGATTATCCACGCCCACGGTGGAAACCAGGCGATAGTTGGCGTGAACCAACGAATTCCGGGTATCCACCAGCAAAACGTCGCCCTGCGTCACGTTGCCCGAAACATCTGCCGCATTCACCTGGCAGACCGCGTCCCAGGCCCCAAGATCGCTCCACCCCGCCTGCAGTGGGGTCATCCGGATGGGGACAGATGAGCCGGGACACCGCTCCACGACCGCATAATCCACCGACACGCTGGGCGCCTGGGAGAAGAACCCCTGATCCGGCCTTGTGAATATCCCATCCACCGAACGCTTTTCCCAAGCCGATCGAACGGGTTCCAGGATATCAGGACGAAACTCGCCCAAAGCAGCGAGCCATACGCTCGCTCGCAGCACGAACATGCCTCCATTCCAGGTGTATTCCCCGCTCTCCAGATATTTTTTGGCCGTTTCAAGGTCCGGTTTTTCCGTAAATTGCCCCACTTCCCAGGTTCCCTGCAGATCCACCTGTCCTGTACGTCGAATATAGCCGTACCCCGTCTCGGGATGATCCGGGGGAATCCCCAGAAGAACCACCCCTCCCTGAGCCGCTGTTCTGATACTGCGTTGCACCGCCTCGGTAAAGGCATCGCGCTCTGCCACATTCTGATCGGCAGGCATCACGACCAGAATGGGATCTTCCCCGGAAGACTGCGCCTGAAGGGCAGCCAGGGTCAATGCTGGCGCCGTGTTCCGCGCCACGGGTTCCAGCAGGAAATGAGCCGCCTCTGCAGATTCCATGGCATTCAGTTGATCGAGCGCCAGAAACCGGTGATCCTCATGCATGACCAGAAGCAAGTCATCCAGATGGATGTCCGTCCCTGCAAGCGCACGTGCCCGTACCACCGACTGCTGAAAAAGGCTTTCCTTACCCGTCAGGGGAAGAAACTGCTTGGGAAAACCCGCACGGGACAAGGGCCAGAGACGTGTCCCCGAACCTCCGCAAAGAATGACCGGAACGATGTGATGCATCTCTCGCAGGATTCCTGAAATAAGTTAAAAAGAAACGGTTCCACCCGGCTTGAGTTCCAGTACTTTGGTCCGGGTCGGCCCCAGGGCCTTGATGAACTCCTCCGGGGTTCCCTTCAACAGGGGAAAGGTTCCGTAATGCACAGGAAGGACATAGCGGGCATGAATCCAGTAACGCATGGCAAAAGCCGCTTCGACAGGCCCCATGGTGTAGTTCCCCCCAATCGGTATCACCACCAGATCGGGACGATAATAATCACCGATGAATTTCATGTCGCTGAATAACCCGGTATCACCCATGTCGTAGATTTTGAACCCGTTTTCCAATTCGATCACGTAGCCTACCGGTTCTCCGCCATTATGAATCTCGTGCTGACCTGTCGCTGGATTGAGCCAATCCAGTTCGGAACTGTGTTCGGCATGCACCATCGTGATATGAATATTGGGTCCCAGGGGAGTGACCGTTCCCGACTTGTTCATCCCCGGCGCCAGTTCGGCAGGCAGCACCCCCAATGCCACCAGGGATTGATTCATTCCTGCCGGACCAATCAGGGGAATATGGTACTTCCTGGCCAGAGCAGGCCCATCGCCCAAATGATCAGGGTGGGCGTGGGTCACCAAAATCAGGTCCACTTTGCCCAGATTATCCAGATCCTTATATTTTTCCGGGGTCTTCGGGTTTTGCGTCATGAACGGATCGATCAGGATGACCTTTCCGCCCGGAGTGGTCAAACGAAGGGCCGATTGCCCCAGCCAGAGCAACTCCAACTTCGGGAGTGCACCGGAGGCATCAGGGTTATGGATGACGGGGAGATCTTCTGCACTGACCCCCTGGCAGTCCCAGACTCCAGCAGCCAGCATCGCCATCCCGACCAGGACCCGTCGCAAACTCCGAAGCACACTCAACCAACCCTTCATACCCCCCTCCCTCTTCTCTGGATTGAAGCGCATTTTACCCATTCCGTCCCCTGGAAGAAGGAAGTTTCTTCAGAGCACCCTCCGCCTCGAGCCAATCCTGCAACTCGAACCCCGGAACAAACCCCCGCTTTTCCGCAAGGAAGTAAGCCGCCGTAGCCACAACCTCTTCTCGCAAAACGGGGGAAATCGGGGGGATGGGTTCATCCGGCACCTTGACCTTGGCAGTCTTCGTTCTGGAAGTCTTTGCAGCGACAGTCTTCGTTGTCGGGGTCTCTGTCGTGGTTTTTCCGGGTTTGACCGACTTTCTCGATGATTCCGGTTTTTCTGTTTTTTCCATGTCACGCCTCCTGAAATGGGATACCTTCCTGACGCACGAACATCGGTGGGGTCTTTCGGACCATCCGAACTCGAGTCGTCCTCCGAATGTTTACTCCATGAAAATGAGTTTTGTCAATTTTAGTTTTCGTCTCACAAATGGCGCCACCGTACGAAAAGGTCACAGGCCCGGTTGAGGTGATCTGGATTTAACGCGCTGCCTGTAGTTGCCATGTCGAATGGCAGGCAATACATTTCGCCAATGTGTTCGCCTCCATCTTCAAAATCTCAGGGGCGGGCGTTCCCGTAGCGGCAGCCCTGGCCATGTCGTCCATATCATGGTGAACGCTCATGCCCAATGCTTTGAAGTCCAGCGGCAATTTTGCGATGAGTGCCGGGTTCGCATCAGCAGCCACACCCATGCCCGCCGCACTGGCAGCCTTGGTGACCGCCTGCATGTCGCCCCGAGTTACCCCTTCCAGGATACCTTGGGTCGCAACCAGCATTCCCCGCATTTCGGACAAGACAAAATCCCGCTCACTGGCTTGCAGCACTATCGCCGTTCGATGGTCCGTCCCTGCCGTGGTGTTCCCACGAATAAAAAACCATGCAAGCGCGGCGACCGTGGCAATCCAGAGCAACAACGAAATCAGGCCGAGTTTACTGGGCTTCATTTTAATTCCCGAGTGGCGTTACGAGGGGAGGAACGACTCTGCCAATGATACGCGACAACCCGGCGCACGGTGCTGCTTTCAGGCCGCCTGCCAGGTCCTGACCGAAATGAGGCTCCGATCACGCCCAATCCAGCCTATCGGGTAATCGGAGGTAATGACGCCCCTGCCTCAGTATCCTGCCACGGCATGTATGTCAGGCAATTCAGTATCGGCAATGAAGATCCAGATCATGCGGGCAATGCTTTCCGTAGCGATGACCGTATGCCGGTTGGTCGATTTCAACAACTTTTCCCGCAATTCCTGCCGTACGGCAGACACGCCGGTCAAATCGAAAATGATGTCCACGTCACTGCTTTTCCCGATCAAGCCATCCACATCAAGGACTTCGATACCATTCGCTCGAGCCAGGCGGCAGCCCGGTGTGTCGCCCTTTTCAGCAACGGCGACGATCTCGAGTCCTTTGTTGGCCTTGCTGAGCAGCGCTTCCAGAAAAACCGATCCAACCCTTCCCAGTCCTACGATGGCAATCTTTTGCTTTTTCGTCATTGAGGTTACCCCTGTAGTTCGTTCTTCTTGCATGCTGCTGAGCAGCACTCCCCCCTCACGCATTTAGATCAGCCACCCACCTGCCCCCAGATACTTTCCAAAAAACTTCCACAACCATATGATAAAAAACAATTTTCAAACCGTACGGCGACTTTGGCACAGGGTTCGGTTGGGCGAGCCAGGAAAAGAATATCACGATCACGATCATGTTGTTATCGTATGTCGCAAAAGCGGGCTCGATCTATGTGCGATAACGCACGGAAAGCAAGTGGATGAATAAGGTACAAGCAATGGTCTGTGCCGTCAGTGGCGTCCTGTCGGTTGACAACAACCTGGCATGGAAGCAGCCCAGAACTTACGGAGAAACGCATGGAAACTCAAGAAGTCTATAGTTCTCTGCGTTCCATTCCATCCTGAAGGAATGAATATGACACTATGGATAGGTATAGGCGTAGCGATTTTTCTGGTGTTGTACGTGCTTGTCATGCGACTCTTTTTTCATGAAAGCCGTGCACTGGAGAAACGCATCGATTACAAGAATATTCGCCACTGGAAAGATGAAGACAAGGAATCCGAAGGCCACGGAGACCTGTAGAACATGAAGGGTTGCCCTCAAGGATGGGGTAAAGGCATGGGGCATTTCACCTCTGGGCCAATAACCATCACTGCGCCATTTTCATGACATTCTGAAGAAGCCCCTGCAATATTTCCTGTGCTACAGTGTCCAACCTCTCCCTTTCCCATTAGACAAGGACACTTCAATGAAGAAAGCATTGCAGGTCTCATTGATCATCCTCCCGATTGTCGGTGGTGCATTTGCCGGGTATCTCTACTGGAAAAAGTCGTCGGACGAACAGGCCAGCCTTCAACGGCAGGTTCCTCCCCCGCCAGTTTCCGGCCCCGCGTCTGCCCCGAACCCACCTCTCGTTCCAGAGTCGGCAAAAATCATCGAGTTACCCGCACCAAAGGGTCCCAGCCTCCCACCTCTGGGCAAGAGTGATCCCTTCATGCTCGAGAGCATTTCGCACCTGACCAAAAACAGATCATCGATGCGCCTCTTCAATGATGAAAACCTGATCACCCATATCGTCTCCACCATTGACAACCTCCTGCGCCAGAATATTCCGGCGAATGGACTGCCCGTAGACGTGCCCGATGGCAGTTTCATGGTAAGGGATCAGGCAGGGGTATTGAGCATCGATCCCGCCAACTCGGCGCGATATGCCCCCTATATGCGCCTCGTTGACGCCGTGGATGCCAAGGCGGTAGTCAGCCTGTACCTGGAGGCCTATCCCCTGCTTCAGGAGGCCTACGAACAGTTGGGGCACCCCGGGCAATATTTCAACGCCCGTCTGCTGGCCGTCCTGGATGACCTGATCAAGGCCCCGGAAATTTCACTGCCCATACCACTGGTTCAGCGACATGTTCTGTACCAGTTTTCTGACGATGATCTGGAAAACAGATCCGCCGGACAAAAAATGATGATCCGGCTTGGGTTAACCAATGAACGCAAACTCAAGGCAAAACTGGAAGCCATCCGTTCAGAACTGATGCGGCACCTTCAGCACGATGAACCCCGTACCGGGCAAGCCCCCACGCCCGCAGCCCCTGCTTTGCGTCCATGACACCCGTTACTGCAACTCCTGACGGGGTTTCCCATGAGGAAATCGTCCGGCGGAAAGCATGGCGCTACGGTTGCAGGCTGCCACAATCCGAACCCAGCCACTTGGCGCTGGATTCCATGGTCACGCTCAACTCCTTGCCCTGCTCCGGGTGGGTAATTTCTACCTGCGTGGTATAAGCCTCGCTGTTCTGGAACACGACTTCACCCTCGCCGGTGGTCGGTGGGTTGCCACAACTGAAATGAAGTTTGTACTTGTCTCCGGACTGACTGGTCACGGAACTTTCACAACCATTTTTCTGAGGCAGTCGGTTTTGTTCGATCATGGCCCGGGTGATACAGATGCGTATACCACCGTTGGCCCCCATGGACACCCCTTGCTTCTGAAGCAATGCTTCCATTTGACCGCGCATTTGAGGCGACATGCTCTGCATGACCTGGCTCATGTCGAGCGTAGGCCGTGTACCATTCTGTGACGGCGACGGCAACTGCACCGTGGGTTGAATTTCCCATAACCCAGGTTTCATGGGCAGTTCAGCCCGCGCAGAAACACTGACGATTCCACCTACCGCAATCCACATTGCAGTACCCAGAAATCCGAATTGTCGCATGGCATTACCTCCTGACGGGAGCGTATGGAGCAGTTCCCATTTTGATCGGACGCGGCGCATATGATAGCACCTGAACCCATGACCGTCGTTTCTCGAATGAAACGGAAACCCTGGAAAGCAGTAACCGGAACGGCCCGACCTGATTGGGGCCTGAGTTCGCGAGAGCGAAGCCCGCCAGAATCAACCGTCACGACCCTGACCCAAGACAATAGTCAAAAAAATTGTTTATTTTCATTGGACTGATGGTGGGCCGTGAAGGATTCGAACCTTCGACCAACGGATTAAGAGTCCGCTGCTCTACCAACTGAGCTAACGACCCACGCCATGAAGCGGGCATTATAGCAGAATTCTCCCACTCGGCATCAAGCGACTTTTTGCCTTCCTCCCCCCCGCCCGACCTTTGAATCGCACGGAGAACGATTCAAAGGTCTCAATAAAAAACCCATCGGTTCAATTAGTTATACATAAAGGTCAAGCGCTACCATATTTTTCATTATTTTTATTTGATCTTAATCAAATTTATGGTTAAAATCAGGCCGTCCTACCAAAAAATAATCGGCGGGATAGAACGGTATCGCATTCAGACAAAAATTTGAGGAGATTGCGCCATGGGTAACATCGTGATGTATGAAATCATTGGAATCGTGGGAACTGCCTTATTCTGTTTCATTGCTGACAACGCCAACTGGCAACGCAAAAAATAATCAGGCATTACCCTTCCAGCGATGCACCTCATACCCCCCGCAAGATGATGCATCGCTGGTTTTAGTGAATCGACCTTCACTGAAAAACGATCCCTGAAAATCAGAGCGCTTCTCGCAGCGCGACAGCGGCTGTTTCATATCACTGGAAACCGCTGCAAACTTCCCAGTTTTTCCTCGAATTCCTCAACAGGCATCGGTCTACCGAACAGGTATCCTTGGTAGAAAATGCAACCATGTTGCTCCAGAAATACGCGCTGCTCTTCCGTCTCCACCCCTTCGGCGATCACCTCCATCTCCAGGTTATTAGCCATGCCGATGATGGTCTGCACGATGATCGAATCACTGTGTTTTACGCCGATGTTGCGCACGAAGGACTGATCAATTTTCAACTGGGCGAGCGGCAACTGGGTCAGATAAGACAACGATGAGTAGCCAGTGCCGAAGTCATCCATGGAGAAACGCACCCCACTCTGTCTGAGCGCTTGCATCTTGGCGATGGTGTCATCGATGTTGTCCAGAACCAGACTCTCCGTGAGTTCGAGTTTGATCCGGTTGGGGTTGAGCGCATGTCTGTGCAACGTCTGGCGTACCTGCTCGACGAAATCAGGCTGGTGAAATTGTTGTGCGCTGACGTTGATGGCAAGTTGCAGATCACAGGTGAGCGGGTCGGCTTCCCATATCTTGAGTTGGGCACAAGCCGTTTCCAGCACCCACCGCCCGATGGGCAGGATCAGCCCCGTTTCTTCGGCCAACGGGATGAACTGCAGGGGTGAAACCAGGCCCCGTTGCGGATGCTGCCAACGGATCAACACCTCGGCTCCGAAAATATGGCCGGTACGGCTAACCTGCATTTGGTAGTGTAGCCTGAACTGGTTCTCCGACAGGGCACGACGCAAATCACTTTCCAATGCCGTGCGAGCCTCCAGTACAACCTGCATGGCCGGGTCATAAAAACGCAGGCTATTGCGTCCGGCGTTCTTTGCCTGGTACATGGCAGTATCAGCGCGTTTGAGCAATTCGTCTACCGTGACCTCCTGATTGCAAAACAGGCTGATTCCAATGCTGGCGGAACTTTGATATTCGTCATCTGCCAGCAAATAACGGGGCTGACTGATGGCGACAAGTATTTTGTCGCAGATAATTTCCGCCTGGGCAGCAGCTTGCAAAGACTCTTCATCCAATCCCTGCAGTATGACGATGAACTCATCGCCCCCCAGCCTCGCCACAGTGTCCCCTTCACGTACACAGGCCCGCAGCCGACTGGCCACCTCGATCAGCAATAGGTCGCCGATATTATGACCCTTGGTATCGTTGAGAATCTTGAAGTTGTCGAGATCGATGAACAGGAGGGCGGCGTGGTTGTGATCACGCGCACTGGCGGCAAAGGTATGCTGCAGGCGCTCGACCAACAGGCGCCGGTTGGGTAGACCAGTCAATGGATCATAAAATGCCAGGGCGTGGATCGCGGCTTCGTCTTTCTTGAATTGGGAGAGGTCGGAAAAGGAACCGACATAATTCGTGACTTTACCTTCGACGTCAGTCACTACCGTAATGGTGAGCCAATCCAGATAGATTTCTCCATTTTTGCGCCGGTTCCAGATTTCGTCGTGCCAGTAGTGGTCCTGGGCCAGAGTTTCCCACATTTGTCGATAGAATTCAGCATCCTGCCTCCCAGACTTGAGCAGAGCGGGGGTTTTTCCGACGGCTTCCTCGGCACTGTACCCGGTCTGGCGGGTGAAAGATTTGTTGATGCGCAGGATGACGTTATGTGCATCGGTGATGATGATGCCTTCCTGTGTTTCGAAAGCGATGGCGGCAATGCGCAGGTCCTGCTCCGCCTGCCTGCGCGCAGTCTCGTTAGCGAAATTGCCCAGTGCAAAACTAATATCGTTTGCCATTTCAACCAGCAGGTCGCACGCGGCTTCATCGAACGCATTGATTTCGCCTGCATACAAGGAAAAAGCACCAATAACGACACCATTCCGGTGCAGCGGCAGCGATGCCGAGGCCGCCCAACCACCGCGCGCGGCATGTTCTTGCCATGGGGCATTGAGTGGATCATTCATGAAATCCTGGCTCCAGATCGTCCGGTTTTCGCGAATGGCGGTACCGATGGGGCCGTGCCCGAAGGGGCTATCAACGTCTGCCGAGATCTCGATATTTCCCAACTCCTCGACGCCGCTACCGATACTGCAGACCGGTCGCACCACGAGCGTCTCGGCATCGATGAGGCCGATCCAGGCCATCTTCATCCTTCCAAACCGCACCGCCGCACAGCAGATTTTCAGGAACAACTCTTCCTCGCTGGTACAGTGCACAATCGCCTTGTTGCACTGGCTCAGCGCAGAATAGAGATGCGTGCGCCGCTGGATTTCCGCCTCGGCTGCCTTGCGTTTGGTAATATCACGAATGTTGCACTGAATGACCCGGATACCATCGCAGTCGTAGGTATTACTAACGAATTCAACCTGAACCCGTTCCCCTGATTTTGTTTTGAGAGGAAGATCCTCGTACCGGACATACCCATTTGTTTGCAGTTCCGCAAACATTTCTTTGCTCTTGAATCTGTCCGAAAACGGCCCCACTTCCCATAACCTTTTCCCCAGAAACTCCGCATGCGTGTAACCCAGCATATTGACCAAATAGGGGTTGACATCTTCAATCTGGGCCGTATCAACGTTAAGAAGCATGATCCCGTCCTGGGCAGTTTCAAACAATCGACGGTAACTACTTTCGGATGTTCGTAGCGCTCTAAGTGCTGGGTCTGTGAGCGGCAAGGAAGTTGGCGTTTGCATATCCATAACTCCAGGATCTTATGGGAGGGCACCGAGCACCATGGAATAAAATATGGAACCTGTCTGGACGGTATCGAACATAATGCGTCGGTGTCCAGTTGTGTATTCCAATTATTTGTTCTTGTGCAAGCGTCCGACCAGGCCACCTTGCTGATTTCAGCGGGATAGGATTTCGCCGTGAATGGTGGAGGTGTCCCCCCTTGGCAGCACGAAAAATAACATAAGTGTTGCATTCCACTTGACAAACACAACACTTCTGTTATTCTTCGCCTATGAACTCCAAGCAGATGAGGAAATGGCTAGAGCAACAGGGCGCGACTTTCCAGCCCGGTAAGGGTTCGCACCTGAAGGTGTTTCTGAATGGCAAGCAGTCTTCCCTACCCATGCACGGTACCGCCGAACTTGGTAAAGGGCTAGAAGCCGCGATCAAACGACAGCTTGGTTTGATGAAGTGAAGGAGAGAATGATGTTCGACTACCCCGTGACCTTGACCCCCGATGACGGCACTGTGCTGGTCACGTTTGCCGACGTGCCCGAAGCCATCACTTTCGGCGCCGATGAAGATGAAGCCCTGCTGAACGCAGTCGACGCGCTGGAAACCGGCTTGTCGTTCTACGTTGATGCCCGCAAACCTCTTCCCGCCGCCAGTCAGCCAGCAGAAGGACAAAAGACCGTGCGGCCACTGGCGCTGGAATGCGCCAAGTTGGGCGTTTACCAAGCGATGACCGATCAGGGAATCAAGAAGGCAGAACTCGCCCGCCGCTTGGGGTGGCATATGCCGCAAGTTGATCGCTTGTTTGACCTGCGTCACGCCTCAAAACTCGACCAGATCGAAGCTGCTGCCAACGTGCTCGGCAAGCACGTTCACGTTCAGATTGCCTGATACAAACGAAAATACCATGAACTTTTTGGGTGAAACCAGGCACGCCTGAATGAAAGTTGCTGCCAGAGTTTACCAATGTTGTCAGATTTATTGTCTGTAAGCGTCCGGTGGACGAACTGGCGACAGTCCTCGAAAGACGTCAATTCACTCCCACTCTATGGTAGCAGGGGGTTTCCCGGAAATATCGTACACCACGCGGTTGATTCCACGTACCTCATTGATGATTCTATTGGAAACTTTTCCCAGCAGAGCGTAAGGGAGTTCGGCCCAGTGGGCTGTCATGAAGTCGCTGGTGACCACGGCACGCAAAGCCACGACATGTTCATAAGTCCGCCCGTCCCCCATGACACCTACAGAACGCACGGGCAAGAACACCGCGAAAGCCTGGGAAACCTGGTCATACCACCCCGAAGAGCGCAATTCTTCGATAAAGATGGCATCGGCACGCTGCAGCAGATCAACAAAGTGAGGAGACACTTCGCCCAGTACGCGCACGCCCATACCCGGCCCCGGAAAGGGGTGACGATGAACCATTTCGGAAGGAAGCCCCAGTTCCACCCCCAGGGCGCGTACTTCATCCTTGAACAGATCGCGCAAGGGCTCAAGCAGTTTCAGATGAAGCGTATCGGGAAGCCCGCCCACATTATGGTGGGATTTGATATTCTGGGCTTTGCCGTTTTTGGAGCCGGCGGATTCAATGACGTCCGGATAGATGGTTCCTTGAGCCAACCACTTGGCCTGCAGCAAGCGTTCGGCTTCGCGCTGAAAAACCTCGACGAATTCACGACCAATGATTTTTCGTTTCTGTTCAGGGTCTGTGACGCCTGCCAGATGCCCCATAAAGGTTGCTCGGGCATCCACGTGAATCACCTTGAGACCAAGGTGCTGGGCGAAGGTGGCCATGACTTCCTCGGCTTCCCGGTAACGCAATAAGCCATGGTCCACAAAAACACAGGTCAACTGTGGACCAATCGCCTTGTGGATGAGAACCGCCGCTACTGAAGAATCCACGCCGCCGGAAAGTCCGAGAATGACTTCATCCGTGCCGACCTGGTCCCGGATTTCCTGCACCGCCTGAGTGATGAAATGGGGCATGGTCCAATCTGCAGAGAGGCCGCAGATATCCCTCACAAAACGGGTCAAAAGCGCTTTCCCCTGCGCTGTGTGGGTCACTTCCGGATGGAACTGAACCCCGTAGAAATGACGGGTTTCATCGGCCATGGCCGCGATCGGGGTCGCTGCATTCGCCGCACTGACAAAAAACCCTGGAGGCAGTGAAGTTACTTTATCGCCGTGACTCATCCATACCGACAGCAGGGATTCTCCGTGCGGACCTTCCTGATCAGACAACCCGGCAAACAGGGAAGAATCCCCCAATGTCTGGACGGTCGCATGCCCAAATTCGCGCACGACGGCATTTTCCACCTGACCGCCCAGTTGGGCAGCCATGGTCTGCATCCCATAACAAATTCCCAGAACGGGAACACCCAACTCAAACACGGACTGCGGGGCACGAGGGGCCTCATGCCCAGTCGTCACCGAAGACGGTCCTCCGGACAAGATCACGCCCTGCGGCGCAAATTCCCGCACGAATTGATCGGTAACATCCCAAGGATGTAATTCACAATAGACCCCAGCCTCCCGAACGCGCCGCGCAATCAACTGGACGTACTGGGCCCCGAAGTCAAGAATCAGAATTTTCTGGCGGGACATAACTCAATCTATATGGTAGTTGGGTGCTTCTTTGGTGATGTGCACGTCATGGACGTGAGACTCACGCATTCCGGCATAGGATATTTCCACAAACTCCGCACGCTGGTGGACTTCGTCGATGGTGTGACAGCCCAGATAGCCCATGCTGGCCCGAACTCCCCCCATCAACTGGTGAATCACCACCGAGACCGGCCCCTTGTAGGGCACGCGTCCTTCCACCCCTTCGGGAACCAGTTTGTCTGCATTGTTTTCCTCTTCCTGAAAGTAGCGGTCACTGGATCCCTGCTGCATCGCCCCCAGAGATCCCATCCCTCGATAGGATTTGTAGGAGCGTCCCTGGAACAATTCGGTTTCGCCGGGCGCCTCTTCAGTGCCCGCAAACAGCCCTCCAATCATCACGGTATTTGCTCCAGCGGCCAGGGCCTTGGCCACATCTCCAGAAAAGCGGATGCCGCCATCGGCAATGCAGGGAACCCCCGTTCCGTCCAGAGCCGTCGCCACGTTATGAACCGCCGTAATCTGGGGAACACCGACTCCTGCCACGATACGAGTGGTACAAATGGAACCCGGACCTATCCCCACCTTGACACCATCGGCACCATGATCCACCAGCGCACGGGCCGCTGCGGCCGTCGCCACATTCCCGCCAATCACTTCCATATGGGGATAATGCCGCTTGATCCAGCGCACCCGATCCAGCACTCCCTGGCTATGCCCGTGGGCCGTGTCCACAACCAGAACGTCGACTCCCGCCTCGATCAGAGCCGCAACCCGTTCTTCCGTACCTTCGCCCACGCCAACCGCAGCCCCCACTCTCAGGCGTCCCGCGGAGTCCTTTGCGGCCAGAGGGTGCTCGCTGGATTTGAGAATGTCTTTCACGGTAATCAAGCCACGCAATTCGAACTGGTCATTGACGACCAACACACGTTCCAGTCGGTGCTGGTGCATCAATTTCATGGCTTCATCGCGAGTTGCTCCCTCGCGCACCGTCACCAAACGCTCCCGCGGCGTCATCACTGCGCTCACCGGCTGATCCAGGCGACCTTCGAACCGCAAGTCCCGATTGGTCACGATGCCCACCACCCGCCCGTCCTGTACCACGGGCAAACCCGAGATGCGATGCTGGCGCGTACGCTGAACCACTTCCCCGACTGGCATATCCGGTGTGATGGTGATCGGATCACGCACGACTCCGGATTCGAAACGTTTGACCTTGGCCACTTCAGCAGCCTGCTGCTCGATGGAAAGATTTTTGTGAAGGATCCCGATTCCCCCCTCCTGAGCCAGGGCAATGGCCAGACGCGCTTCAGTGACCGTATCCATGGCAGAGGACAGGAGCGGGATATTCAGGGAAATTCCACGGGTCAACTGCGTCGTTAGGGTGACTTCCCTCGGCAATACCTGTGAATGGGCCGGTACGAGTAAAACATCATCAAAAGTCAGTGCTTTTTCAACCACGCGCATGACCTGTCTCCCGTGCAAAAGCGCATTATACGCGAGTCCTCTATTCTTCTGCTTCTGGCATCTGCCCCTGCAGCAAAACCAGATTGTCCCGGTGAATCAGTTCGGGTTCATCCACATAACCCAGCACATTCTCGATGCTCTCGGTTGGATGCCCCAGAATGCCCGTGGTCTCCCGAGCGGAATAATTGACCAACCCCCGGGCGATTTCCCTCCCTTCCCCGTCCAGACAACGGACCAACTCTCCGCGTTCGAACTCTCCTTGCACGGCAGTCACCCCCACCGGCAGCAAACTTTTTTGTTCCCGGCAAAGAGCCCTGACCGCCCCGTCATCCAGCCTCAAACTGCCACGCACCGGCAAGGCGTCGCCCAACCATTGCTTGCGCGCCGTCAAGGCGGGAAGACTGGCCATCAATTGGGTACCGATGCGCTCTCCGTCTGCCAGGCGATTCAGAACATTGGGTTCTCTTCCCCAAACGATGGCCGTGTGTGCGCCACTGCGCGCCGCCCGTTTGGCGGCCTGAACTTTCGTGAGCATTCCACCGCGCCCCAGGATCGAACCTGCACCACCCGCCATGGTTTCGAGGTTCGGATCGCCAGCCTTTGCCTCGCCAATCAGGGTTGCATTGGGATCCTTGCGCGGGTCCGCCGTAAAAAGTCCGGCTTGGTCTGTCAGGATCACCAATCCGTCGGCTTCGATCAACTGGGTCACCAGCGAACCCAAGGTGTCGTTATCCCCCACCTTGATTTCGTCCGTTGCCACAGTATCGTTTTCGTTAATGATGGGAACGATCCCCCAGCCCAACAAAGTTGACAAGGTGGATCGGGCGTTCAGGTACCGTTCACGCGAAGCCAGATCCGCACGCGTCAATAAAATCTGGGCCGTACCGACGCCATAGGAACGAAAGCAGGTTTCCCATCCCTGGATCAACCCCATCTGTCCCACGGCTGCGGCCGCTTGCAATTCGTGTAACGCCTTGGGCCGGTTATTCAAACCCAGACGACGCATCCCTTCAGCCACAGCCCCGGAGGAAACCAGCACCACAGATTTCCCTTTCCTGCGCAGGGACTGAATTTGCTCCGCCCAACCCTGCATGGCCGCATGATCCAGACCTCGCCCCTCATTGGTCAACAGACTGCTGCCAATCTTGATGACCAGACGCTGTGCTGTACGAACAAAGGAAGTCATTCCTCGCTCTCTGAGGCATCAGATGCGTGCCGATCCGGACCTGACTCAGCACCCAGGTCAGACGGGGGGCTTGTCGACTCATCGCTCACCGGTTCATCAGCCTCCGGATTCTGTGCCCTCATTTCCTGAAGATGCTCCATGATCGCAAAACACAGTTCCCGACATCCTTCTCCCGTCAACGCCGACAACTCAAAGAACCGTTGAGGCCCTAAAGACTGTTCAAAAAGCGTCCTGACTTCAGAGCGCGCCTCCTCGGAGAGCATATCCATTTTGTTGAGAAGGATCCAACGCGGCTTGGCATGAAGCGTCTCATCATATTTGAGCAATTCATTGCTCAAGGCTCGAGCCTGTCCCACCAGATCGATTTCTTCATCGAGTGGGGCACAATCCACCAGATGCAGCAACAAACGGGTGCGCGTCAGATGTCGCAAAAATTGATGTCCCAATCCAGCGCCTTCCGATGCGCCTTCAATCAAACCCGGAATATCCGCTATGACAAAACTGCGCGCATCATCCACCCGGACCACGCCAAGGTGAGGTTGAAGCGTGGTAAAAGGGTAGTCGGCCACCTTGGGACGGGCCGCAGAAACCGCACGAATGAACGTCGATTTGCCCGCATTGGGGTACCCCAGCAGACCGATATCCGCCAGCACCTTGAGTTCGAGTTGTAACTCTTTTTCCTCCCCCGCTTCACCCTTGGTGAACTGACGGGGCGCACGATTGGTGCTGGACTTGAAGTGCAGATTACCAAGCCCGCCCTGTCCTCCCTGCGCCAGAACCACCTGCTGACCGTGCCGGGTCAAATCTGCCATGATCGCGCCTGATTCGGCTTCCCGAATCAGGGTTCCCACGGGCATGCGGAGCATCACATCCGGCGCGCCCCGCCCGTTGCAATCCGCACCCCGCCCGGGTTCACCATTTTTGGCCCGGTGGATGCGCGCAAAACGATAGTCCACAAGGGTATTGATATTGCGATCGGCGACCGCGATGATACTGCCCCCGCGCCCGCCGTCCCCACCATCGGGACCGCCTCTGGGAACATACTTCTCGCGCCGAAAACTGGCGGAGCCGTCCCCACCCTTTCCGGCATGAATTTGAATCCGTGCTTCATCAATGAATTTCATATCAATAAAAAAGCCCTATCACAACGGATAGGGCTTTATTTTCCTGTAATCGCAACGCCCGATCAAGCAACGCTGGCCAAGGGTTCAATGATGACGATCTTGTCGTTGAGTGGGCCCTTGTTACGGAATACGACATGCCCTTCCACCTTGGCGAAGAGGGTATGATCCTTTCCCATCCCAACATTGGATCCCGGATGAATACGTGTGCCCCGCTGCCGCACGATGATGCTCCCCGCGCTGACATGCTGCCCACCATAGGCCTTGACCCCCAACCGTTTCGATTCGGAGTCACGTCCATTGCGGGAACTCCCGCCTGCCTTTTTATGTGCCATGTTTTAACCTCAAACTGCCGTCGTGATGGAACCGATTTGCAGTTCCGTATAATTCTGCCGATGTCCTTGATGTTTCTGGTAGTGTTTACGGCGACGCATTTTGAAGATGCGCACCTTGTCGTGACGACCGTGACTGACCACTGTTGCCGCGACCTTCGCCCCTTCTACCAAAGGGCGTCCGACGTGCAAGGTCTCTCCATCTGCAATCATCAATACCTGATCAAGGCCTATCTCAGAGCCAACTTCTGCCTCGATCCGCTCTACTTTCAACTTCTCTCCGGACTGAACGCGATATTGCTTACCGCCCGTCTTGATGACCGCATACATGGGATTCACCTTGATAAATTCACAGAACATGGAATTTTAACCTCATACACCCACCCTGTCAAGCAATCGCATTGAACCCCAAACTGGCGCCATTATTCCGCAAATTGTTTGACAATGAGGTAAGAAATCCATTGAGTGTCGCTTGACCCTGTGTCGCCCCGTAAGCAGACAAGAGATTGCGAAACTCCTGTTGCAATGCCCCGTGAGAGGAAACACCCGCCTCACCCGCTTGCCCCCCTGTCGCAGCCAGACTCGGCACGGACGATGGATTTACGAAGGAAAGCGTCTGGATCAAACCACTCAAGCGGTTTTCCAGAGAACCCGGCGCAGAGAGGTATCCGGTCGACGCTGCCGGCCCCGCGGATTGTGCAGAATTTGTCGAAATCGCGTTATTTGCCCCATACAGGGAGGAAAAAAGCGCCTGAACGAAGGCATTCAACGCCTGCTCAGGGGACTTCCCCGATGAATGAGAATTTGTAACACTCGTTGCAGGAGGCGAGGACACAGCAGAGCCTGTCGATCTCGAAGAGCCCGTGCCAATGGCCTGACGCAGGGACTGCACCACGGAGGGCATAAGCGTCCCTCCCGCAAACCCTGAGACCGCAGCGGCCGTTTGCCCCTCCCCATGACCGCCTCCATGCCTTCTGGACACGGCGGAAGTCAGGACGTTACCTGCGGCAAGCGTTGCCCCGATCCCCCCCATACCACTCAATATCGACATATCAGCCCCCGGCCTCAGAACTTTCCCCAAAGGGCATGCTAATACCGCCCACCGGATTTCCATCGCCCAAACACCGAAAGATTTTCCGCGCTATTTGTTCCAGTGGCGGCATCTCACCCGCAGCCGGGACCGCCCCCCACCTCCCGAAAAATGGAGGCGAGAGGCCAGCCAGACTCACCCTATCCCCCTACTTGACGAGCGCCAACTCCTTGGCGAAGCGATCCTTTCCAGCCGCCATCTTGGCGGACTCTTCCGCCGCTTTTTGCTTGGCGGCCTCGAGATTGACCGGTTTTCCGGCCTGGATCACAGCGACCATACCCAGGGTCTTATGGACAAAACACTCCACCAGATAAACCCCTTCCTTGTCCAGTTTGACAGTGATTTCCGAATCGGGCTGTGCTTTCCAGGGCTTTGCCCCTTCCGGTTCGAAGATGGAATAACTGGTATGACCCGCTTTCTGCATGGGTTTGAAGGTAACGGTATCCCCCACCGCGACCTTGATGAATGAAGGCTCAAAGACCAGCGTCTGTCCGTCGCTCCCCTGCGTCATCATCTTGACCTCATGGTCCGCAGACCATGCATTCATACCGATACAGGTCAACCACACTGCCAGCGAAATGGTTATTTTTTTCATGGCGGTCTCCTCAGATTTATTATGAACGAATCTGTTGTCGACCGAGGGGCTGCGTGTCCGTCGACAACCCGCGAGGAATGACTCCTCGAACTTTAGAATATGAAAATCACTCGAAGGTTCTTTCCCTACCAAAAAATATGACGATTTTTTCACCGGACGGAAGAACGCCTATGGAATAATTCCGTTTCCACCGCTTCACCAGCCAGAAAGGACCCAGTATTTTATGCTTGAAACCATCATAGGCCTGCTTTTTCTGGGCTCCATTGTTTTTGTAGCCACCACCGGAGAAAGCAGCACCGATAAAAAAGAGGACGAAAAAGAAGACAAAAAATATGAAAATAAAGAAAATCCCGATGAAACAGTAAAATACGACTATCATCCTGAAAAAGGTCAGGGAACTACCGAGCCTACGCCGCCGCCCTGAACTTTGAGCCATTGACCCAGTCACAGGGCTTTTGGCTCGAGCACAGCGCTCGAGCGACCATGGCGATCGAACGGCAATAACGACAGAAGAGAAGCACAGATCAAACCTCGGTCAACCGCAAAATGGAGATCAAGATGAAAAAAGATGAGATAAGAGCGTTGCTGATGGAAGACATCAAAAATTTTCGGCTGAAAGCAGAGTTCTATGAGTCGATCCGTTTGTCCGAAGCAGCGGACTATGCCAAAGACCTAGCCTCAAATATCGAGTTGGCACTCACAACGATGCCCTCGGACAGCGATTCCGAAATCTACTGAAACTCCGAGAGACACGTTCGCTTACCCGCGGACATCTCCCGCGCTGGGGGATGGAACAACTTTAACGATGGGTTCCGGGAAATTACTATAACTTATTGATTTATTGGTAGGTCGTGCGGGATTCGAACCTGCGACCAACGGATTAAAAGTCCGCTGCTCTACCAACTGAGCTAACGACCCAAACCAAACAGCGTAGCCCGGCATTATCACCTAAAAAACCAATGACGTCAATGCTGACGCAGGCGGACCTTGGCCTTCTGAGCGGCAGAACTGTCTGGATACTTGGCGATGATCATCTTCCAGGTGGCTTTTGCCGTGGCAGGCTCCCCTAACCCCAACCATGCAGCCGCAAGATTCAGCAACCCATCCGGGGTTTTGGGTGAGTCCGGGAACGACTTGTAAAGATGTTGATTCGTCGCGCGCGCCCCTTTGTAATCCTTGAGCAGTAACTGATTCATCCCGATCCAATAGAGTGCATTGGGCACTTTTTCGTCATTGGGATTGGACTTGACAAAAGCCTCGAACAACTTCCGGGATTTGGCATAATTTCCCGCATTGAATACGGATAGGGCCGCATCATAGTCTGCAGAGGGCGCTCTGGCATCGGAAGAAGCACCTTCCGGGTTCCCCCCTTTTTCCTGTCCTCCGGATTTTGGCCCATTGTCCGCCACAGTCGCAGCATTCTTCCCGCTTTCTGCCGCGCCTGCAGAGGTGGCGCCCTCTTTTCCGCCCGCCACGCCCGGAGCCCCGGGAACCGCCCCCTCCGCTCCCTCAGGTTTGGGCAAAGCCGATTCCACGACCTTGAGACGAGAATCCAGATCCATGTACAGATCATGAAAACGCTTGTCTTCCACGTCCAGTTGGTTGGTCAGGTTGTCGATACGTCCCCGCAACTGGGCCAGATCCTGACTCATGCTTTCCAGACGCATGACCAGATCCGGATAACCCTGAAGCGCAGTTTCCATGCGCGTGATCCGCTCATCCATCGTCTGCTGCTGGCGACTCAGGACGGACTGCTGGCTCTTGAGATCGGCCACGCCCTGCCGGGCTTCTTCATCGGACAAAAGACTTGCATGAACCTGGCCAGCCCAGAGTAAACCTGATACCAGAAGAAAATATGTCGATTTGAAGGTGGTTTTCATGGTCACCAAAAAAGGAAAACCCGACGAGGGAAACGCACTCGCCGGGTAAGAGTCATGGATAAAAATTACTCGCCTTGATAAACGATATCAGTACGGCGGTTCTCTGCCCAGGCAGCGGCATTATGCCCAGGATTGACAGGCTTCTCCTTGCCGAAACTGACTGTTTCGATCTGGCTGTCCTTCACGCCCTTGGCAATCAGGATCTTACGTACGCTATCGGCGCGACGCTGTCCCAGGCCCAGATTGTACTCACGGCTGCCACGCTCGTCACAGTTCCCTTGCAGGGTAACCTTGGCGGCCCCATGGGACAAAAGGAAATCGCCGTGGGCATCGACCACAGGCATGTACTCATCCGTAACCGTGTACTTGTCGAAGGCATAATGAATGGTCCGTTGACCCAACGCCCCACCCACCCCCTTGGCAGGATACAAGGAAACCGTGACCGGTTCCTTGACCATGGGTTGTGCAGGAGCCACTGCCGCGGGCGCAGCGGTCTTCTGTGCCACGGGCGCGCTGGTTTCCTCGGTCGGTGTGGAACTACAGGCAGCCAGGACACTGGTAACAGCCAATGCGAGAAGAGCTTTTTTCATGATTATCCTTGTTAAGAAAAGGGGTTGACGTAAAACTCGGAAAGTGGTTACAAATACTGCGCTCAGTATAACGCATACCCCCATTCTTAGGTTTACTGCAACGGCCCCCATACGGGTTCGTAAACATCCCCGGTCTGGGTCGACAGTTTCTGGCGGATTCTTCCATCGGTACTGACGATGGCGAGAACGCCCCTCCCCCCATCCTGAGTGGAGTAGAGCAGGTATTTTCCATTCGGCGCAAAGGTCGGCGACTCGTCCAGAGAGCTATCGGTCATGGGTTGCGTCTGTTTTGTTGCCAAATCCATGAGCATCACATGAAAAGCCCCTCCATCACGCTGGATATAGGCCAGTTGCTTGCCGTCTGGACTCAGTCTGGGGGAAACCGCATAACTGCTGCCATAGGTCAGACGTTCCGGAGACCCGCGCAAATCACTCAGTGCAATTCGGTAAATCTGAGGCCCGCCATCCCGGTCGGAAGTAAAGTACAAGGTACGTCCATCCGGCGAAAAATAAGGTTCCGTATCGATTCCCCCGCTGGAAATCAGACGTTCGGGGGCTTCCGAACCATTGAGGGAGACCAGATAGATCTGCGAGTGCCCATCCTTGGTCAGAACCACCGCCAAATGCCGTCCATCAGGGGTCCAGGCTGGCGCACTGTTGCTGCCCTTATAGCGGGCCACCACATGACGGACCCCACTAGCCAAAGTCTGTACCACCACCATGGGACGACCAAGTTCGAAGGTCACATAGGCCATACGCTGACCATCAGGCGACCATTTTGGAGACAGGATCGGTTCATTGGTATGGAGCATGCTCTGCTCGTTGAAGCCGTCGCTGTCCGCCACCTTGAGACTGCGGGCCGGACCATGCTGGGTTATATAGGCAATACGCGAACTGAACATGCCCTTGTAGCCAGTGATATTTTCCAGAATGGCGTCGGCCGCATGGTGCGCCACCATGCGGTACTGGTCCGCAGGCCCATCAAAAGACAGACTGAGGTGGGCCATCCGGTTGGGCAATTCCACCAGACGAAAATTGAGTTTGACATGATGGGTCGCCGGTTCTTCCTGAACATTCCCCACCACCACAAAATTGGCGTGTTGAGCCTGCCAGGCATCCCAATTCACGCCTTCCACATCGGCAGGGGCAGGTGAGACTCCCTGAGTATTCAGAGGATCGAACAAACCGGAACGTTTGAGGTCGGCCGCGATGACCGCAGACAGTTGGTGAGGCCCCGTGCCATCGCCCGCAAAGGGCAATATGGCGACGGGAGTCAGTTGCGCTCCCTGGGTGACGATCTCGAGGGTCATATCGGCATGAACCGGCACTTGAATCAGTGCCAACAAAAAAGCGATGAAAATGAGCAGATTATTTTTCATGGTGAAGTTGTAGATGAGTCACTCGAAATAGTTGACGTAGGGCCACGTCACTGGGCAAGGGTAAGGGCTGGGATCGCAGAATGCCGCGCAGAACCGCCTGGTCATAGCGCGGATCGCCACTGGACTTGACGATCCTGACGGGTTCCAGAACCCCTCCATCTGGGAGTATGGTGACATCCACCTCCAGCGTCAACCCGGCCTGAACCCCTTCGGGAACTTCCGTATTGCCGCGGATCTTGTTGATGATGGCCAACTTGTAACGGTCCACTGCCGCGGCTTGGGCGGCACGGGCATTTTGAGCCAACTGCTCGGCCTGACGGCGACGCACCTCGGCATCAGCCCGTAATTTGGCATCGTTTCTCTCCTCTTTGAGCGCCTCCTGACGCTCCTGACGCAGTTGCTCCGCCAGCATTTTTTCCCGTTTCTGTTGATCCGCCTGACGTTTCGCTTCCTGTGCCGCTTTTTCCTTTTTTTTCTTGAGCGCAATATCCGCGGCGCTGGGCGTTGCCGGCAAGACCGGCTTGGGTTCAGGACGGGGGGCCGGGGCAGGCTCCACGCGGGGAGGGGCAAGTGTCGGAGCAGGTGCTGGCTGAGCCGGCGGCTCCGGTGTCACGGGTTGGGGCGGGGTCACTTCCGTAACGGTGGCAGGCTTGGGAATGTCCGACCACAGTTCGGCCACCAGGGGAGCGGGATCAGGGTGCCGTTGCCAGGATACGCCCAGGACCAGAACCGCCACAAACAGGGCATGAACCAGCAACGCCAGAATCCAGGCCCACAGACGCACCCCCCGTTCCTGATCGATGGCCGGGTACATCAACCGGAGCGCCCCCGCGCCAGCAAACCAATCCGGTTGACCTCCGCTTTTTTGAGCAGATCCATGACCTGCAGTACTTCTTCATAGCGTACGGAACGATCTGCCGCAATGACCACCGGACGGTCTGGTTCCGCATGATGCAAGGCCCTCATCCGGTCCACCAGCCGATCACGGGTCACGTTCTGTTCTTCGCTGCTCTGATGGGAGTCCAGAACGGCCAGATGACCGTCCAGATGCAGGATCACCTGCACGGGATCCTGCGACTGAGCGAGGTTCTGTCCCACCGAAGGCAGATCCACCTGTCCCGGGTTGATCATGGGGGCCGTCACCATGAAAATGACCAGAAGCACCAGCATGACATCGATGTAGGGAACCACATTGATCTGACTCATCATGCGCCGTGGTTTACGTGCCATGATCAACGCCCGTTCTGAGCCGGTTTGAACTGGCGTTGCAGGATGTTGGAGAACTCCTCCATGAAACTTTCAAAGCGACTGGATAACCGGTCGGTGTCGTGGGCGTAGCGGTTATAGGCCACGACTGCAGGGATTGCCGCAAACAGCCCCATGGCGGTGGCCACCAGGGCTTCAGCGATGCCCGGCGCCACATGAGCCAAAGTCGCCTGACCCACGTTGGCCAGGCCACGAAAGGCGTTCATGATTCCCCACACCGTCCCGAATAGTCCCACGTAGGGACTGACCGAACCCACGGTAGCCAGAAAAGCCAGATGCGACTCAAGGCGATCGGTTTCACGCTGGAACGTGGCTTTCATGGCCCGTTGCACCCCGCTGGTCACGGCCGCCGTCTCCTGCGTCCCGGATTTGCGATGGCGAAGAAACTCCCGATAGCCGGACTCAAAAATCCGCTCCAGTGCCCCGCTGTTTTCGTTATGCCCCGAAGCACGCTGATAGAGGGCGCCAATATCCGAGGTCGCCCAGAACTCTTCTTCGAATTTGGTCGTTTGGCGCCGCGCTTTGCCCAGGGTCAACATTTTTGTAAAGATATAGGTCCAGGACAAAAGCGATATCAACAACAGTAATCCAAGCACGATCTGGACCAGAACACTGGCCTGGACGACCAGACTGACCAACGAAATATCCGAAGTAATATTCACCCTTCCACTCCCAGAAAATGTGCCAAGGCAGGCGGTATGACCGCTGCTGTAAAATCCTTCACCGTCACGCAGGCGACCATCACCTGCGCGCGCACCAAACTCTGTGTCCCGCGCACGACCGACTGCCGGAACAGCATCAGACCATGGCGCACCCCTGCCAGTTCCGCCACAGCCAGCAAGTTATCCCCCAAACGGGCAGGACGCTGGAATTTGACCTCGACACTGCGAACCACGAACAAGACCCCGTATTCGCTCGCGACGCGATCATGGTCCAAACCCCGCTCATGCAGCCAATCCGTGCGGGCCCGCTCCATGTAACGCAAATAGTTGGCATGATAAACCACCCCGCCAGCATCCGTGTCCTCATGGTAGATCCTGACGGGAACCTCGATTCGTCTGGAATTCATGAACGTTCTTCCAGGCTGAGTTCACCGGTATCTTTTCCCCCCGATACAGGCAGGCCAAAGTGATGGAAAGCGGCGGCCGTCGCCATGCGCCCACGCGCAGTACGCTGCAAGTATCCCTGCTGGATCAGATAGGGTTCCAGTATGTCTTCGATGGTATCCCGCTCTTCTCCAATGGCGGCGGCCAGGGTATCCACCCCCACGGGCCCGCCAGCAAACTTTTCAATGACCGTCTGTAACAACTTGCGGTCCATCATGTCCAACCCCTTGTCGTCCACTTCCAGCAACTTCAACCCTGCATCTGCCACCGCCTGTGTGACGCATCCTTGTGAACGGACTTCCGCGTAATCCCGCACCCGTCTCAACAGGCGATTGGCAATGCGCGGAGTCCCCCGGGAACGCCGCGCCACCTCACGGGTTCCCGCTTCATCCATGTCCATCCCCAGCAAATGGGCTGAGCGAGTCACGATCCGGGACAATTCATCTTCCGTATAAAACTCGAGCCGGGCCACGATTCCAAATCGATCGCGCAAAGGGTTGGTCAACATTCCGGCGCGCGTGGTTGCCCCCACCAGAGTGAACGGCGGCAGGTCCAGTTTGACAGAACGGGCTGCCGGCCCCTCTCCGATCATGATATCGATCTGGTAATCTTCAAGGGCCGGATAAAGAATTTCTTCCACCACCGGACTCAGACGATGGATCTCATCGATGAACAGTACGTCGTTAGGTTCCAGGTGAGTGAGCATGGCTGCCAGATCCCCCGCCCGTTCCAGCACCGGTCCCGAAGTCTGGCGCAAATTGACGCCCATTTCCCGTGCAATGATATGCGCCAGGGTCGTCTTGCCAAGTCCCGGCGGACCGAACAACAAGACATGATCCAGGGGCTCTTTCCGCCGTCTCGCAGCCTCGATGAAAATCTCCAGTTGGGCGCGCACTTTTTTCTGTCCCACATAATCGTCCAGATGGCGCGGACGCAACGCCCGTTCCTGAACTTCTTCCTGGCGCGACTCCAGTTGCCCCTGGATCAGACGATCCTGTTCGATCATTTCCTTCCCCTCACCTCAGATCCCGTCATGACTCAGGACTCCCGACGCGCGAGCCAGCCCAGAGTCTGGCGAATGCCCTGTTCCAGGGTCAAATCCCCCGCCGGCAACTGCTTCAAGGCCCATTGAATCTCACGGTCGTGGTAACCCAATCCGCTCAGGGCCTGCGCCAGTTCCACCTGGAGCGCGGCCCCCCCAGAAGGAGAAGGAGAAACTTCGGGCAGGGAGGGTACGACCAACTTTTCTTTCAACTCCAGAAGGAGCCGCTGGGCGGTTTTTTTCCCGATACCGGGAATACGCGTCAGGAGATCCACTTCCTGTCGTTCCACGGCCTGCCCCAACGCACTCACAGACAGTCCGGACAGCACCGCCAGCGCAAGACGGGGTCCCACCCCGCTGATTTTCAGCAGTTGACGAAAAGCCTGACGCTCGTCCTCATCCAGGAAACCATACAGGAGATGGGCATCCTCCCGAACCACGAGGTGAGTCAGAAAACATACGGGCACTTCTTCCGCCGGCAAACGCGCAAAGGTTCCCAAAGGAACCTCGAGCTCGTATCCCACCCCCTGTACTTCCAATACCACCCAGGGGGGGGCCTGATGTACCACGATTCCGCGCAACCGTCCGATCATGAGGGACTTCCCGTGCGTCCTGGCAACGAACGCCAGCGCGTGGACCGGCGCCCTGCCGCCGCCGGTGGCAGTGAACCTCCGTGCGCATGCCTCAACGCACAAGCCAGGGCATCGGCAGGGTCGGTTCGCGGAACCTCGGTTAATTTGAGCAAACGCATGACCATGGCCTGAACCTGTTCCTTGCTGGCATGGCCGTGCCCCACCACGGCCTGTTTGACCTGCAACGCCGTATATTCGTGAACTTCGAGGTCGTGCATGACCGCAGCCGCCAGCAAGGCTCCCCGAGCCTGTCCCAGCAGCAGGGTGGCTTGAGGGTTCACATTGACGAAGACGATTTCAATCGCCATGACCTGCGGTCGATGAAGTTCGATGACACTCTTCAGCCCCGTGTGAAGCACCTTGATACGTGCTGCCAAGGCCGCAGTGGAAGGCGTGGTAATGGTTCCGCTGGCCACATATTCGGGGTCATTCCCTCGCTGAGACAACTCGATGACCCCAAACCCGGTACAACGCAGGCCGGGATCCACACCCAGAATACGCAAGGCCACCATTCACTCGGACAGAACGGCGGTGGTATACACCGCCTGTACATCGTCGAGAGATTCCAGTGCATCGATCAGTTTCTGCATGCGCACCGCTTCATCCCCGGAAAATTCCACCTCGTTCTGGGGTTTCATGGTCACCTCGGCAAATTCCGCCTTGAATCCACTTTTTTCCAGGGCCTGTCGAATGGCGCTGAATTCGTAGGGCGGGGTCACCACTTCCAGACTGTCGTCCTCATGGTGAAGGACATCGTCGGCTCCTGCCTCCAGAGCGGCTTCCATCAACCGGTCTTCATCCGTCCCTGGAGAAAAGAGCATTTGTCCACAGTGCACGAACAGGAAGGACACTGAACCATCCGTGCCCAGATTCCCCCCGTACTTGGTAAAGGCGTGGCGCACATCGGCTACGGTGCGGGTCCGGTTATCCGTCAGGCAATCCACCATCACCGCGGCACCGTTGATACCATACCCTTCATAGCGTATTTCTTCATAGTTGACGCCTTCCAGATCACCACTTCCCCGCTTGATGGCGCGTTCGATGGTGTCCTTGGGCATGTTCTGGTCATAGGCCTTGTCCACAGCCAGACGCAGGCGCGGATTGCTCCCGACATCCCCACCACCCATGCGCGCAGCCACGGTAATTTCCTTGATGAGGCGGGTGAAAACCTTGCCGCGTTTGGCATCAGCGGCGGCTTTCTTGTGTTTGATATTGGCCCATTTGGAATGTCCTGCCACGATGACCCGACCTCTGACTGAATGATGGAAATGACTCCGATTTTAACACGGTCGATGAGGCCCGGCAGGAGTTGAAAAATGAAACTCTTTGATTCAGGCCAGGTTCGTTATAATGTGCGGTTTCATCCAACGGCATTCCTGCCCCCACAGCGCACCATGTCCACCCCGGAATCTCCCCCCTCCCAATCCCGTTCCAAAGCGGGCGAACGTCGTCAGGAAATCCTGCACGTGTTGGCCTCCCTGCTGGAACGCCCCCAACCCGAGAAAATCACCACTGCACTTCTGGCCCGCCATTTGAATGTATCCGAGGCCGCCCTGTACCGTCATTTCGCCAGCAAGGCCAAGATGTACGAGGGCTTGATCGAATTCATCGAACAAACCCTGTTTACCCGGATCAACCGTATCGCCCTCGACCTGCCTTCGGGTCTGGCGCAAGTAGAGGCCACCCTGACGTTGCTGCTGGCTTTTTCAGACAAGAATCCGGGCATGACCCGTGTCCTGACGGGGGAAGTCCTGCATCATGAAAACGAACGACTGCTGGTCCGCATCGCGCAACTCTGTGAGCGATTGGAAGCATCGATTCGCCAAAGTTTGCGCCTCGCCGCCACCCACGGCGACATGTCCAGTGACCGTGCCGTTGCGGTGCAGGCAAATCTGCTGATGAGCGTTGTCATCGGGCGCTGGCATCGATTCAGTTCCAGCCAGTTCCAACGGTCGCCTTTGGAACATTGGGATTTGGGGTGGGCGCTTCTGAAACCGCTCGTGCGAATCTGAGGCAGGCCTCGTACCCGGCGCTGCCTCCCCCGACAAAAGGAAACGACTGAAAATTACTTGGCGACCTGACGTTCGCGCATTTCTTCGAGTTGTTTGCAATCGATACACAAACTGGCAGTGGGTCTCGCCTGCAGACGATTGATGCCGATTTCCACCCCGCAACTCTCGCAGTAGCCATAGTCACCAGCTTCTATTTTGGCGATGGTTTCATCGATCTTTTTGATCAACTTGCGTTCGCGGTCGCGGTTGCGCAATTCCAGCGCCATATCCGATTCCTGACTGGCGCGATCATTGGGATCGGCGAAAACAGTCGCTTCATCCTGCATGGTATGGACCGTTCGGTCGATGTCCTGACCCAATTCCGCCTTCCAACTCTCCAGAAGATGGCGAAAATGGGCCAGTTGCAGGTCATTCATATACGTTTCTCCCTCTTTCAGGACATAGGGAGAAAATTGTTTCAACGTGGCTTCAACCATGGCAATTCACCGTATCAACATTCCAGACAGACCTCTCGGTCGACTCATCCTATCACGAAGTTCATTCCTCAACCACGGGGGGTTCCAGCAAGGCCTTGAGGCTGAGTCGCAAACGACCTTTTTCATCCGCCTCCAGTACCTTGACCTTGAGTTGCTGCCCTTCCTTGAGATAGTCTGCCACGGCATTGACCCGCTCGTGGGCAATCTGGGAAATGTGCAACAATCCGTCCCGTCCGGGAAGAACACTCACGATCGCACCAAAATCGAGCAACTTCAGAACAATCCCTTCATAGACCTTGCCGACTTCCACCTCGGCCGTGATCTCTTCGATACGCTTCCTGGCCAGGGCCCCAGCTTCCGAAGTCAGGCAGGCAATATTGACCGTTCCATCTTCCTGGATATCGATCGTCGTCCCGGTTTCTTCCGTCAAGGCACGAATCACGGCTCCGCCCTTGCCGATCACATCCCGAATTTTTTCCGGATTGATTTTGAGAGTCAGGATGCGCGGCGCAAAACTGGACAACTCTTCACGCACCATGGGCATTGCCTTCTTCATCAACCCCAGAATGTGGATACGCCCTTCGCGCGCTTGCGCCAGTGCCACCTGCATGATCTCTTTGGTGATTCCCGTGATCTTGATGTCCATTTGCAGGGCGGTGACCCCCTGCTCCGTACCAGCCACCTTGAAATCCATATCACCCAGATGGTCTTCATCACCCAGGATATCCGTCAGCACTGCGAAACGATTCCCTTCCTTGATCAAACCCATGGCCACGCCCGCCGTGTGGGCCTTGACCGGAACGCCCGCATCCATCAACGCAAGGGAACCACCACAAACCGAGGCCATGGAACTGGACCCGTTCGACTCGGTAATTTCGGAGACCACGCGAAGCGTGTAGGAAAATTCTTCTGGTGTAGGCAGGGTTGCCACCAAGGCTCTTTTCGCCAAACGTCCATGGCCGATTTCACGCCGCTTGGGGCTACCGACCCGCCCTGTCTCCCCGGTGGAATAGGGAGGGAAATTGTAATGGAGCATGAAGCGGTCCTTGTACTCTCCCTGGATTGCGTCGATGATCTGTTCATCGCGTCCAGTGCCAAGGGTCGCCACCACCAGAGCCTGGGTCTCTCCACGGGTAAACAGCACAGAACCGTGCGTGCGGGGCAATACCCCCATGCGAATGGTAATGGGGCGAACCGTGCGAGTATCGCGCCCATCGATACGCGGGTCTCCATCCAGGATCTGGTGTCGCACGATACGCGCCTCCAATTCCCCAAATAGGCTGCGCACCTGATTTTGCCGGTCGGCATCGGCATCGGCGGGAAGCACCTGCGGCATGACTTCGCTTCGAATGGCCTCGATCCGCTCCGTACGTGCCTGTTTTGCACGGATCCGGTAGGCTTCACGCAAGGGATCCAGAGCCAATGCTTCAAGACGCGCAATCAAGGCCTCATCACGGGCAGGTGGGGTCCAATCCCAGGGTTCCTTGCCTGCTTCATCGGCCAATTCATTGATGGCATCGATGATGACCTGCATCTGTTCATGTCCATAAACCACGGCGCCCAACATGACATCTTCAGGCAATTCGCTGGCTTCGGACTCCACCATCAGGACCGCTTCCGCCGTCCCCGCCACCACCAGATCCATCTTTGACTGGGTCAGTTCGGTCGCGGTGGGATTCAGCACGAACTGGCCCTCCACATAACCCACCCGAGCCGCCCCGATGGGGCCACTGAAGGGAACCCCGGACAAGGCAACCGCTGCAGAAGCGCCGATCAGGGCAGGAATATCCGGGTCGATTTCCGGATTGCAGGACATGACCGTTGCCACGATCTGAACTTCGTTGTAAAACCCTTCCGGAAACAGGGGACGCAAAGGCCGGTCGATCAACCGGGAAGTCAGGGTTTCTTTTTCGGAAGGACGCCCTTCACGTTTGAAAAAGCCTCCGGGAATACGCCCGCTTGCATAAAACCGCTCCTGATAGTCCACGGTCAGGGGGAAGAAATCCTGGCCTACTTTGGCTTTCTTCAGGGCCACGCAGGTCACCAGAACCACGGTATCCTCCATGGACACCATCACGGCACCATCAGCCTGCCTGGCGATCTCTCCCGCTTCAAGGGTAACTTGATGGCGGCCCAGGGTAAATGTCTTGCGAATCGGATTCACGCGTTCATCCTCACTATCAATAGATTGTTACGTTCTGCATCAGTATATGAAACAAAAATGCGGTGCGCCTATCACCTCGCACCGCATTTCGAACCAGATCTTCCCCACCGGATTTTACTTGCGCAAACCCAGACTGGCGATGAGTTGGCGATAGCCGTCCATATTGGTGCGCTTGAAATAATCCAGCAAACTGCGACGTTGACTGACCAGTTTGAGCAAGCCACGGCGGGAATGGTGATCCTTGACATGGGTTTTGAAGTGCTCGGTCAGATGATTGATGCGATGAGTCAGCAGGGCCACCTGGACTTCCGTTGAGCCGGTGTCCTGGGGGGTACGCTGAAAGTCCTTCATGATCTGCGCTTTATGAGCGGCGATTGCAGCCATGTCATTCTCCAAATACGGTAGGGATTCGTCCGAAAAACACAGGATTATACACAATTAAGTCAATACTGCCAACCGGACGATATTTTTTTGATGCGATCAATCATCTTCGCCCAACTCGGGGTTCCAGCCGTTCTTGCGCGCCCGCTCCACCGATGCTTCATAGATCCTTTGGTGACGGTTGCGCAACTCGGGCGTCAAACGGCTGGGCAGGTGTCCATATTTCTCCCACTCTTCCGACACCTTGTCATAGAGTTGCTGGATCTGCCCGCTCGTCCAACCCTTGCCGTCCTGATCTTCCGGCAGCAATCCAAATACCCATGCGTCCTTGATGATCTGGGCCAAATGGGTCATCCCCCCATTGAGATCGGAGTATACGCCCTTGTAACGTTGTTCCATAGTCATCCTCGTGCCTTTCAGCGTGTCAACCCGGCATAAAGCAAAGGCAATTTCTCAGGCAAACGCGCCACCTGATCCACCACCAGAAAATTCTTGGCCCCGAAAATGCGCGAAACATACTGGTCTGCCCGCGGATCAAGGCTCAGGCAGTAGGTCATGATACCCGATCGTCCCGCCTCCTCCACAGCCTTCTTGGTATCGTAACGAAGATACTGGGGGTCGCGAACATCCACATCAGCAGGTTCTCCATCCGTCAGCACCAGCAATAACTTTTTGGCCGAACGTTGCTGCTTCAGATATTGTACGGCATGACGAACGGCAGCCCCCATGCGGGTGGACAACTGCCCCTTCATGCCCGCCAGCCGTTCTTTGGGAAGATCGTCATAATCCTGATCAAAATCCTTGAAACGGTAGTAGGACACCCCATGCCGACCATCGGAGCAGAACCCATGAATCGCGAAGGGATCTCCCACCTTGTGGATGGCGTCTGCCAACAGAACGGTGGCTTCGCGAGTCAGATCGAGAACCGAATAGTCCTGCCCCGCCACCTTGTCATTGGTCGACTCGGACAAGTCAAGCAAAACCATGACTGAAATGTCCCGCACCTTGCGGACACTGCGCATCATGATGCGCGGTTCGGGCTGTACGCCCATGCGCAGGTCGATGGTACTGGCAATGGCCGCATTCAGGTCGATATCATCGCCTTCCTCCAGTTTGCGCAGACGCGTCACTCCCTGCGGCTGCATCGCGTCCAAAATGAACTTCATCCGCGCAATCAGACGCTTGTTCCGGAAGGTGATGTCCTCGATGAGCGCCAGGTCCCCTCGACTGGAGCGGCGTTCCAGAACCGTCACCCAGGAAGGCCGCTCGAGTTGAATCTGATAGTCCCATTCCGCATAGTGAAATGGGTCAGAAACTGGTTCCTTGCCTTCCCGTTCATTGAAACTGACGCCCGTATCCTCATAGGGAAAGAGTTCCGTGCCCAGCACCCAAATTTCCTGGGCGTCATCCCCTGCCAGTTCGGTGTCGATCTCGTTGACCATTTCCATCAGATTGACCTTGCGCCGCACCTGAAGCGGCCGATCATACCCTGCTGCCAGTGCCGCCTCGAAATCGAACCCCTCAAAGGCCCAGATGAAACGGTTGTCATCCCGATAAAGAGGGCGCTGTCCATCCGTGCGCGGGTTGTAAGCGATATTTTTGGCCCGAAAAGTATGCGCCAGGGAAACTCCGATGTCCCAGGAAAGTTGATGATCGTCCAGGTTTTTTGCCTGGGCAAACAGGAGTCGCCCCTCCGCCACCCAAGGGTCAGGATCCTGATAGGCGGGATCCAGCAGGACCCGACTCAGACGGTTGAAATAGTCACCAGCGCTTGCCCCCTGACCCGCATGAGCATGATGGCACTGGGCCCACAATTGCGCCAGCCCCGGAAAACGCCGAATGGCCAGGGTTTCCACTCGCGCATCCTCGATGATCTCGATCAGCGCCATCTGCAGGGGATTCAGATTTTCTGCCGAAATCGGCGCCGTGGTCGCCACCCAGTGAGCGGCGCAATGGGCAGCCGCAGCCCGGTACAGACTGAGGCCGGAAACGCCCTCATGGTCATCGAAGGCATCGGGTACATGAAAGAAATAACTCTCGATATAAGGTTTGTAACCTTCCCTTCGCTCGAAGTCTCCGGAGGTGGGACGCATGAAGAAATCCCGCCCCCACAGGGCACGCAGATACATGTTGATCCGGCGCTGAATATCGATGAAGAGCGTCCCCTTGCGCTCCTTTTGTAACATGGCCAGCGATTCCTTGGAGGCCAAGCCAAAATACTCGATCTGCGCCTCATAATTGGTACGATGGGCGTGGGCACCCCAAGTTGCCCAACGACGCAACCCTCCCAAGGTCAACTGGTTCAGCAGGACTTCCAGATTGTCGAGCATGGGCCGGACCCCACGGGGGGCCTGGCCCAGAAGATGGTTGAGAAACTGGAGGTAGGCCTGAAACAGGTCTGCATCTCCCAGTCGACTGGCCGCCACGGGAGCAGTCCCCAGCAAACGCTCGATCACCGTTCCGGAAGTCCGCGAGGAAAATCCCAATGCAATCTGTACGAGATCCGTCAGGCATTCCTCACCCACTGCCCGGGCCACCTGGGGAGCCACTTCGATCCAGGTCAGGACCAGTTCGTTGCCCCGCCCCAGATGCTGCAAGGCCGCCGTTCCCTTGAGGTAGTTGTCCAGGCCACGAGCCGAGAGTGCCCGCGTGGCCTCATGCCACTCGTCACGCAACCCTTGCTGGCAGGCTGGAGACAGGTCGGCCAGTAACGCCTGGTAATCTTCGAGATGGATCGCCATGGTCCGCCCGCTCCTCAAAAGAAGGTCATAACCGCCGCATCGAGGGCATCGCGCATGTCCGGATCATCCGTAATGGGACGGACCAGTGCCACGCGACAGGCATTTTTGGCATCCACCCCGGTGGCAATCAAACTTCCGGCATAGATCAGCATCCGGGTGGAGATTCCTTCATCCAGTCCATGCCCTTTCAGATTGCGGGCCCGTTCTGCAATGGAGACCAATTTCCCGGCCACCTCCGCCGTAACCCCGGTTTCATGGGCGATGATTTCCGTTTCGACCTCGTGCGCGGGATAATTGAAGTCCAGCGCACCAAAACGCTGTTTGGTCGACTGCTTGAGATCCTTCATCAAACTCTGATAACCGGGATTATAAGAAATCACCAGTTGAAAGTCGGCATGAGCCTTGATCAATTCGCCCTTCTTTTCCAGAGGAAGTACACGCCGGTTGTCCGTCAGCGGGTGAATCACCACCGTGGTGTCCTGGCGCGCCTCCACCACTTCATCCAGATAACAGAGGGCACCATAGCGGGCGGCAATGGCGAGCGGCCCATCCTGCCAGCGCGTCCCCTGGGCATCCAGAAGAAATCGCCCCACCAGATCCGATGCCGTCATGTCTTCGTTACAGGCCACGGTAATCAGGGGTTTCCCCAACGTATAGGCCATGTACTCGACGAAACGGGTTTTACCACACCCCGTCGGCCCCTTGAGCATCATGGGCATGCGCACGCTGTAGGCAGCCTGAAACAATTCGACCTCATCCGCCACCGGACGATAATAGGGCGCCGTGGAAATTCGATACTGCGAAATGATATCGCTCATGGAATGATTCCTTAATCTGATCCTTGATCATGCCTCTTCCCTGACCAAACGAGGCAGAAAGAGACCCGCCAACAAAAAGCCCCCGGCCCTCGGTATCGAGGTCACGGGGGCGGATGCGAGGACTTCCCCCGTTACACGGTCTTGCCGCGGAAAATCACCATGGAGGCGCCCTGCGACTGACTGAAATTGTCGTAGCCGATCAAGCGCACATGATTGTTCGGGTTGGCCTTGTGACAGGCTTCGGCTTCTGCCAATACCTTTTCCACATCGGTTTCGCCAAACATCGGCAATTTCCACATGTACCAGTAGGAATCCATCAGGTACTCGGGTTCGATGTGTTCAATGGCCGGGTTCCATCCCTTCTTTACCAGGTATTCCACCTGCTTGCGGATTTCTTCCGCATTCATGGCAGGCAGGTAGGAGAAAGTTTCAAATTTGCGGCTGGCAGGGTCGCTCAGACGCGACTTGTAATCCATTACTTCACTCATGACTCATTCCTCAAATTAGTTTGCACGGTCGTGCGGCCCCAGAGCCACACGACGTCAGGCACCATTACTTGTGGGCCACGTCCAGTTTGTCCACGGTATCGAACTCGAACTTGATTTCTTTCCAGGTTTCCATGGCGATCTTCAATTCGGGACTATGTTCGGCGGCCTTGGTCAACACGGCCTTGCCTTCCTTCTCGATGGCAACGCCCTGGTTGCGGGCTTCCACACAGGCTTCCAGTGCCACGCGGTTGGCGGCGGCTCCGGCTGCATTGCCCCATGGGTGACCCAGCGTGCCTCCACCAAACTGCAGGACCGAATCATCCCCGAAAATGTTCACGAGGGCGGGCATGTGCCAGACGTGAATCCCTCCAGAGGCCACCGGCAGAACGCCGGGCATGGAACCCCAATCCTGATCGAAGAAGATCCCGCGCTTGCGGTTTTCCTTGACATAACTGTCGCGCATGATGTCGATCCAGCCCAGTGTGGCATCCCGATCACCTTCCAGTTTGCCCACCACGGTACCCGAATGGAGATGGTCTCCACCGGACAGACGCAGTATCTTGGTCAGCACGCGGAAGTGAATCCCGTGATGGGGGTTACGGTCGAGCACAGCGTGCATGGCCCGGTGGATGTGCAACAGCACGCCATTGTCCCGGCACCAGTTGGCCAACCCGGTATTGGCCGTCAGCCCTCCGGTCAGGTAATCGTGCATGATGATCGGCGCACCGATGTCCCGGGCATACTCCGCACGCTTGTACATTTCTTCCGGGGTGGGCGCCGTCACGTTCAGATAGTGACCCTTGCGCTCACCGGTTTCGCGTTCCGCCTTCTCGATGGCTTCCATGACGAAATCGAAACGTTGCTTCCAGCGCATGAACGGCTGGGAGTTGACGTTTTCGTCATCCTTGGTAAAGTCCAGACCCCCACGCAGGCATTCATAAACGGCGCGGCCATAGTTCTTGGCGGACAGACCCAACTTGGGCTTGATGGTGCAACCCAGCATGGGACGACCATATTTGTTCATCACATCCCGTTCTACCTGAATCCCGTGAGGAGGACCGCCACAGGTCATGACATACGCAATGGGGAAGCGCACGTCTTCCAGGCGGAGGGCGCGCAACGCCTTGAAACCGAACACATTGCCCACCAACGAGGTCAACACGTTGACGACCGATCCCTCTTCGAAGAGGTCAATGGGGTAGGCCACAAAAGCGTAATAACAGGTATCGTCGCCGGGGACATCCTCGATTTTATAGGCACGCCCCTTGTAGTAGTCCAGATCCGTCAAAAGATCGGTCCATACCGTGGTCCAGGTTCCGGTGGACGATTCGGCGGCCACGGCAGCGGCCACTTCTTCGCGGTCCACTCCAGGCTGCGGGGTGATTTTGAAACACGCCAACAAATCCGTGTCTTTAGGGGTGTATTCAGGGGTCCAGTAGGTCTGGCGATATTCCTTCACACCAGCATTGTATTTCTTCACTGACATGGTTTTCCTCCATCGGGTTAGCTGCTACTCAGGGGTCTTACTGGTAAGCATCTTATCGGAAATCAAGTATAAATAAACTAAATAATTCTAATCGCCACGATCACCAAACCTTATTAATCCCGCCATCACCCTTTTCCTGGACGACTACGTTTCAACCGCATCAAATGTTCATCTGCCTGTTTCAGCAATGCGGACGGGGATTTCATGGTGTTTCGATCGCTTTCGGCAAAGCCGATGGAACACGACAAAGGGCCTGTTTCCAGCCTCAACCGATGAGCCACCTCGATCAGGCGCTCGCGCAGATATTCCAGGTTGGAGACCTGTGCCAGAGGACACACCACCAAAAACTCATCTCCGCCCAAACGGACCGCCAGGTCTTCCTGGCGGACATTCTCCCGGAGGACGGCGGCAAAGGCCCGAAGGGCGGCATCTCCGGCATCGTGCCCAAATTTGTCATTGATTCGCTTGAAGTCATCGAGATCGATGATAAGACATCCCAGCGGAATGTTGCGGCGTTCCACCAGAGACCAGTGACGTTTCAGGAAAGCCTCAGCCATCCGCCGGTTGGCCAGCCCCGTCAGCGGATCCGTCAAGGTCTGCAAATGCAATTTACGCGTCGTCAATACCAGTTCGGACAATAACTTGCGGTGCGCAGCCCGTTCGGATTCCAGGTTTCGCGCCACCACCAGTTTATCCTCCAACCGCGCCAACTGAGCACCCAGCAGGGCGGCAGACACCGTGCAGGGCAGGACGATGTCCGCCCCGATTTCCAGAAGTTCATGGGCAAAGGGCGCATTCAGGTCTGGAACCAGCACCACGATCGCCCGTCGTTCCTCTCCCACCCAGGATTCAAACAATCGTTTTTCCTGCTCCCCCAGGGTGCGGAGTTCATCCTGCCAGAGGATCATGAACTCCACCCGTTCGTTGGTCATCTGGGCCGTCACGGCTCCCCAGGAGTCCGCGCTCAAAACGCCGTAACCCCGTTCCACGAAGGCCGGTTCCCATGACCGACGTGTGTCCTCGGGAACCCCCACGAGCAACAGTTGCGCCGTGACCGTCTCTGGGTCACCCATATCCTGGGCAGCATTTGTAGCGGAATGATCGTGTTCCTGTTTGTGAGAATCCCACTCAAGCCAATGCTGGAGGATGTTCCCGACCATTCCGGAGAGTTCTTCCGCCAACACGTTTTGCCCCAACAGGGCCAAGCCATATTCCAGATGGCTCATGATCTTTTCCGGACGCCGGGAGACCAACGCAGGAGCGGCCTCCCAGGCAAAATTGAGAATTTGTGCCATGACGTGACTGCGGTCATTGCCCACCCGCAATTCAGGTTCTGCCTCGGAAATTCGGATGGCCTCCGTCAGCGGATCAGGAAACCCCCATTCCTGCAACAACGCCAGAGTGATCGCCTGATGATCGATGCCCAGTTGTTCTCGTTCCGCACCCAGTAATTCATGCGCGTTCTGCTTCAAACGAAGCAGAACCGAGTAAGGCTCCGGGTAGAAACGGAGCAGGGCCAGTTGCCCAATCCGTGCCAGCAAGGCACAGGTAAAAAGGTCGGCGGCACTGGCCGGAACGTCAGGACGGTCACACATCCACTCAGCCAGCACCGCCGCCGCCAGGGAGTGACGGCACAGCGCCAGATAGGCCGAGGCATCCGGCGCACTCGAGGCGACAGCATCATCGATCACCGACATGCCCACGGCCAATCCCGCCACGGTTTTGAGTCCGAGGCGCATCAACCCTTCTTCGACGGAAGCCACCGGACGCCCCGGATTCCCTCCCGGACGGTTGGCCAGGCGGATCAGGCGCACGGTCAGCGCCACATCCCCCTTGATCACTTCGGCCATTTTGTGCAAATCCACGTCGTCCGACTGGATCAACGCATAGAGACGCAAAGCGGTAGAGGAAGGAGAAGGCAGATGGCCCAACGCACGGATCTGAAGCAGGAGAGAATCTTCAGCAAGGGTATCTGAAACGACCGATTCATCATTCATGTGCCGAGGCATCCTGTAATCCACACGCAGCGGAACTGGGAAAGGAAATCAACTGCGCCATTATGACCCCAAGCGGCAAAACTTGCATCTCTTCCCCTTCTCACCGCACGATTCTCCACAGATTGCAGTAGAATCGCCTCATGGGAGGGAAGGTCGGGTCATCGCCACTCCCGTCATAACCGAATAACGATCTGATCTGGAGAACTCCTATGCCTGCACCCATCCGACGCCCGATGCTGGTCGTTCTGGCCTTGCTGACGGCAGCCCCGCTCGTTGCCCAAGCCGGCGAACCCTATCCCGACGAACTCAAACTGGCGCACCCCAGCCAACGGGAGATCGCCAATAAACCCGGCCTGGAACTGGAAGCCATGCAGGCCGCCTGTCCCGTGAGCATGCTGAACGCCTCACCAGGGAACGCCGCCAAGAACATCCACGAACGCATCCTGCGCACGGAGGATGGCGTCATCATTGAGACCGATGCCGATCTCACCGGTGTCCCGTTTGGCACGGGATCGACCACGATCCCCGCCACCTACCGCTGCGAATATCGCGATGGTCAACTGGTTCTAGGGATCTGGTCCAAGGGGTTGATTGGCAAGTGGACCCTGTTCCAGAGCCCACGTCTGACCCAGAATGAACTGGGGACGCCGTGGCCGGCCTACCTGAAAACCAATTGATGCTTCAATGGTGATGGCCATGTTCTCCATGAACATGGCCATGTTCCAGTTCTTCAGCACTGGCACGCCGCACGCCTTTCACCGTACAGTCGAACACCAGCGTCTTGCCAACCAACGGATGATTCCCATCCAGCGTCACTGTTTCATCCGTGACTTCCGTCACCGCAAACAGCCAGTTCTGATCGCCTTCCCCCTCGCCCTGAAACTGCATCCCCACCTTGACCTGAGGCGGAAACAGCGAACGCGGTTCCGTTCTGCGTAACGTGGGATCGTACTCCCCGAAAGCCATGTCCGGCGTCATGGTCACCGTACAGGCAAACCCTTCTTCCTGACCCTCCAGCGTTTCTTCCACCAAAGGAAAAATGCCGTCATAGCCCCCATGCAGGTAACTGATGGTCGGGTCGCTCTCTTCCAGCAAAACCCCCTGATCGTCCCGCAATACGAAAGCGAGCGTGACGACTGAATTCTTTGCGATAATCATGATCGATTAAGTTCCTTGACAAGATTCAACACTTCGACCACATGGTCGCGGTTGTTGTTCACCGCTACTGCAAAACGAACCACTCCCTGGCGATCGATGATGTAGGTGATACGATCCACACAGGATCGTTTCTGCCCACCCATCTCCTTTTCCCGCAGGACATCGTAACGTTGACAAACCTCCCCTTCCACGTCCGACAGGAGCCGGGCATTCAAGCCGTGAGCCTCACAAAAGTCCGCATGGCACAGCACATCATCCTGGGAAACACCCAGCACCTTGGCGCCAAGGCGGTCAAATTCTTCTTCCCGGTCACTGAAGCCGATGGCCTCCTCACGACATTGAGGCAACGCATCCCGCGCATAGAAAAAAAGCACGACGATCCACCGCCCCAGGTAGCCATTAAGGGAAACCATTTCCATCCCTGCATCGGGCAACTCAAAACCCGGGGCCGGTTGTCCTGTTTTCAGCATGTGGATCCTCCCGTTTCTGGATGCATTCTACCTGATCTGCCCGACAGGCAGAAAACCGGCGCGTCTTCAGCCCCCCGGCACCGGGTTCGATTGAACCTGCGCCACCAGGGCGTACAGGGTTTCCAACGCTTCACGGGGGGTCAACCGATCAGGTTCCAAAGCGGCAAGACGCACGATTGCCGGATGAGGTTCCGGTTTCTGAAAATTTTCCTCCCGCTCGACTTCCGGCAGTGGCTTCCATTCCTGTTGAAACAGGTCGTCCTGAGCCGGGCGTAGCCCCGGTTGCTGTTCCAGGCGCGTCAACAATTCCCGCGCCCAGCGCAGCACCGGTCGGGGAATGCCTGCCAAAGCCGCCACCTGGAGGCCGTAACTGCGACTGGCCGCACCTTCTTCCAGCGCGTGCAGGAATACGATACGGTCGTGGTGTTCCACTGCATCCAGATGCACGTTGGCCACCCCCGCCACCTCCCGTTCCAGGTGGGTCAACTCGAAGTAATGCGTCGCAAACAGGCAGGCGCAACGATTCTTCTCCAACAGATGGCGGGCAATGGCGTGGGCCAGTGCCAGTCCGTCAAAGGTGGACGTTCCCCGCCCGATCTCATCCACCAGAACCAGGCTGGCGGGAGTCGCATGGTGCAGAATATAGGCGGCTTCCGACATTTCCACCAGAAAAGTGGATCGCCCCGAAGCCAGATCGTCACCCGCCCCGATCCGGGTGAAAATCTGATCCAGGGGACCGAGAAGCGCGCGTCGCGCCGGCACGAAACTTCCGGTATGCGCCAGCAGGGCAATCAGGGCAGTCTGCCGCATGTAGGTGGACTTGCCCCCCATGTTGGGGCCCGTGATCAGAAGCAGACGACGCCCCTCGTGCAAACGGGTATCGTTGGGCACGAACCGTTCCACCTGCTGTTCCACCACCAGATGCCGCCCCGCCTCGATCTCCATGCGGAACTCCGCGCAGAACTCGGGAGCCACCAGATTCAGCGCCACAGCCCGTTCCGCGAAACAGGCCAACACATCCAGTTCGGCGATAGCCGAGGCCAGCATTTTGAGTTCCCCGAGAAACTGCTTCAACGTTTCCAGAACGTGCTGATACAGCCATTTCTCCCGGGCCAAAGCACGCTCTCCCGCAGCCAGTGCCCGCTCTTCAAACGCCTTGAGTTCGGGCGTGAGATAACGCTCGGCATTCTTGAGGGTCTGGCGGCGCTGGTAGTTATCGGGAATGCGCTCCCGATGTACGTGGGTCACCTCGATATAGAACCCATGTACCCGGTTGTATTCCACCTTCAAGGTGGGAATGCCCGTCCGCGCTCTCTCCTGTTGCTCCAGAGCCTGCAGGAAAGCGCCGCAGTCGTTCTGAATGCTGCGCAATTCATCCAGTTCGGCATCAAAGCCCTGCGCGATGACCCCGCCCTCCCGGATCAAAGGTGCCGGATCAGAAGCAATGGAACGCTGCAGCAGGTCCAACACTTCGCCGGGGAAGTGGCACAACACATCATGCAATTCCCGCAGACGCGCCGAGTCCGTCAGATCCTGGATTGTCGTCCAAAGATCGGGCAACCCCTGCAAGGTTTCGCGCAACGCCACCAGATCCCTGGGGCGCGCGCTCCCCAGGGCAATCCTTCCCACCCCCCGCTCCACATCGCCCGTGGTCTTGAGAAAACTTTGCAGTTGCAGGGCCTGGTGCGCATCTCCTCGACCAATGAGGCACCGGACACCTTCCTGGCGGGCCCGAATCACGCTCAAATCACGCAGGGGATGGTGCAACCAGTGGCGAAGCAAACGTCGCCCCATGGAATTGCGACAGGTATCCAGTAATGAACACAGGGTGGGAGCCCCGCTGCCGCGCAAGGTTTCCGTGATTTCCAGATTGCGTCGCGTGATTTCATCCAGATATACCCAATCCCTGGTCTGCTGAACTTCCAGGCGATCGATATGGGGCAAGTGCGCCCCCTGGGCCTGCTGCACATAGTGAAAAAGTGCCCCGGCAGCCTGCAACATCAGCGGACTCACCGGACCGAACCCCGCCAGGTCATGCACGCCAAAATGCTGCGTCAAATCGCGCAGGGCCCGATTTTCGTCGAAATGCCAGGCAGGGAGGGCATGAACCACCCAGCCTCCCCGGGTCGCCGGCTCTTCTCCACTTTGACAGAGTATTTCCCGGGCCTGAATGCGCTCCAATTCGGACATCAAACCTGGCAGCGGAACCTCCAGCACCCGGAAGCGCCCACTGCTCAAGGTCAGAACTGCCACACCCACCTGCCCGGACCGTTGTATCAGCGCCACCAGCGGGGCATCTCGATGATCCGGCAGAAGGGCAGCCTCGGTCACGGTTCCCGGCGTCACCACGCGCATCACCTGACGCGCCACCAGACCCTTGCTGGTGGCCGGATCGCCCACCTGCTCGCAAATCGCCACCGATTCCCCCAGTTCAACCAGACGCGCCAGGTAGCCCTCGGCCGCATGGTACGGGATTCCCGCCATGGGAACCGGCCGACCTGCGGACATCCCGCGACTGGTCAGTGAAATATCCAGCAAGCGTGCGGCTTTTTCCGCATCCTCATAGAACAGTTCGTAAAAGTCTCCCATCCGGTAAAAAACCAGGCGATCCGGATGTTGGGCCTTCAGAGCCAAATATTGGCGCATCACCGGGGTATGGGCTGAATGATCCATGAGCGAGGAAACCTGTAGCGAAAATCGGAGGGCGTCCACCCTGAATGGAATGGATTATAATCCATGCTCCATCCGATTCCCGGACCCCCTACTGTTTTCCGCTGACACGGAAGCCCCGTCATGTCCCAGAACCCCATACCTCCATTGGCCGGATTACCCCGCCTACAAACACCCGAAGGGTTTATGGCGCAATCCCGCGTGTCGGCAGGGAAAAATCATGGCTGATTTATTCCCACAACAGCCCGTTGCTCCCCTGGCTGAAGCCCTCCGTCCCAAGGAACTGGATGAAGTCATTGGGCAGTCCCATCTTCTGGGTGAAGGCAAGCCGTTGAAATTGGCTTTTCAATCAGGAAAACCCCATTCCATGATTCTGTGGGGGCCGCCAGGCGTGGGCAAGACAACCCTGGCCCGGCTGACTGCACGCGCCTTTGATTGTGAATTCATCGCCCTGTCCGCCGTGTTCTCCGGGGTGAAAGACATCAGGGCAGCGATGGAGCAGGCGCAGGAGAACCTGGCCCGTGGCAAACACACCCTCCTGTTTGTGGATGAAATTCACAGGTTTAACAAGAACCAGCAGGATGCCCTGCTGCCCTATGCCGAAAGCGGTCTGGTCACCTTCATTGGCGCGACGACCGAAAACCCGTCGTTTGAAGTGAATTCAGCCCTTCTGTCCCGCGCCCAGGTCTATGTCCTGAAGCCCCTGACGGAAAACGAACTGAGACAATTGCTGCGGCGGGCACAGGAAAAGGCACTGGGTCAGCTCCAGTTCGACGACTTGGCCGTTGACACCCTCATTGGCTATGCCGACGGGGACGCCCGAAGGTTTTTGAACCTGCTGGAACAGTGCAATACGGCCGCAGGCACGGCAGGCGTGACCATGATCGATGCCGATTTCATCCAGAATGCGCTCACCCTGAACAGCAGAAGATTTGATAAGGGGGGGGACAACTTCTATGACCAGATTTCCGCCCTGCACAAGTCGGTGCGCGGCTCCAATCCCGATGCTGCGCTCTACTGGCTGTGCAGGATGCTGGATGGGGGGGCCGATCCCCGTTACCTGGCGCGACGAATCGTCCGGATGGCATGGGAAGACATCGGTCTGGCAGATCCAAGGGCCATGCAGATTGCCAATGATGCCGCGCTGACCCTTGAACGACTGGGTAGCCCGGAAGGAGAACTGGCGCTCGGCCAGGCAGTCATCTACCTTGCCGTTGCGGCCAAGAGCAATGCCGGTTACATGGCCTACAACCAGGCTTCTGCCTTCGTAAAACAGGACAGGAGCCGTGAAGTTCCCATGCATCTACGCAATGCGCCAACCCGTTTGATGAAAGAAATGGGCCATGGAAAAACTTATCGCTATGCCCATGACGAACCCCATGCCTACGCCGCAGGAGAAACCTATCTGCCTGCAGACATGAAACCTCCCCGGTGGTACCGTCCCGTACCCCGCGGGCTGGAAATCAGGATTGCCGAAAAAATGGATTTCCTGAAGAATCTGGACGATCAATCCAGGGACAAGACAACGTAAGCACCTGCCTTGCCCTGCGAATTTTTTTCAGGGAAGGGACGAGGCAATCAGATCGCAAAGTCGGACTTGTTTCGCCCCGCGCTGGTAGCCTGTTTAAGCCAATCGGGACGACGTCCCTTGCCATTCCAGATTTCCCCATTAGGACCCCGATAGCGAACACCGGATCCGGCGGAGCGGGCCACGGCGCGTGTTCCCACCAGCCCCAACTCCTTGGCCGTGATACCGTAACGCGCCACTTTCTCGCGAATCTCTGCAATCACGCCCAACTTTTCCTGTTGACGCACGGCCTCTGCCTGCTGTTTCAATTCCTCTGCCTGAGCCATCAATTCTTCATAAGTTGCCATCATCACATTCCTTTTATTAAGTGAAACTTAAGGCACGTTTTAAAGTACCCAATCCGAATTACCGACAACAGATCGTAATCACTGGATTGCCGATCAGTATACCAAATCATAAAACAAAATTGAAACAAAATGCAAATTCAAAAAACCAGGTTTTATTTATGAATTTCAAAAATAATTATTTTCAATAAATTACAACCCTCGCTCTTGCCGAATCAATTCACCACCCAACAGGCCAGAAACACTTTTATTGCCCCCCGAGAAGCCATCAATCCGCCCCCCATAATTCCCCCGTCGAGAAGGACACTCTGGCGCTGAATAACGCTCACTTACCCCCCAACAATCTTCCGGCAATCCCCGGGGAATCCTTTCCTCACCCAACGTCCCTTGCATGAGTCCCTTGAACCCTGTATGATGCACGGATTCTTTTGGGGGGTATAGCTCAGCTGGGAGAGCGCTTGCATGGCATGCAAGAGGTCAGCGGTTCGATCCCGCTTACCTCCACCAT
>JAKABO010000036.1 GCA_021796835.1 Pseudomonadota bacterium | reverse complement strand
GACTCCGGGGGTGTTGACCTGGTTACTCATCGGTAAATATGTGGACCACCTCCCCTTGTATCGCATGGAACAAATTGCTGCCCGTTCTGGTGTTCCGCTGGCTCGCTCCACTCTGGCGGAGTGGGTGGGAAGAAGCGGGGTGGCCTTACGCCCCTTGGTGGATCGATTGCGGAAATTGCTCCTGGAACGGGAAGTCCTGCATGCCGACGAGACCCCGGTGGCACAACTGGACCCAGGGCGAGGAAAGACCAAGCGTGCCTATCTATGGGCATACTGTAGCAGTTCATGGGATACCGGTCCTCCGATACTGGTATTTGATTACCAGGGCGGAAGAAGTGGGATTTATGCCCAGGAATTCCTGAAAGGCTGGAAGGGACACCTCATGGTAGATGACTACGGGGGATATAAAGCCTTGTTCAAGGCCGGGGTGATGGAGTTGGGGTGTATGGCTCATGCGCGGCGCAAGTTCTTTGACTTGCACGCGGATCACCCGACGGCCCTGACAACCCAAGCCATGGCGTGGTTCGTGAAATTGTACGGCATCGAGCGCGAGGCCGAGGGCTTGAGCGTAGAGGAACGGCGTATTCTGCGTCAGGAGAAGGCGCAACCCATGCTTGAGAGTTTCCGTGAGTGGCTCATTGCCCAACGGCGGACCGTGGCGGACGGATCGGGGATGGCACGAGCCATGGACTACAGCCTGAAACGATGGGAAGCCTTGGCGCGCTATGCCACGGCGGGGCATCTGCCCATCGATAATAACCGCATCGAGAATGGGATTCGTCCCATCGCCATTGGTAAGAAAAACTGGTTGTACGCCGGTTCCGAGTTGGCAGGTCAGAGAGCAGCGGCCATCCAAAGTCTTCTGGCTACAGCCAAACTCAACGGACTGGATCCCTACGCCTGGCTGAAAGATACCCTGGAGAAACTTCCGACATGGCCCAACAGTCGCATTGACGAATTGCTGCCGTTTGCCGCCTGCAAGAGAATGGCATCATGAACTTTGCTGAAGTACTCGAGGCATTGAAACGGGCTTCGGGATTTGAGCTGTATCGCCTGAGCGCGGCTATTGACCGGATGCTGTGCGATCCCAAATGGATCATTGCCATCCGCAGGGTGCTTCATGTCGGGCAACAGGTTGAATACTTCGACGAAAAGGACAATCGTCTATGCACAGGTCGGGTGCTGGAATTGAGGCAGAAGACGGTTCTGCTCCAGCGTCTGGATACTTCGCAACACTGGCTCATGCCCTATACCTCGATCAACCTGGGAGGCATTGATGCCGCGATTCGTGACAACCCAGATCGGGGCCTCAGTCGTCAGGAAGTGGCGGTGGGCGATATCGTCGGATTCCTTGACCGCGAACAGCGCCTGCGAAGTGGTAAGGTCATTCGCATCAACGATAAAACCGTGACGATTGTCTCTCAAAATCAACAGTGGCGCGTTTCCTATGCCCTACTGCACAGAATCGTCGATGGGGATTCAACCACCATTCACGGCGAAATCATTTCCCGCTGAAATCAGCAAGGTGGTCTGGTCGGACGCTTACATTATAACGAAGAATCCATATTCCTATTGGTGCCGTTTCTGATCGGGTGGCTGTTTATACTGGTGGTCATGGACCCTGCCCTGAGAATCCTGCACGACACCTTTGGATACACGGAATTTCGCGGGTTCCAGAAGGAGGTGATCGACCATGTCGGGGGCGGGGGAAGCGCGCTGGTGCTGATGCCCACCGGCGGAGGAAAATCCCTTTGCTATCAGATTCCCGGATTATTGCGCCCCGGCGTAACCCTGGTCATTTCCCCGCTCATCGCCCTGATGCAGGATCAGGTTCAGGCCCTCAGGAAACGCGGGATTGCCGCTGCGTGCCTCAATTCCTTTCAGACAGAGGGGGCGCTGAGGGAGGTTCAAAACGCGCTGATGGCCCATGAACTCAAATTCCTTTATCTGGCACCCGAGCGTTTGGTTCAGAACCATTTTCAGTCGATGCTGAGGCGGGTATACGAGAAGGGGCAAGTGGCGCTGTTTGCCATCGATGAGTGTCATTGCATTGCCGAATGGGGCCATGATTTCCGTCCCGAATACCAACAGTTATCCGTGCTGGCTGACCAGTATCCAGAGGTCCCCCGTATTGCCGTCACGGCCACCGCCGATGCGCATACCCGCCAGGAAATCGGCGAATCCCTGAAACTGGACGGGGCACGCTGTTTTGTCAGCAGTTTTGACCGACCCAATCTGCATTATTGCGTGACAGAACGAAAAGCAGCCCTGCCCCAGATAGAACATTTCCTTCGACGACACTCCGGGCAAGGTGGGATTTTGTACTGCCCTACCCGCCGCATGGTGGAAAGTCTTGCCCAACGATTGCACACTTCCGGCTGGCCTTGTCTTCATTATCATGCGGGCTTGAGTCCGGCGCTCAGGGAGCAGGCACAGAACCAGTTTCTGCAGCAATCGGAACGGATCATGGTGGCAACCATTGCCTTTGGGATGGGCATCGACAAGCCGGATATTCGTTTCGTGGTTCATCTGGCCCCTCCCCGTTCTCTCGAGGGGTATTATCAGGAAACCGGGCGGGCTGGACGGGATGGACAGGTGTCTGAAGTGCTGTTGCTTCATCACCCGGAAGATCAATCATTTTCCTCCGCTGAAGAATCAGGAACCGGAGATTCATTTCATCACCGGGTACTGCAAAGAAAACTTGAAGGCGTCGAGAGATTCATCCATACCCGGCAGTGCCGACGCCAGGGCCTGCTGAACTATTTTGGCGAATCCCATGAAGGCCATTGTGGGACCTGCGATGTATGCAATCCGGCTTACCAGCGATGGACCGGTCCCCTCAAACGCCTTTCAACGGTTTTGTTTGCCCCTTCCCCCAGACAGGGCTTGAGAAGAAATCGAAACAGCAAATGAACACGTTGTTCATGGTCAGGCATGGGAACATTTGCCGACAATCAGCCATCAATTGTTTTCAGATATTGGTATAGGGTCTCTCGGCTGATGCCGAATTCGCGGGCGAGTGAAGTTTTCTGTTCGCCGGCAGCGGCCCGCTGTCGCAGTCCGGAAATTTCCTGATCGGAGAGCGATTTCTTGCGTCCACGATAGGCACCACGTTGTTTTGCCAAAGCGATGCCTTCGCGCTGGCGTTCCCGAATCAGGGATCGCTCGAACTCGGCAAACGCGCCCATGACCGACAGCATTAAATTCGCCATCGGCGAGTCTTCGCCGGTAAAACAGAGATGTTCCTTGACGAATTCGATATGCACACCGCGTTGCGTCAAGGTTTGCACGATACGGCGCAAATCATCAAGATTCCGTGCCAGGCGATCCATGCTATGCACCACTACGGTGTCGCCGGCGCGGGCGAAACTCATCAGCGCTTCCAATTGCGGACGCTTGACATCCTTGCCCGATGCCTTGTCGGTAAAAGCGCGGTCAACCTTGACGCTCTCCAGTTGCCATTCCGGGTTCTGGTCGAAGGTGCTGACCCGGATGTATCCAATACGCTGTCCGTTCATGCCTACTTACCGCACACCAACCAGCATGTTTTCAATCAAGCGGATCATCGTTTCCTTTTGTGCCGGTACCGATTCGGCCACCAGTAGATGTGCCGCCTTGCGTTCAATGGTCGGATAGGCTGGCTCACCGAATACGGATTGATCGAGGTTGCCCAGAAGTGCTGCGAGCGCATCGCCGCGTTCAAGCCCAAAAAGATCACTGGCCTCGCCACGGAACATAAGATCGGCTTTCAAGCCGGTGATGGACTGCCTTACCTCTCCAAGGGACGGCATCACACCGCCCGCCGTCCCGTTGGGGTCGGTCAATAATCCTTCGTCATATCGTTGCAACAGCAAGAAGGTTTGGGTATAGCGGCTGATGATCTCGACCAATCCTCGACCGGTATCGGCAATCAGATCGGGTGATTGTGCGGTCTTCCTGACCAGCGCCAGCGCCGCTTCCAACTCGGTGGCGTTGTGCTCGAATCGGGCGCGATCCAGCGTCCAGCCCTGTATCAAATGATCATGTAGAATACCTGTTGCCCATTGGCGAAACTGTGTGCCACGTTTGGAATTGACACGATAGCCAACAGAGATGATGGCATCGAGGTTGTAGAATTTGACTGGTTTGTCCGAACCGGCAATGTGCAAATTTTGCACATTGCTTTCTTCAACCAGCTCACCATCCTGAAAGATGTTGCGCAAATGTTTGGTAATCACCGACCGTTCTCTCTCGAATAGGTCGGCAATTTGTTCCTGGGTCAGCCAAAGACTTTCGCCTTCAAGCCGAACGGTAACGTGTCCGCCATCTGCCGGTTCATAAATGATTATTTCGCTCATTGCTCAAATTTCCAGAAAAGTCAAAAAAGACTCTATAAAAGACTTTCTTCAAGATGTGTCAATAAAATTCAAATTCTACTCTATTCTGACGTTATTTGCACACGGCATCTGACATCAGGATAGGGTATAACTCAAACTGACACCATCAGTTCACTCACGCCTCATCATCGTTACGGTCAACCCGCCTTAGCCCATGTTTAACGACGAGAACACGGGAAGACTCCCGAATCGACTGGCTGGCACTTGACTTTTAACGGCTGGTCTATACACTAGTCTATAAAAGTCAAAAAGGAGCAGGTCGTGAACATCGAAGTTGGATCCTACGAAGCCAAGACGAAGTTGCCAGAGTTGCTGCGCGGTATCCAGGCTGGCAATCGTTACACCATCACCCTGCGGGGCGAGGCCGTGGCCGATCTTGTGCCAACGGAAAGCAACAAACACTCAGAGGCCATGGCGGCCGTCGATGAAATACTGTCCTACATGCAAACTCGCAAGCCTGTGGGCGGTATCGATCTCAAGGGACTTATCAACGAAGGCCGGGCATGAATTTTGTTCTGGATGCTTCTGTTGCGCTGCTTTGGTTAGTGCCAGAAAGCAATCCGGCAGGCGTGGATTATGCCAGCGCGACCCTGAAGGCACTCAAGGAATCTCAAGCCGTTGTGCCGTTGCTGTTGGCACTTGAAGTCGCCAATGTTATCGCAAAGATCGAGTCCAAGGGGGTCGTGACCGAGGCGGACTCGCAACGCTTCATTGCCCTCTTTGGGCGGCTCAACCTCGTCACCGATCAGGCAACGGCGGCACACGCCTTGGGCGACACCTTGAACCTCGCTCGGCGCTATAAACTGTCGACCTACGATGCCGCCTATCTGGAACTGGCACTGCGCACCGGCCTGCCGCTGGCAACGCTTGATGCGGATCTGGTGAAGGCCGCCACCACCGCAGGCGTTCCGATCTTCGGCACGCACTGACACCGCTCTGCCTGTTTTCCAACCGGCAGTCCTGATACAGCAACCCCGCGTACACCATCACGCGCAGCGCCATGTATTCGACGCGTGAAGTTGTCTCATTGTTCACGGATTGCTTTTAAACTACAATAAACCGGGAATTCCTTTATCGCGCCTTATCTCCCAAAGGCAACCCAACGCTCAAGACAATCCTTGCTGTGATGAGAATGGTCGGGATGAAACTTTCGGTTGAGCCAAGCAATCGGGAGGACCAACCAGACCAGTTCGTAATCAAAAAGATAGGGACTAACCAAGAGATTGATGAGGTGGATGCTGTTCGATGACGCCGGATGTCAATATTCTTGTGACGACTTCCCGTCAGGATCACCCACACCATAAACGATGGAGTCGTGGTGATAGAGAATAACCTCAAGAAGAAAGTGATGGAAGCAGGCCATCAGCGGTGGACGATGCGAGAGTGGATTCGGGCATTTTCCGTGGTCGTTCTGGTACTTGACCTGGCATCGGTCTACGATGTGTGCGTTCACTATAGCCTCCTGTTTCCAGGAGGGCATTCATGGCGTCCCGATTTTATGACGTTCTGGATTTCTTTAAAAATGGCTGTTGCGGGTCATTTGGATCTTTCCTATATACCAGACGAGATCTATGCGGTTTATCTGCATACCATCCATCCCGTGGATAACGACAGAATCAATTTCAATGTTTATCCGCCGGCTTTTTATCTCCTGATCTTCCCCTTGGTTTTCTTCCCGGTAAGGGTTGCCTATGGGCTGTTCGTCACAATGACATTCGTAACATACGCGCGGACATTGCGACATATCCTGCCCTGGAAGGATCTATTCTGGCCACTATTGGCTTATCCTGCGGTTTGGCTCACTCTGATCCAGGGCCAGAATGCATTTTTGACGGCAACTCTGGCTGCTACCGCGCTACTGTCCATGGAAAATAACCAGAAAAAAATGGCAGGGGTCTGGATGGGATTGCTTGTCATCAAACCCCAGTTACTGGTGGCAGTATTCTTTGCCCTGTGGGTACGTCGAGAATTGCAGACACTGGGGATCGCGTTATTGACAGGAGCAGGGTTGATGGGAGGGGCATTGCTTTTCGGAGATTCGGCAATGATTCACTGGATGTCCAGTTTAAAACTCAATGCATCGGTCATCAAGGATAATCCCGTTCTGCTTCGGTTTGTTCCCACTACATTTGCTTTTATGCGTTTGTCTGGGGCGTCAGCCGTGGTATCGGGTCTGGTTCAAGGAGGGGTGGGTATCGTGGCATTGATGACACTCCGATCCATTTTGCTCATGACTTCTTCATGGGCTTTGGGTGGAGCAGCGATCATGGTGACCGGTTTCCTGATTCTGCCCTATGTGGGGTTCTATGATTTTGCTTGGTTGGCCTTTCCCTTGGCTTGGATGACCGCTCGAGGCATGACGAGGGGCTGGCTTCCCGGTGAACTCTGGGGATTGGTGGCCACTTGGTTTCTCCCTTTTTGTTTTTATCTTGTTTCCCGTCATTTGAATATCCCCTTTGCCCCTCTGACACTGATGGCCTTGCTATTTCTGATCTGGCGACGATGCCATGAGGAACAGAAACTTTCTGGTTTCGGTGCGTAGTTGCCATCCAATCCATTGCAACTGGGATACCAGCCGGGAAGCGGTTTCTCGATTGAGGTCAATGTCGACAAAGTGACGGATGGCTTGACTGATCCGCTATTTTCTCAGGTTTTGGCGTGTAGGGGATTGAGTTGGTGAAATAAAACAGTGTTTCCTTAGCATTGACGTCAATCATTTGCGCAGGATATTATAGTATACAGAAATCTGCATCAGGAGCAAAGGAATGAGAACGACACTGGATATTGACGATGGTTTGCTGATACAGGCCAAACAGTTCGCCGCCGGAAATCGCACCAGTTTGACCCGCCTGATCGAGGAAGGCCTGTCGTTGCGCTTGCAGGCGGCACAGGCAGTTACGTCCGACAGGGCACGGTGCGCTTTGCCAGTTTACGCCGGACAGGGCGGACTACAGCCAACCATCAAAAATACTTTGAGTCAGCGTGCTCTGCTGGATGCGATTGATGAGGCAGATGCTGTTCGATGATGCCGGATGTCAATATTCTTGTGGCAGCTTCCCGCCAGGATCACCCACACCATAAGCAAGCGCTGGACTGGCTTGAGGAGGCGATTGCCCACAGCAGCGGAAGATCATTGGCCATCCTGCCCATGGTGGCTTCTGGATTTTTGCGTCTGGTGACTCACCCGAAAGTATTCGTTACCCCGACTCCGATCCATGAAGCGTTGAATTTTTTGCGCGCCGTGCTGAATTCGCCTGGTGTTGTGATGCCATCACTGGGTAATGAGTGGGCCGAATTTGAACGGCTATGCACCTTTCACCGCCTGACGGGAAATTCAATTCCGGATGCGTGGATTGCTGCCGCCGCATCAAGCAATCGCTTGCATCTGGTGACGTTTGATAAGGATTTTCGCAAATTATTGAAGCCCGGTTCTGTGACCGTACTGAAATGTTAGCCAGTATTTCCAAGGTTTGATGACTACATGGCATTATTGAAAAAAGTTTCTGTAGTATGTATTGGCGCAGGTCCTGCAGGGTTAACCGCCGGTTATTTGCTCACCCGTGACTGCCAGGGGGCAAGGGTCACGGTCCTGGAGCAGGATGAATCCTATGTCGGAGGCATATCACGCACCGTACTTTACAAAGGATTCTGCTTCGATATCGGCGGTCATCGATTCTTCTCCAAATCCATGGAGATCGAATGCTTATGGGACGAGTTGTTGGGAGAAGATTTTTTGTTGCGTCCCCGCAAATCGCGCATTTTATATCGCGGTAAATTGTTTGATTATCCACTCAGGGCTTTTGATGCGCTCGGGAAACTGGGAATTGCCGAGGCATTGCGTTGTATTCTGTCCTATCTGAGCGCATGCTTGCGGCCCACAAAGAAGCCCATGAACTTTGAAGAGTGGGTAACCCGTCATTTCGGGCGCCGGCTGTTCGAGATTTTTTTCAAAACCTATACCGAGAAAGTATGGGGGATGAAATGCACGGAGATCTCTGCGGACTGGGCAGCCCAACGAATCAAGGGATTGTCCCTGTTCAAAGCGATCTGGCATGCGCTGCGACCCCAAGCCATGACCATGGGAGAACGACAGGGCACCATCAAGACCCTGGTCACCCAGTTTCGCTATCCTCGCCGAGGTCCCGGAATGTTGTGGGCCGCAGCAGCAGACCGCATCCGACAGAAGGGAGGAGAAGTACTCCTGGGGCAGCGTGTGGTGGAATTGAAAGATTGCGGACCGGGTATGGGCTGGGAGGTGACCAGCCGCGATGGTGAAGGTCAGGAGCGGAAGTTCCAGTGTGATCATGTGATCAGCAGCATGCCTCTGCGTTCTCTCGGGTTAATTGTTCAACCAGCGCTGCCGGAAACCATTCTACAGTGCACAAATAGTCTGAGTTACCGTGATTTTCTGGTGGTGGCATTGATCGTGCGTGAGCGCCATCGGTTTGACGATAACTGGATCTACATCCATGATCCCGGAGTCAAGGTGGGACGAATTCAAAATTTCAAATCCTGGTCTCCAGACATGGTGCCAGATCCGGCACTCAACTGTTATGGAATGGAGTATTTCTGCTTCGAGGGGGATGGGTTATGGACGGCGACTGATGCGGAACTCGTTGATTTGGCTGCCCGTGAGTTGATTCAGTTGGGGCTGGCGTTGCCTGATGAGATCGTGGATGGAACAGTCGTTCGTCAACCCAAGGCTTATCCGATTTATGACGAAGGCTACGAATCGCGTGTGAACCTCATCCGAAAGCATTTGGAGGCGGTTCATCCTTCCCTGCATTTGGTGGGTCGTAATGGCATGCATAAATATAACAATCAGGATCATGCCATGATGACTGCGATGCTGACAGTCAAAAATATCATGGCCGAAAAACAATTGTTCGATGTTTGGCAAGTCAACCAGGATGCGGAGTATCAGGAAGGAAACTTTCTCCATGAAAAAACCGGTGACTTACTTCAGGACAAAAAGGTCGAAGAGCGACATGTTCCCGAGAAAGTATCCAGTCGGTGAAACATTAAGGATAACCAGAAGGTAACTGATTACTTTCAGTCTCGATGGATACGCCTCAGAATGATCAACTTCAACCCACTTCAAAAACTGGCGAGAGATCTGGAACAGTGACAACGGGATCACAAAATGAAGGTCCACCAACCGATGTAATATCCATGCCGCTCCCAACGGCCCGTTGTCACTGGTTGACGCCAACCCGACTTAAAAGTTACACCACTTTAATCGCAGTGGCTGTTTTATTTACCTATCTGTTCTTTGTGGGACGGTCTGTCCCCAGGATTTTGGCAGGGCACACGCCATACATTGACCTCGTGGTTTTTTGGGTGGTCGCAAAAAACACTTTGGGTGGACACGCTCAAGATATGTATGACCTTTTGAAGTTACATCAACAGGTGCTTCTTGTATGCCCGGACGAAAAGAAATGGCAGGCCTGGAGTTACCCCCCGTTGTTCTATCTCGTCATCACCCCGCTTGGATGGCTTCCCTATATCTGGGCTTACACCCTGTTTATGGCCAGTACGATGGGAGGGTTTGTACGTGTCTTATGGATGGTTTTTCCCGGAAAGTGGATGCTCCGAGTATTACTTTCTTCACCGGCAGTTTGGTTTAATTTGTTCTTGGGGCAAAACGGCTTTTTGACAGCATTTTTGGCGGGCGCAGGTTTGTTAGCGTTACATAGACAACGGCCAATTTTGGCGGGTCTGTTGATTGGACTTCTGACGTTAAAGCCCCAGTTGGGCATTTTGTTCCCCGTGGCTTTGCTGGCTTGTCGAGCCTGGAAAACACTGCTGACGGCTACGATTACAGCCATTGTTGGCACTTGGCTTGCGGCCCAGATGTTGGGTGTTGGGCTGATATCCAATTTTTTGCGGAGTGTGTCAGTGACCCGTTCGTTTATATTGGAAAATCAGGGAGTATGGGGAAACATGCCCACCGTGTTCGCCTTCCTGGCCCAATTGGGAATATCTCTGCCGATGGCGTATGGAGTGCAGGCAGTTTTCGCATTGGGGACCGGGATTATGGTGTGGAACATTTGGCGGTCGTCCGCACCGGCTGATCTTCGGTACGCGGCTCTCATGTCCGGTTCTCTTTTGGTTAGCCCGTACGTTTTTGATTACGACCAAGTGTGGTTAGCATTCCCAATCGCGTGGCTGACCAAAAGAGGTTTGGATCATGGATGGAACCGTTGGGAACGGGAGATATTGGTTTTTGCATGGGCTTGCCCCATTCTCATCCTGCTGACCTCAAAGGTCCTTCATCTGCAAATCGGCCCGTTGGCCAGTATCGGACTCCTGTGGATCGTTTGGCAAAGGCGTAACGATGAATCCTTGGTAAAATGAGCGGAATTAAAGAAATAGAGCCTGACGCGTCCCCGAGTCAACCGATGCTCATTTCGATCCATTTCTCCATCCATTTTCATGAAGCAAAGCAGGATTACCCCAACCGCACATTGGTCTGTTTGTCATGCGGATACGCCTCAGGATGAGCAGCAGCATCCCCATAAATAACAAAGGGGCAATCTGGGGCAGGGGCACCGGGACCGCGAAATGAAGACCAATCAACAACGGTGAGATCCAGACCAACCCCAACAGGACTTTTTCCCAGGGTTGCCACGCCTCAGGCCGGATGGCACTGACCAACCAGACCAGAGAAACCGTCATCCAGGTCAAATCATAGTAGTAGGCATAGGGAGTGGCGAGAATGCTCGCCACCATGAGCAGTGCATATCTGAGGGGGGGGGCCGATGCATGTTGATTACGCCATCCCTTCCAAACAGCCCAAATAGCCAACAAGGTGCCCAATACCTGTCCAGCATAAGCCTGAACGACTGAAAAACCCAATTGGCGCCCTAGGGAAAACAGAGTGGGCATCAATATCCAAGCCGTGTAACGATCTTCGAAACTCAGTCTGGACAAAGGAATCACCTGCAACCATGCCCAAAAAGTATCGATCCCAAGCACAGCCACTGCACCGCCCATAAAGAGAAGTGCGCTGACCCCGGCCACCCATAGGGTTCGCCAATACCCTCCGGCGATCAAGGCAATGGGAAATAGAATCCCCAATTGGGGTTTGATCGAAAGTACTCCGATCAATACCCCAGCAAGGATAGGCCGTTTTTCCAGATTCCATAAGGCAGTCGCCGCCAGGGCTGCGGTGAGCAGCCCATTTTGTCCGGTAAAAAAATTCAGCAGGGTCGCGGACGACAATACCCCCCACAGGACACCTTCCCACTTCAGCAAACGATAAAGCACTCCTCCCAGACCCAGCAGAGAGATCAAACAAAAAAACAGATAGGACGAGCCCAAAGAGAGCCGCCCCAAGGGGTAAACCATCAAATAAAAAGTGGGCGGATAATACCAGCCAAAAGGCCACTGAGATTGGGGTCTCAACTGCCGAACAGCCTGTTGCAGGAAATCCAGATCGTAAGCCTGAAGGGCCTGCCCCGACTCAGCCATTCTCGATGCAGTCCAGAATACGGTAAAGTCAAAAAGCGGTGGATAACTGACGCTCACCCAGTACACGCCCAATACGGAAGCCAGTAACAACGGCCATCGAAATTTACCGAAGGGAAATCGCAAAATTCCTCCCCTCAAGACGGGTAACGCGCCGCCAGATCATGCCCATGGCCAGCCACAGGACGAGGGGGGCAATCTGCACGTGCGTCACCTCAACCAGCAGACGCCCGGCTACAGGAAGAGCCCAAATTACCAGGACCATCCAGCGTTCCCCTGGGTACCACCCCTCGGTTTGGCCGTTTTCCAACAGGATGACCAGCACATAGCCCAGCCAGATGAGGTCGTAGTCCATCAGATAGGGACTGGTCATCAAACTGACGAGAATCAAGGCTGCTCCACGCCACCGCCAGTCCACCGTCCGTTTCCACATCAGTGCCAGCCAGCCCCAACTGACGGCGGCCAACGCCCAGTGAATGCCGTAGGCCGTAGGCGAGGACACCCCGAACAAGCGTAACTGTGCGTACACGGTGGGCATATTGAACCAGTAGTGACTGCCCAGTCCATCCTGTTCCATCAGGTGCCGGGCCAAGTCCATCCCCTGCCACCACCCCCAGAAGACTGAGCCCCCCAGAATGGCAACCGCGATCCCGTTGCTGAGCAACACCACGAGCGCGGCCATCGCCAGATCGCGCCAAGCCCGATTCAATAACAGGACAAAGGGGAAAACCAGCCCCAGTTGGGGTTTCATGGCCAGCAAACCGACCCAAGCCCCTGTCCAGCCAGAGTTTTTTCGCATGGACCAGAGGGCGGCCCCACATAAGGCCGCCGTCAAAAACCCATTTTGCCCATGCAGAAAATTCAGCCATACCCCGCCAAAGGAACCCAGGAACCAGAAGGTGGACGGTCGGATCGAATAGCGTCTCAAGACCTTGACCCAGGCGCCCAGGGTGGGCAAGATCCACGCAAGGAAGGCGGGGAAATAATGGGGAAAAAAACCCAGAGGTAGAATCAACAGATAATAGGCCGGAGGGTAAAACCACCCGAAATGCCCTTTGACGGTGGGAACAAAATGCACCAACGTGGCATGGAGGATCGGTTCCTGATAGGCTGAGCCAGCTCTGCCCTGCAACGCCAGCACGGCAGCCGCCCAGTAAACCGACAGATCGGAAACCATTAAAAATCCATTTTTGGAGACCGTGGAGGAAAACCCCACAAAAAACAGGGCAATCGCCCCGTAAATCCCCACGCCAATGGCTCCCAATCTGGTGACCTGTGACGGATCGAGGCGTAGGTAGGTCTTAGTCATTGATGAAAGATGGGGTTTTCCTGGTGCCGCGCCATGTCCACCAGAAAGCAGTCATCAAGGAGAATTGGGCAATGGGCAACGTCCAGTTCCAGCGTACCATTTCATGGGTCAATGCAGGCACCGTCCACAACAGCACCAGCAGGCCCCTGTCCCAGCGATGATTTTTCTCAACCAGTCCTCGCCCCCACCAGACGCCCCAGACCGCCAGCCAGGTCAGGTCATATTCTAGCACGTAGGGACTGGCCATCAGCGCTCCCAAAATCAGCAAGGCATACTTTGAGGAACGGGGCACCGGACGACGCCAAACTGTCCAGAGACACCCTGCAACCCCTGCCGTAACCCCCCCTTGAACCATTTCCGCCCAGGTTTGGCTTCCACCCCATTGTCGAACCCAGGAATAATAAGAGGTAACTTTGAGTAACTGTTCCAACCCATACTGTCCCAATTCCTGCTGGGCTCGAATCAGCGCGTGAGCCCAGTCCATCCAGGCCCCCGCGCCATACACCAGAAGGCTGCTCAGCACCAGAAAAAACACCGTCGCCAGCGCACTGAAGAGGCAGCGCCATTCCCGCCCCGCCACCAGCGCCAGGGGGAACAGGATCCCCAGTTGCGGTTTGAAACTCAACAATCCAATCGCAATCCCGGCCAGGACTGGTTTTTTTTCCAGCCAGTACAAACCCCAGGCTACCAATCCCGCCGTCAAAAAGCCGTTCTGCCCGAAGTTCAGATTGAGCCAGAACCCGGAAAATCCGAACAGTGCCCAGAGGGTTGCCCGGTTTGGCCAGGTCATATAGATCCCGGAACAGAAAAGCGCTGCGGAAAAACCCATAAAGCAGCCATAACTCACCAGG
>JAKABO010000064.1 GCA_021796835.1 Pseudomonadota bacterium | reverse complement strand
GAAGGCGATGTGCTTTATATGCCGACGACCCTTCCGGGGCTATCGGTGGATGAAGCCGTCAACCTGCTTCAAGTGACCGATCGACTCATCCGTCGGCTTCCGGAAGTGGCCCAGGTCTTTGGCAAGGCGGGGCGCGCGGACACTGCTACGGATCCGGCTCCCTTATCCATGTTCGAAACCACCATTACCCTCAAACCGCAGAGTGAATGGCCTGCCGGAGAACGTGTGGAAGATTTGATTGCCAAACTGGATCGTGAAGTGAAATTGCCCGGTTTGAGTAATGCTTGGGGGTATCCTATACGAACCCGGATCGACATGGTATCTACCGGGATTCGCACCCCCCTGGGGATTCGGGTTACGGGGCCTGATTCCAGGGGAATCGCCGATTTGACGGAACGGCTCGAGGTTCTTCTGAAGTCTGTGAATGGCGCGCGGAGCGTCTTTGCCGAGCGCGTTGCAGGCGGACATTATCTGGATATCCAGGTAAATCGTCAGCAAGCGGCACGTTATGGCGTGACCATCTCTGACCTCACGGATTTTGTTCAGGGTGCCGTGGGGGGGGCAAATGTGGATACGGTCGTTTCGGGACGCGAACGATTTTCCATCAATCTGCGTTATCCCCGGGATTTGCGACAATCCCTGGAGGCACTGTCGGATAGCCGGATAACCCTGCCCCAAGGGCAGCAAGTTCCTCTGCGTGAACTGGCGCACTTGCAACTGATGGATGGCCCTGCCGAAATCAGAAGCGAGAATGCGCGTCTGGCGGGCTATGTCTATATCACGCTGAGGGGCAATGACATGGGTCGCTTCGTTCAGGACGCCAATCAGCGCATTGCCAAATCCCTGCGTATGCCGCCCGGTTATGCCCTGAAATGGGTGGGTCAATACGAGAATCTTCAACATGCCAAACAGCGCTTGGCATTGATTCTGCCCTTGACACTGGGCTTGATCGCCTTGTTGCTCTATCAGATATTCGGGCGCTGGCCAAAGGTGGTCCTGGTGATGCTTTGTTTGCCATTTTCTCTGGTGGGGGGCGTCTGGTTGGTCTATGCATTGGGTTATGCATTCTCTGTGGCCGTAGCCATTGGGTTTATCGCATTGGCGGGGGTAGCCGCCGAATTTGGTGTGGTCATGATCCTTTATCTCGATCGAGCCGTCTTGGCCAAACGAGAGGCGGGGGAAATGATTCATTTGAGCGATCTGCGTGCGGCGGTCACGCAGGGAGCCATTCAACGGTTGAGACCCAAAACCATGACAGTCTTCGTGATTGTCAGCGGTCTTATGCCTGTACTGCTGGGAGAAGGCGTTGGGGCGGATGTCATGAAGCGAGTGGCGGCTCCCCTGGTGGGGGGGATGACCACCGCACCCCTATTGTCCCTTCTGGTGATTCCAACCTTGTACTACTGGTGGCAACAATCAACTTTCAAAGGAGAAAACGCATGAAACGCTGTTCACTGATTCTATTTACGGGATTCATGGCACTGCAAACAACCTCTCCCTCATGGGCGGATGACATGAACATGGATATGTCGGGAGGGATGGATCACATGACGTCCGGTTCCGAACAGCCGATGGAAGCGGCCAAAGGGGTGAAAGGGGTGATTCGCCAAATAGATCGCACCAAAGGAATCATGACCATATCTCATGAACCGATCCCGAGTTTGGGTTGGTCTGCCATGACCATGGATTTTTCGGTCAAGAATCCTGCGTGGCTAGGCTCCTTCAAAGCAGGGCAGTCCATCCATTTTGACTTTGTCCGACAACGGGGTGCCTATGTCATTACGGCAGTGAAATAATCGCGTCAGGCATGCAATTCGGGGAGGAAACTGCGTCAATCGACCCGTTGCGAATGGGGGGCAGGGTGATCGCGATCACCCGCTCAAACTCGTCCAAGGGCATCGGGTCGCCGAAGAAATATCCCTGAAAATTGACACAGTGATGCTGGATGAGAAAATCCTTTTGTTCGGCCGTTTCTACCCCTTCTGCGATCACTTCCATGCCGAGGTTATTTCCCATGGCGATGATGGTTTGTATGATGACTGCCGCATCGTCATTTTCGGAGATATCGTGAACAAAACTCTGATCTATTTTAATCTGGTCAAGGGGTAACCTTTTGAGGCTGGATAAAGATGAATGTCCCGTGCCAAAGTCATCCATCGCGAATTTAACGCCTTTCTCCTTGAGTGCATGCATTTTATTGATTGTCTCATGGACATTGCCCAACACCATGCTTTCGGTGATTTCCAGCGTCATGCGTGCTGGATTGATCTCGGCCGACTTGAATACCCCGGTGATCTGTTCAACGAAATCTGCCTGCTGAAATTGGCGGGCACTGATGTTTACAGCGAGATGCAAATGATTTTTCCCCGGATCCTTCTCCCATGTTTTCAGTTGCTGGCAGGCGGATTTCAGTGCGTGCAGACCGATATCGACAATCAGACCGGTTTCTTCAGCGATGGGAATGAAATCGGCAGGAAGGATCGTTCCATGGACGGGGTGCTGCCAACGTAGCAGTACTTCGGCACCAACAATCGTGCCTGCGTCATTGACCTGTGGCTGATAATGAATTTCAAACTGTTGCAGAGGTAATGCTTGTTTCATCGACTCTTCCAGGGAGGAGCGATTCT
>JAKABO010000035.1 GCA_021796835.1 Pseudomonadota bacterium | reverse complement strand
CACCCCGGGCACGCAACCCCTTCTGGATGCCCGTGTCCCGGCGGGCCAGGGACTGATTGCCTGCGCCTGGCACACGGGTCAGGTGCAAACCAGCAATGCCTATGTTCAGGATCCGAGAACCCAGGTCTGGCAACATCTCCTCTGTCCGCTTGGGGTGCGTAGTGCAGTGGCCCTCCCGATCCGTGGCGCCCAGGACATCGAATCCGTTCTTGTCCTGATGGGCGGCTACCCCCATCAGTTTGCAGCCGACTGGATCCAGACCTTCGTCACCTCGTTGCAAAACCGCTGGCACCAGATTTCCGTGACCTACCACACGGTAAACCGGTCTCTCGACACCCCCAATTCCTCTTTTTATCGAAAACTGTTGCATTCGAACGGACTGAAAATGTTCGTTCAGCCGGTCATCGACCTCCACACGGGACATCTGATCAAGATCGAAGCATTGGCCCGCCTGGTGGATCCCGAAGGGAAAGTCATCCCGCCCGATGAATTCATCCCCGCCTTGCGCGCCAGTGACCTGACTACCCTTTTTCTTCGGGGTCTGGAACAATGTCTCGAACTGATTCAGGCCAACAGGGAGAATGGTCAGGAGGTGCATATCGCGCTGAACCTTCCGCCCAGCACCCTTCTCCACCCCGAGTGTGCCCTGTGGATCGACGAGAATCTGCGCAAGCATGCAGTATTGCCCCAGCAATTGACCCTGGAGTTATTGGAGGATCAGGAGTTCGACATCCACGAAGTGGATCGGGCCATGAAACGTTTGACCCGACTGGGGGTCCAACTGGCCATCGACGACCTGGGTTCGGGTTACAGCAGCCTTCAGCGGTTCTCGGACTTTCCCTTCGATATCATCAAGATCGACAGATCCATCCTGAAAAGCATCTCTTCCGATCCGATCAAGACCCTGAAACTGATTCGAACCATGATCCAGATTGGTCAGGATTTTGAACGCACCGTGATCGTCGAAGGTCTGGAAAATGCAGACATCATCGAGGTCGTCACCCTTCTGGGCGGACGGTTCGGCCAGGGATATGCCCTCGCCAGACCGATGCCGATCAAGGCCCTGAAATCCTGGACATGCCCCATCGAGTTCAACCTCGCCACTCAAAGTACGCTCCGGTCTTATCTGGGCGCCCTGGCCTACTATTGGCGCTACCTGCGGTTTGATCCCACGACGCCTCACTTTCCCATCCGGCCCCCGGAAACCTGCCCCCTCAGAAGTTTCCTGTTCCATCATCCGCTGGAAAACAGGATCGGGATCGAGCACCTGGATGCCCTCACCACCCCCAACGCCCCCGACAAACGCCAGGAAGCCAGCGACCGGTTGTGTCAGTGGCTCCTCGAACGACTCTGAAAACACACCCAGCGTCATGTTTTTATTACAACAAAATAGCAAAAACGATCTATATACATCCTCGGACGGCGATGCTACCATCCTTGGATATAAAAGCAAGCGCCGACAACTCCATCAACGGCGTGCTCCGGGGGAAACCACTCATGCGTAACATTACGCTGCATCACTCCAGCACTCACAAATTCATCCTTTTGAATGAAAGCGAACCGGGAGATGAGGGGGGGATTCGTTCAAATCAGTACCTCGTCATGGAAGGGGATTCGGCGGTCCTGCTGGATCCCGGCGGGTTCGGCGTGATGCCGCGCGTGCTGGCCGAACTGCTGCGCCACACCTCTCCCGACAACCTGAAGGCCATCATGCTTTCCCATCAGGATCCGGACATCGTTGGCGGCATCTCCACCTGGCTCGAACTGACCCAGGCGCCGGTGTACGTCTCCCGCATCTGGTTACGTTTTCTGCCCCACTATGGCATCAGGACCATGGAACGTTTCATCGGCGTCCCGGATGCCGGGATGACCTGCACCCTGGACCCCGGTTTTGATCTTCAACTCCTTCCCGCACATTTTCTTCATTCCGAAGGGCAGATCAACGTCTACGATCCCGTCTCCAAGATTCTTTTTTCCGGGGACATCGGGGCCGCCATGCTGCCCGACGACCTGGATTACCCCTTCGTCGACGATTTTTCCCAACACCTGCCCTATATCGAATGGTTCCATCGGCGCTACATGTGTGGCAATCGGGCCGCCCGACTCTGGGTGGACATGGTCTCCAAACTGGATATCAGGATGATTGCCCCGCAACATGGCCCCATTTACCGCCACCAGTCGGTCAAGGACTTCCTGGCGTGGTTCAGGGAACTGGAATGCGGCATCGACCTGATGACCGCGCCGGGAATCTTCCGCTCGGCCTGACCTGATGAAAACACCGGTAACCCCTGCCGAAGAATCCCCCGTCGACCTGGAAAGGACACGGCTGTACGTCGTTGAACGGATCGCCACCCTTCTGGAAAGTCAGGTCCGCTCTCAGCTCTTCACGAACAACATCAGCGAACTGGTCAAAAGCGTTCACCAGGAACTCTCCGAACATCTGGATCAGACCCTCTCCCAGGTGGGCAAACTCACCCTGAAGGAAGAAGACCGGTCGTATCTTTCCGAGCGGCTGTTGTCCAGTCGTGCACGCTACGGCAGACTGGAACGGGCCATGGACATCCTGTTCAAGGAACGCCAGCGCCAGTGGTTGCAAAACATTGCCCTATTGCAACAGATTGCACTGGAATTCAACCACACCGTAGAAGGCTTCAAAAATTCCCTGGTGGAAAAGGACCTGCTGGAGCGACAAAGCAGAATCCTCGAAACCATCATGCTTTCCCATGAAAAGGTGACCCAGTGGAAAGCCTTCGTCCAGGAGATCCTCTCGGGTTTTCACACCATCTTCCCCTTCAACTTCTTCTTCATCGCTTTTGTGGAAGAATCCGGATTGTCGCTTTATCTGTACTATCTGGGCGATTATTCCGATGAAATCAAAGCGATGGCCAAAACCCAACTGGTCGGGGAGGTCATCGAAAAACTCAAATTGCCCAAGGATGCCCCTCTGGACATCGAGGAGTTTCATATCCTCACCCATGAATCCATTCACCTGCATCTGGATCACAGGGTGGAAATGATCACCGTCCCCGTCCCGGATCTGGAAATGTCCAAACTGGACGGCGTCCTGGGTCTGGCCTTCGGCTCATCCAAAAAACTGTCGGCGCAGGAAGCCAGCGTCATCCGTTCCACCCTGGCGATCATGGTCATGGTGGTCGGCTCCAGCAAAACCCTGAGTCGCACCTTGTCGGAACTCGAATATTATTCCACCCATGACCCCTTGACCGGGCTGCATAACCGCCGTTACTTCCAGGAACTGCTCAGTTACGAAGAGGGTCGATCCGAACGGAACGCCCATAACTTTTGCGTACTGATGCTGGATCTGGACGACTTCAAGGATGTCAACGATACCTACGGACATCCCTGCGGGGACAGCGTCCTGAAACAGGTGGCAGAGACCATCGTTCATTCCATGCGCAAGGGGGATATTGCCACCCGCATCGGCGGAGATGAATTTGCCGTCATCCTGACCGAAACGGACAAGGAGGGCGGGATTGCCGTGGCCGAGAAACTGCGCCTCGGACTGCGGGAACTGTGCTTCCTCAGCCCCGACGGAAAGGAATTTCACATCACCACCTCCATCGGCATCGTTACCTACCCGGAGGATGGGGACAAGGTGGCCGACCTGATGACCGGAGTCGATGTGGGGCTGTACCGGGCCAAACAAATGGGGAAAGACGGGGTCGGTACCATTCGTTCCTCGGGGGAGTTACAGGCAGGACGCACCATCCGCGACAACGCCGAAAAGTTGCGCCAGGCCTTGAAGAGCCATCGCATCGTCCCCTATTATCAACCCGTGTTCGACCTCAGGACCGGCGAGGTCGTGGCCTTCGAAACCCTGGCACGCATGAAGGAGCTCAACGGGGATACCACTTCCGCCGGAATGTTCATAGAAACCATCGAAAAATACGGACTGGGCCGGGATCTGGATCGCGCCATCCTGGAAAATGCCTTTACCGACCTGCATGCGCTCAGGGAAAAGGGGCTTCCCCTCCCGCGCCTGTTTCTGAATCTTTCTGCCCAGGAGATTCAGGGGCGGGGGATTCTCGGCTTCGCCGAACAACTCTGCCGCCAGTTGTCCCTCCCGCCCAATCTCGTCGTATTCGAAATCCTGGAAAGGGACGCCATCGGCGACATGACCAACATGCGCAAGTTCCTGACCAACCTGCGGGATAAAGGATTCTCTTTCGCCCTGGATGATTTCGGCAGTGGTTACAACTCGTTTCATTACCTGCGGGAACTTCGTTTCGATTTCGTCAAACTCGATGGAGCCTTCGTCAGAAACATTCTCAATTCGAAAATCGACTATATTCTGATCAAGAATCTCAATCAACTGTGTCAGGAGTTGGGCATTTTGACAGTCGCCGAGTTCGTGGAAACCCGTGAAGTGCTCATGGCGCTGGTGGACATGGGCATCAACTATGCCCAGGGATTTCATCTGGGACTTCCCGGATCGCAAATGACCGCCTCCACGAAAAAACTCATTCTCCCGGAGAAAAAAACTTGAGCAACCATCCGTCCCCGCTCATCGAGTCCGACGACCTGGCCTTGAGAAAATCTTTTATCGGGCTGAAAGAGAGCGACTTTCTCCTGCTCCAGACTTCCTTGCCGGAGGATGGAAAAGTCCTGGAGGGAATTGCCCGGACACTCAATGCCCATCTCGCCCAACGGGATGAAACCCGTGACCATTTCAATGACCCCAAAATGGCGGATCGGCTGCAACAGGTTCAGGTGGACTATTTTCACAGTCTGTTCATGGGCCCCCACGATGAGTCGTTCTTCCGGCAACGTTTCCTGACGGGCCAGCGGCATCATGAGATCGGGCTGGAGCCCGTGTGGTACATCGGCGCCTTCTGTCACTACCTCGTAGGAATTCTCCACTACATTCATGAGGCGCATCCCGCCGATGCGCTGGAACGAACCGTATCCCTCATCAAAATCGCCCTGTTCGACATCAGTTTGACCACCGAGGCCTATTTTCGGGCCGAACACGAACAGCTCACCCTCCTGTCCAAGGTCTTCCAGGACAATATCGAAGGGGTGGTCATCACCGACGCCAGCGGCATCATCCAGCATGCCAACAAGATGTCGGGGCGGCTGATCGGCATTCCCCCGGACCTGTTGATCGGAGTTTCCTTTACGGAACTGATGGCCCTGCCTTCAGCCTCCCCCTCCTTTGCAGACCTGTGCGGCAACGCGCTCGAACAGGAACAGTGGCAGGGAGAAGTGGAATTGAACCGGGTCGGTGCCCATGCCTTCCCGGCCAAAGTGACGATCATGAGCATGGATGCCGCCCACCCCGACCACCGGCAATGGGTCATCGAGTTTACCGACATCACGGAAGCCAAACGCAACCAGGCCGAACTTGCAGCCAGGACAGAGGAATTGTTCCGCTCCAACCGGGATCTCGAACAATTTGCCTATATTGCCTCCCATGACCTGCAGGAGCCGTTGCGCATGGTCGCCAGTTACACCCAGTTGCTGGCGCGACGCTATCAGGGAAAACTCGACGCAGATGCCGACGAGTTCATCCACTATGCCGTGGATGGCGCCGAACGCATGCAGCAACTGATCAATGACCTGCTCACCTTTTCCAGAATCGGGACCCAGGGCAGCCAACATAAGCCGGTCGATATCCAGCTCATCCTGAATCGCGCCCTCTTCAATCTGAAAAGCACCCTGGAGGACTCTCAGGCCCAGGTCACCCATGGCCCCCTCTCCGAGGTTCCTGGCGATACGACCCAACTGGTGCAGTTATTCCAGAATTTGATCGGAAATGCCGTCAAGTTCCGCAGTAAGGAGCCGCCCAGGATTCACATCGAAGCCCAGGAAAAAGAACACGAATGGTTGTTTTCCGTTCAGGACAATGGCATCGGAATCGCCCCCGAGTACGCGCAACAGGTTTTCTCGATCTTCCAGCGACTGCACAGCCGTCAGGAATACCCCGGCACGGGCATTGGCCTGGCACTCTGCAAAAAAATCGTGGAACGCCACCACGGAAAGATATGGGTCGAACCGGCACCGAACGGTTCCGGTTCTCTGTTTCAATTCACCTTGATCAAGGAGCACACAAAATGAGCGGACTGATGGGGCGACCAGCCGAGTTTCTGCTGGTGGAGGACAACCCGGGGGACGTGCGACTGACGAAAGAGGCCCTTGCGGAAAGCAAGCTCTACAACAATCTGAACGTTGTCCCTGACGGTCTGGAAGCCCTGCGTTTCCTGCGCCAGGATCCGCCCTATGAAAACGCACCGCGTCCCGACGTCATTCTGCTCGATCTCAACCTGCCCAAAATCGACGGACGGGAAGTACTGGCCACCATCAAATCCACCCCGGAGTTCAAACGGATCCCCGTCGTCGTCATTTCTTCCTCCGAAGCAGAGGCCGACATCCTCCGATCCTATGACCTGCACGTCAACTGCTATGTCACCAAGCCGGTCAATCTCGATCAATTCATCAAGGTCGTGCAGTCCATCGAATCCTTCTGGCTGACCATCGTCAAACTTCCCCAGATTTCGCCGGAATCATGAAACTCCTTCTGGTCGAAGACAATCCCGGAGATGTCAGGTTATTCAACCTGATGCTGCTGGGGGAGAGTCCACCCATCGAACTGGTTCATTGTGAATCTCTGGGCGGGGCCCTGGCGGTCATCGAGGAATCCCGCCTATCCTCTCCCTTTGACGCCATCCTCCTGGATCTGTCGCTCCCGGACAGCCAGGGAGTCGAAACCTTCCACCGCATCCATGAGGTTGCGCCCGACATTCCCATCGTCATTCTGACGGCCCTCAACGACAAATCCGTGGCTTCCCGACTGGCCTCCCTGGGAGCACAGGATTACCTCGTCAAGGGATTCGTGGAAGCGGACCTCATGATCCGTTCGCTCCACTATGCAATCGAACGAAAAAAGACCGAAGTCGGCCTGAAAGTGGTTTCGAAGGTCTTCGAGTGCATGCTGGAAGGGATCATCATGGTGGACAGTGAACTATTGGTCACCCATGTCAACCAGGCCTTTACCAACATCATGGGCTACCAGGCCGAGGAAGTCATCGGACACCCGGTCCAGACGCTCATGTCTGACCGGCAGGAAAACACACTCTCCACACTCTGGCACGTACTGACCACCCAGGGGTCATGGCAGGGAGAAGTCTGGCAACGACGCAAATCGGGAGAGATCTTTCCCGCGCACATGAGCGCCAGTGAGGTGTCTCGCTCCCATCGGGAATCCTCCCGGTTCGTCATCGTTTTTTCCGACATTTCGGACATCAAGTTGTCCGAGGAAAGACTCCACTATCTGGCCCACCACGACCCGCTCACGGGCCTGCCCAACCGCCTCTTTCTCAATGACCGCCTGGAACAGGCCATCCTGCACGGAAAACGTCAGAAGAGCGGCGTGACGGTCATGTTCATCGACATCGATCATTTCAAGCAGATCAATGACTCCATGGGCCATGCCGCTGGCGACCTGCTCCTTCGGACCACCGCCGAACGACTGGTCACGGCCATTCGCGAAACGGATACGGTCGCCCGCCTGGGCGGCGATGAGTTTGCCATCATCCTGACCGACACCAACCAGTCCAGCGATCTCGAAAGCATTGCCAAAAAGATTCTGGACGCTGTTTCCCAGCCCGTCTCACTCCAGGAATTGGGAAAGGTGCAATTGTCCGTCAGCATCGGCATCGCCTCTCACCGTGCCGAACTGTCCGCAGACGAGTTGCTGGAAAAGGCCGACACCGCCATGTACGTGGCCAAAAAGGCCGGCAGGAACCAGTTTCGCTTTTTCAGTCCGAATCTGGATGCCGCCGACATCCAGGCCAGGAAAATCGAAGAAGAAACCCTCCGGGCGCTGGACCATCAGGAATTTTCCCTGAGTTACCAACCCCAGTTCGACCTGTCCTCTGGAAAGGTCATCGGCGTGGAAGCATTGCTCCGCTGGCAACATCCACAACGCGGCCTGTTACAGGCGACGGATTTCATTTCTTCCCTGGAGGATTCGGGATTGATCGTCCCCCTGGGCGAATGGATCCTGACCACGGCCTGTCAGGAATGGAAATCCTGGGGCGCACGCGGTCAACCCCCCATCAAACTGGCCATCAACCTGACCTACAAGCAGTTCACCCATGACGGTTTCCTGGTCATGGTGGAAAGGGTCCTGCGCCAGACGGGCATGGAACCCTGCTGGCTGGAGTTCGAACTGGCGCGTCACATCATCACGGAAAACCGCAGTCGTCATTTTGCGGTGATCCAGTCGCTCAAGAATCAGGGGATTCGCATCGCCATCAACGGATTCGATTCGGGGGTTTCCTCGCTCAACACCCTCCACCAACTCAAAATCGACACCCTCAAGGTAGATCGTTCCCTGCTGACCGATCTTGGTCACAGCAAAGGCAATGCGCTCTACACCCGGCTCATCCTGTCCCTGGCGCAAAGTTTCGATTTGAAGAGCGTGGCAGAGGGGGTGGAAAATGCGCAACAACTCACCTTCCTGTCCGATCACCATTGCACCGAAGTCCAGGGGTTCCTGTTGTCCCATCCTCTGTCGGCAGATGACCTGTTCCACCTGATCGAGCAGCAAAACAACGAGGCTCTTCCCTCTTCCGGCCGGAATGATTTCTCGTGAAAGTTCCGGTCACGCCCGTCGAAGGGCCGCTCCTCCGGGTCTGCGCTCCTCCCGGTCGTTACGGACGAAAAATGGTTTCCTGACCCGACAGGAGCTTGCGGATATTGGCGTGATGATGCACCAGCAAAATCACGGCCAGGAGCAGGACGGTCCCCCGCAGCAACCAGGTCTGCAAAAAAAACAGGCCGAAGAAGGGGGTTGCCAGGGAAGTACACAGGGCCGACAGGGAAGAGATGCGGGTCACCGCCATGACGGACAGCCAGACCACCAGAGAACATAGCCCCATCAGGGGATTCAGGGCCAACAGGATACCCAGGGCGGTGGCCACGCCCTTGCCTCCCTTGAACCTGAAAAAGATGGGATACCCGTGCCCCAGGAAGACGGCAACCGCCCCCAGGGCCACGGCCACCTCCGGGGTCCCCAGGGGGACCAGGACACGCATCACCAGCCACACCGCCAGCCATCCCTTGAACGCGTCTCCCAGGAGCACGATGGCCGCCCCCAGACGACTGCCTCCCCGCAGCATGTTGGTGGCACCAGGGTTTTTGGAGCCAAAGGAGCGCGGATCGGGCAGTTTCATGACCCGACTGACCACCACGGCAAAGGATAGGGACCCCATCAGGTAGGCGCCCAAGGTCACAAGGAACAGAATGAGTTGGACAGCAGTCATGAATTATCCTCGGGGATGATGACGGGCATGTAATTGACGCAAGCGTTCGCGGGCCACATGGGTATAGATCTGGGTGGTGGAAATGTCGGCATGACCGAGCAGAAGTTGGACAACCCGCAAATCTGCACCATGGTTCACCAGATGAGTCGCAAAAGCATGACGAAGGGTATGGGGGGAGAGCGGGGTCGTGATGCCCGCGCGGCCTGCATGTTGTTTGATGCGGTACCAGAAAGCCTGACGCGTCATGGAATCCCGTCGGTGGGTCACAAACAGGGCACGGTGCGGCTGCCCCGCCAGCAAGACAGGGCGCGCCTCCTCGAGATAGCGTTCGAGCCACTCCCTGGCCGGTTCGCCCAGGGGAACCAGGCGCTCCTTGCCGCCCTTGCCCTGCACCCGAACCACCCCTTCGACCAGCCCCAGATGAGCCAGGGGCAAGTCCACCAGTTCGCTGACGCGCAGACCGCTGGCGTAGAGCACCTCGAGCATGGCGCGATCGCGCAGACCCAGGGGGGTCGCCACGGGAGGCGCTTGCAGCAGGCTTTCCACCTCTCCTTCAGAAAGTCCGATCGGAAGCCCTCGCTGAATGCGCGGAGACTCCAGACGGAGCGAAGGGTCTCCGGACATCCCTTCCGTGCGTACCGCAAACTGGTAGAAGCGCCTGACGCTGGACAGGGCTCGGGCAGCGCTGGTACTGGAAAATTTCCGTTCCTGGAAAAGGTACGCGAGCCACCCCTGCAACTGGAGTTCCGACACCGCATAGGGGGAAACCGCGCCGTATCGGGACGCCAACCAGTTAGCCAGAAGGATCAGATCCCGCCGGTAACTGTCCAGGGTGTTGCGGGCCAGCCCTTCTTCCAGCCAGAGACAGTCGCAAAACCGCTCCAGAGCCTGCGTCCAGTCTTCTGCCACCGCAGACACCCTGCCCCTCCTCCCGGGGAGGAAACCTTAAAGAGGCTTGGCCGCTGTTTTGATGCGGTTGGGCAATTTCTCGCGAATGCGGGCCGACTTGCCGGAGCGATCGCGCAGGTAGTACAGTTTGGCGCGTCGCACATCGCCACGACGCTTCACCTCGATCCCCGTAATCGAAGGGGACCAGGTCTGGAAGGTCCGTTCCACGCCTTCGCCGGAAGAAACCTTGCGCACGGTAAACGCCGAGTTCAGGCCGCGATTACGTTTGGCAATGACCACGCCTTCAAAGGCCTGTACCCGTTTACGTTCGCCTTCCACCACGGCGACGCTGACCACCACGGTGTCGCCCGGCGCAAAATCCGGGATGGTTTTGCTCAAGCGGGCCATTTCTTCCTGTTCGAGTTGTTCGATGATATTCATGGGTTGATTCCTTGGGCCTCGAAGGCCATTTGATACTCTTTCAAGAGTTTTTCATCATCCCCGGAAAGCGGTTGGCGAGCCAACATATCCGGGCGTTTTTTCCAGGTGCACCCAAGCGACTGCATCCTGCGCCAGCGCTGGATGTGGGCATGATTGCCCGACATCAGCACCGGCGGTACTGCCATTCCTTCATAGAGTTCCGGACGGGTATAGTGCGGCGCTTCCAGCAACCCCTGCACGAAAGATTCCACCCCCACGGACCCCTGGTTGCCCAAGGTTCCAGGCAACTGCCGAATCACCGCATCCATCAGGGTCATGGCGGGCAATTCCCCTCCCGACAACACATAATCTCCCAGGGAGATCTCCTCATCCACCGCGCAGTCGATGACGCGCTGGTCGATGCCCTCGTACCGCCCTGCCAGCAGGATCAGTCCTTCCCGCCGGGTCAATTCCATCACGCGCCCATGATCCAGAGGCTTGCCCTGGGGCGACAGATACACCACATGGGTCTGTTCCACCCCCACTCCCCGTTGCCGCGCACGCGCGGCATTCAGGGCCTTCAGCAGAGGATCGGGCAACATCACCATCCCCGGCCCCCCGCCGTAGGGACGATCATCCACCGTATGATAGTTGTCCGTGGTGAAGGCGCGGGGGTTCCAGGGCGTGAACGACCAGATGCCCTGCTCCAACGCACGCCGGGTCACCCCATGCTGGGTCAGCGCAGAAAACATTTCCGGAAACAGCGTGACCACGTCAAAGACATAGGTCATCAGTAATCCAGCCCCCAATCCACCCGTATCACGCCCTCGGCCAGACGCACTTCCTGCAGCACGGGGGCAACAAAGGGAATGAGCCGTTCCACCTCGCCCGCGCGCACCACCAACACCGGATGGGCGCCTGTTTCGAGCAATTCCCCGACCGTTCCCAACGCTTCACCCGCCTCATTGCGCACGGACATCCCCACCAGATCGGACCAATAAAACTCGCCCGGCTCCAGGGTAGGCAATTCACTGCGCGGGATGACCACTTCGAGGCCACGCAGAAACTCTGCCTGGGTACGGTCCGTCACCCCCGCCAGAGCGGCCACCAATCCCCCACCCTGTATCTGCCAGTCCACCAGCGCATAGCGCTGATACTGCCCCTCTTTTCCCAACCCCCACTCGGCATAGTGGGACAAACTGTCCAGCGCTTCACTGTAGGTATGGACGCGCACCCAGCCCTTGACCCCGAAAGGGGTGCCGATGCGCCCCATCACCACCCAATCAGGCAGCGACAGTTTGCGCTCCGACACGTTTGACCAACTTTGCCACCGCGTCGGAAACCTGGGCCCCACGCTCCTGCCAGAAGGCCACGCGCGCCAGGTCGAGACGCAGGGCATCGGCGGCCCCGGCAACGCCCAGCGGGTTATAAAAACCCAGCCGCTCGATAAAACGACCATCGCGACGATTACGGGAATCAGCCACGACCACATTGTAGAAAGGACGATTACGCGCACCGCCACGGGACAAACGGATCACAACCATGTTTACCTGTTCCTGTCAGAGTGGCACGCGGGAACACCCCTCGTACCGAAAAGTCTTTGATTATAAGCCAATCCACCCCGAAGACACAAGAGGCATCATCCCAACTGACGATGTAAGAACTCGTGGAAATGCAACATGCCATCTTCCATGGGAGACTGGTAAGGCCCCCCTTCCTCCCGGCCACGTGCGGCCAGGGCACGACGGCCCCGGTCCATGCGCTCGCAAATCTCGTCATCTTCCCGGGCGGTTTCAAAGTATGCCTGCTGCTGGGCTTCCACGAACTCGCGCTCGAACAGAACGATTTCTTCCGGGTAGTAGAATTCCACCACATTGGTACACTGGTTCGGCCCCGCAGGCCACACCGTGCTGACCACCAGCACATGGGGATACCATTCCACCATGATGTTGGGGTAAATGACCATCCAGATCGCCCCGTTCGCCGGTTCCCGATCACCACTGTAGCGCCGGACCACTTCATGCCACTGCTGATAAACAGGCGACCCGGGTCTTCTCAGGTGATCCTTCACCCCCACGGTCTGCACACTGTACCCCTCCCCGAATTCCCAGCGCAGGTCGTCACAATTCACGAAACCGGACAATCCCGGGTGAAAGGGCACCACGTGGTAATCCTCGAGATAAACCTCGATGAAGGTTTTCCAGTTGAAATGATGATGAAAGGTCTTGATCGAATCCATCTGGTATCCGGAAAAATCCAGATCACGCGCTGCCCGGCACCGTGCCAGCCCTTGCAGGACCGATTCGCCCCCTTCAAAGAGCAGCCCGTTCCAGCGCAGCAGTTCGGTACGTTCCAGATCCAGGCAGGGCCGATCGGCAAAATGGGGGGCACCCGCCAGATGGCCGCTCAGATCATAGGTCCAGCGATGAAGCGGACACACGATGTTCTGGGCATGTCCGCGCCCCTGCAGCATGATGGCCTGACGATGGCGGCAAACATTGGACAACAGCGCCACCGAACGGCCATCGTTGACCAGAACCTGCCCATGGTCGCGCCACGGCAGGGAAAAATAATCCCCTGCGCTGGCCACCATGAGTTCATGCCCCACGTACTGGGGGGATTTCAGGAATAAACCTTCCCGCTCCACCGTTTCAAAGGTGGGGTCGATGTACCAGCGCAATGGCAGATGAGGCAAGGCACTGGAGAATTGCGACATGGATCCCAAACCACTCATGTCCACACCCTCTCTAAGTAATGCGCAAGAATGCAGGTTGTATGATGTCAGGATCGCCTTGGCGGCCTAACGGACAAAAGGGGGATTATACCCTGAAACCCCACAGGAAGGGCACTGATCAGTTAGAATAAAGCGTTTCGGGGGATGCAAGCCCCCTTCTTCGAGATCACCACCATGACCGAACCCGCCGCGCCAGAAAGTTATGAAAGCGCCCTGAAGGAACTGGAAGGTCAATTGAACCGTCTGGAAAACGATCCGCTGACCCTGGAGGAAGCGCTGGCCACTTACCAGCGGGGCACTTTTCTGTTGAACTACTGCCAGAACCGCCTGACAGAGGCAGAACAACGCATTCAGGTACTGGAGGGAGAAAAATTGCAGGATTATCGTATCTCATGACCGTATCTCCCGATTTTTCCGACTGGATGACGGAACAGCGCGCGGCCATGGAACAGTTCCTGGACCAGCAGTTACCCGCCCCCAACGTGGCCCCCACCCGCTTGCACGAGGCCATGCGCCACGCCGCCCTGGGCGGGGGGAAACGGATCCGCGCCCTGCTGGCTCTGGCCGCCGGGGAACTGGTCGGCGCGCCCCGCGCACGCCTGCTGTGCGTGGCGGGCAGCCTGGAATTGATCCATACCTACTCCCTGATTCACGACGATCTGCCCTGCCTGGACAACGATGTCCTGCGCCGGGGCAAACCCACCTGCCATATCCAGTTTGGAGAAGCCACCGCCTTGCTGGCCGGAGATGCGCTGCAGTCCCTGGCCTTTCAATGGTTGTCGGAAGAGTCGGAGCCCCGCTTCCAGGCCAGCCAGATCTCGCTGATTCATCTGCTGGCCGTCGCCAGCGGTTCGCGCGGCATGGCAGGGGGACAGGCCATCGACCTGGAGAGCACGACCACCCCCCTTCCCCTGCCCGAACTGGAGATCATGCACCTCAAAAAGACGGGCGCCCTGATCCGTGCCGCCATCCTGATGGGTGCACACTGCGGACCCACCCCCCTGGAAGCTGCCGATCTGCAACAACTGACCCACTTCGCCAATCGGGTGGGGCTACTGTTTCAAATCGTCGACGATATCCTGGATGCCACCATGGATACCTCCACCCTCGGAAAAACGGCCGGCAAGGACGAGGCCCACCAGAAAGCCACCTACGTCACCCTCCTGGGCCTGGGTCCTGCCCGCCAACGGGCAAAGGAACTGGAACAGGAAGCGCTGTTCACCCTTGCCCGCCTGCCTCTGGCCACCCGTCGTCTGGAAGACTTGACGCGCTTCATGAACGCGCGTCATCATTGAGCAGTCATGCCCAATTTCACCCCGCCCACGCTCGACCAGATCCATTCCCCCGCCGACCTGCGTCGTCTCGAACGTCGCGCGCTCCCCTACCTGGCCACCGAACTGCGCCAATTCATCCTGCACAGCGTGGCC
>JAKABO010000034.1 GCA_021796835.1 Pseudomonadota bacterium | reverse complement strand
GATACACCCGTGTGCGCTTCGAGGTGGCCGACACCGGTGTGGGGATTCCCGTCGGCGCGCAAGGTGAAATATTCGAGAGTTTCACTCAGGCGGATGCCTCCACCAGTCGGCGCTTTGGCGGCAGCGGGTTGGGGTTGACCATCACCAGACATCTGGTGGAGGCGATGGGCGGGCACCTCTCCTTCGAGAGTAGGGAGGGGCTGGGTAGCCGGTTCTGGTTCGACCTGGCGCTGGAGAAATCCCTCCAGCGCCAGCCAGAGGGGGCCGAAGTCGTGGCATGGCCCGGCGTCTGGGACCTGAGTCTCCAGGAGAAGCCGCCCCGTATCCTGGTGTGCGAGAACGATGCGACCAACCAGAAGATCTTGCTTCGGCTACTGGAACTGGCCGGCCATCATGCTTCCGTGACCACCAATGGTGAAGAATTGTTGGACCGACTGGAGCAGGAGGCCTTCGATCTGGTCATCGCCGATCTCAACATGGCCGGCATGAGCGGGACCGAGGCCCTGAAACTCTACCGCCTTACTCGTCCGGACGACACCCGCACCCGTTTTGTACTGTTTACCGCAGACGTAACCCTGAGCGCGCGCCAGGCCGCCCAGGAAGCCGGATTCGACGCCTTCCTGGGCAAGCCCGTGGACGCTTCCATCCTGTTTGGTACCATCGCAAACCTGCTGGGCAAGCCCGCCACCACTGCCGAGAACTGGCTGACTGCCGTCCTGGGCGGCGCCGGGGCTGGCCTGTCCGCCGCAGCCTCTGAGGAAACCAGTCCCGTTCTGGAGGCCACCACCCTGAAAGAACTGGAAATTCTGGGTGCTGGCGATGCCCTGTTTGTGCACCGTCTGCTGTGCAACTACCTGCGCGACTCGGAGGAACTGCTGGACCAGATCGATCACGCCATCAAACTCGAGCATTACGGTGCCCTGCGCGACCATTGCCACGCCCTCAAGGGCAACAGCCTGGGCGTCGGCGCCCGTGGCGTATTCGCCCGCGCCGAAACCATGGATCGGGCCGAGATGGGTGAATTGCGTCTTCACGGCGCAACCATGGCTGCGTCCCTGCGCAGGGACTATGTGGCCGCGCGTGCGGCCATCGAGGATTATCTTGTCCGCCGTCAGGCGGCCTCGCGTTAAAACGCCCGGGCGACTGCCTGTGCCGTTCCGACTTCCTGCTGCGCGACCTTGCGATCCTGCGCCCGCACCAGACGCTCCATGACCCTGAGGTCGCGTTCCTTCAAACGCAATGCCGCGTCCACCCAGATCTCGGTGATTTCGTACAGTTCCTCCACGGTGAGGGCATTCACGCGCTGTTTGGCGCGCTGAATGGCCTGGAATGAATTGAGGGAGCGGTGATTCTGGCGTATCCAGTCATAGAGGGCCCTTTCGCCCTGACCGTCCTCAGCCAGCACGTCCACCACGCCCATTTCGTGCAACTCCACGGCGGTATAAATCTTGCCCGAGCGCACCATGGTTTCGGCCGCCTGCATGCCGATCCTGCGCGACAAAAAACTCAACGCCCCCATGCCCGGAAAGAGGTTGAACAGCACTTCCGGGAATCCCATCTGGGCACTTTTTTCTGCAACCATTACGTGGGTGGAAAGCGCTCCTTCGAATCCGCCTCCCATCGCCTGGCCCTGAACCAGAGAGATGGTCGTGATGGGCGCTCGCATGTTGTGGAGGGTCCATACGTTATCAACGCACAACCTGGCGTAGGACAGGAGTTTGTTTCGTGCCTGAGCCCGGATCGCTTCCTGAAATTCGGTCAAGTCTCCCCCGAGACTGAATACTCCCTGGGCATCCGATGTCAGAATCAGATAATTGGTCTGCTCGAAATTACCCTGTGACACCACACGTCCTTTCATGCTTTCAAGTTGAGTATGGTGCTGCAACAAGTCTTGCAATGTCGTCCGGGTAAAACAGGGTCTCGGCTCGGACTGCATGAATGACCATGTGACACCGTATTCTTCGTCGAAACGGGTGCGAATTTGCTCAAAGCCGACATGGTCGTACTGTTGAAATTCCACAACTGCATTCATGATGTTCTCCCGGTGGGTTGTTTGGGCCGCCAGCGCACCTGCGCGCCATCAGTCGTCTCACAAAACCATTCCAGATGGTCACGCTCACTATAATTCGCCTTTGCCCTCACTCAATTCGGGTATCAAGGCGGGAAGTTGCCTTCAATTCGGCGGATTGCGCCTGCTCTGGTCCGGGTTTCCATCCCGCGGGCGGTCAGAGGTGGCTCAGCAGCGTCCTGGCTTCGTTTTTCTGGGGGAATTCCTTGGGGCTGTTGACCAGACTTTCTAGGATTCGACGTCCCTGGTCCTTGTTTCCCGTTTGAACGAGCGCCTCGGCATAGTGATATTGAATATCCAATGCCTCGGGCATCCGGGTGGCCACCGGTTTCAACAGTTCCAGTCCCTTCCGGGGGTTTCCCTGGCGGGTGTAGATCCATCCCAGCGTGTCTTCGATATTGGGGTTGTCCGGGGCCAGTTGATACGCTTTCTGGGCGGTTTCCAGGGCAAGGGCGTTATGGGTGTCCAGATACAGATACGCCAGGTTGTTCAGGATGACCGGATTGTTGGGGGTTTTTTGCAGAATGTACTGGTATTGTTCGATGGCGGATTTTTGATTGTTCTCGGCCAAATCCCGTGCGGCAAGATAGTTGCGTCCCACCAGATCGTTGGGGTGCGCGGCCAGCCAGCGCTGGATATGCTGGTCTGCCTCCCGGGGTTTCCCGCTCTGGACCAGGGTGTTATCCAGTTTGAGTTCTCCCACGGTGGTGGCGAACACCTTCTGGGCCTGGGCGTAGGCAGCCATGGCGAGGTCATAGCGTTGCTGCTGGAAGGCGATGTCTCCTTCCAGGATCGGGCCTTCGGGGGATTTTGGGTGGGATCGCTGGTAATTTTCGGCCTGGCTCTGGGCTTCCGCGTATTTCCCGGTCATCAACTCCAGTCCCACCAGGCGATTCAGGGCATCCAGGTCATCGGGTTGCAATTGAAGCGCTTTTTTCAGGGAAGTGATGGCCCCTTCGTTCTCCTTGTCCAGGGTCTGTGCCACCGCCAGGCGCAGGTAGGCCATGGCGGACTGGGGATTCAGTTCGGCAATTTTGGTGTAGGTGGCAATGGCTTCCTTGTTTTTTCCCGAATTCAGTTGCGTCTCGGCCAGCAGTTCCAGCGCCGTGGCATTGTTCGGGTTGGCCGTGACGGCGGCCTGGGCCAGATCGAGGGCTTCCGCGGTCTGTTTCTTTTTCAGGTAGAAGGTGATCAGTTCGATGTCCGGGGCCAGTACCGTGGGATTGGCCACCGAGGCTTTCTTCAGCCAGTCCACATAGGTCTGCTCCTGTCCCTGAAGGGCGGCCAGGCCAGCCAGGCCTTCCATGGCCTGAAGGTTTTTCTGGTCATGGCTCAGCACGGATTCGAGGATTTTCTGCGCACCGGGGAAATCATGCTTTTTGACGGACAATTGGGCCAGATTCAGGGCGGCAGGGCTGTAGGCCGGATCCAGGGCCAGCGCCTGGGTGAAACTTTTTTGAGCAGCCGTCAGGTCGTTCAGGCCAATGTAGGCTGCTCCCTGAAGGTTGTAAAAGTTGGGGTCCCTGGGGTTTTTGCTGATCAGTAACTGGGTATGTTTGAGCGCCTTGTCGTAACTCTTGCTGCCCAGGTAGGTCAGGACCAGGGCGTTATCGGCCTGAAGATAGTTGGGGTCCAGTTTGCTGGCGGCCTCGAGGTCCGAAATGGCCCGGCCCTCCTGTCCCGTGGCCAGCAGGCTCAGGGCGAGTTGGGTGCGCAGGACTGCATTCTGGGGGTTTTCCTGGGCCGAAAGGGCAAGGATTTTGGAGGCTTTTTCAAAATCGCCCAGTTCGGTGTAGATCTGGGCGGCCAGGGCCGAGGTTTCTGCGTCGGTTGATTCGGCGCCCAGAAGGGGGGTCAGTGTTTTCAGGGCTTCCTGGGGCTGGTGCTCCTTGAGTTCGACGCGGGCCAGCATTTTCCGGGCGTAAAGGTTCTTTGGGGAGGCGCTGACAAACTGACTCAAATCCTTCTGGGCTTCCTCATAATGGTTGAGTTGCAGGGCGGTCAATCCACGCAGGAGAATGCCGGGCATGAAATCCGGGGCGGACTTCATCACGGCGTCGAGGTCGTCTCGCGCCACCGGGTACCGTTTGTTCCCGTAATCGATGAGCGCCTGCAGGTATTTGCCCATGAGGGTATTGGGCAGCACCTTGTTGTAAGTGTTCACTTCGGCTTCGGCCTGATCCAGTTTCCCCATGGCCAGATACAGGGAGGCCAGACTGGCCCGCGCTGGACCGTTTTTCGGGTCGGCGACCAAAGCCTGCCGATAGGCGGCGAGGATCTCTTCGGGCGGCGCATCATGGCTGCGCAACAGGTCCCCCTTCATGATCCAGGCCGTGGCATCCTGGGGGTTGGTCCGGGTGATCCTGTCGATGAGCTGGGTGGCTTCGTCGGTTTTCCCCTGGACCAGCAGGAAACGGGCCTGACCCCGCTGTACCCGTGCATCCGTGGGGGCCAGTCGAAGCGCGCTGTCGAAGGACTCCTGCGCATGGGGCAGATCGTTCAACCCCAGGTAACCATCCCCGCGCAGGACCAGAAGTCCCGCAGCCTGGGTGGGGGGCAGGGTGGCATCGGGTTGGACTTCATCGATGATTTTCTGGAATTCTCCCCGGGAGAGATACGCCTGTCCCAGGGTTTCCTCAACCTCGCTACTGTGGTTTCCGGACTGGAGAACCCGGTGCAGTTCATCTTCGGCGGCGGCCAGGTTGCCGGTGTTCAGGTAAATGGTCCCCAGCAATGTGCGGGCCTGGAGGTTATTGGGCTCTTTCTGAAGCGCATTTTTGAGTTGGATGATGGCAGCCTGTTCTTTTCCCTGGGCTTGATAACTCTGGGCTTCCTTGATCATGTCCGGTACCGAGGCGCTTTTTCCACAACCGGAGAGGGTGAAAACAGAAAGAAGAAGCGTCGAACAAAGGGCAGCGAGCGGGGTTGTCCTAACTTTGAGGGAATGAGACATGGTCGTTGATTCCTGATGGGTTAAGAGGCAGATGTCCTGATTATAGCGAGTGTGGGGGCCTCAAGAGAATTCTTTTTGGCTCAGTGAGTTGACCCATCCCGCGCTGTGCTGGATGACCTGTTCGTTCGATTGGCGTCGTGAAAAGGTATGATCCGCTTCGGGCAGGTCATGACGGGTGACGGCCGGGGATGAAAGCCAGGTTTTCCAGGGATCGGAGGCCTTGACAGTCTCCTCGAATTCCCGGGCCGTCAGGTCCTGGCCGCTGAGAATGAGCAGGGTCGGTCCCGCATAGTCGGTCAAGGCGCGCTGCATTCTTTCCGGCAGGGGGGGGAGGGTGTCCCGAGGGGGGGATGGCCGGGCCATTTTCAGGGCGGCCGTGCAGAGTTCCCGGAGTGACTGGGTCAACCTGAACTGCCCGGAGAGGATTTTCTTCCACAACTGTCGATCCGTGAGGCGGCTTCGATAGTAATGCTTGATCTGTGCCTTGGCCAGACTTTGTTCGGTGCGGGTCCACGGGTTGCAAAGAATCAGGCCGGCAACCTCCGGATTGAGGCGGGTATGAAAGATGGCGGCAGAGGCAGCATCGCAGAGTCCCCATAATACGATGCGTCGGGTGGCTGGTGAGTGGGTCCGGAACGCCTGGAAGGCTGCGCTGACGTCTTCCTGGATTTCTTCGAAATTCCGCAAGTCGCCTGTGCTGTCGCCCATTCCCCGGTAATCGAAGCGCAGGCTGGGGATGTTGTGTCGGGCCAGGCCCCGGGCCAGCAGGGTGAATTGGCGATGACTGCCCGTACGGCACTGGGGGCCGCCCACAATGATCAGTACCCCGAGCGTGGCGGGGTTTTCCGGTTGAGTCAGAATGCCCACCAGGGCATCGCCCCGGCACTCGAACGTGAGCGGTGTTTCAGTGTAGGGCATGAAGCATCTGCCCGGTGGATCGGGTGATGAGGTCCGGACAATCCGTGATTTCCTGGGTCTGCCAGAAAGGTTCCCCGGCAAAGGAATGGAACGTGACGCGCCCCCCCCTGGTCTGCCAGGATTCGAGAAGGCGCTGGGTGGCCGGGGTCGGCAGACCATTGGGCCCCTGCAATTCGAACCATTGGATCGGCAGGTGCAGCGGGGGCGTCTCTGAAAGGTTGACGTGATCCAGCGCATGGGCCAATTCCGGGGTGAGGTCGTACCCTCCGATTTCCAGAATTTCCCCCTGGTGAAGTTTTTCCCGGAGCGCCTGGGTCGTGATCCTGGACGAGTCGCCGGAAGCCATGGATGCCGCCACCCGCAGGCGCAGAAACTGGGTCAGGAAGGTCGAACCGTTGAACACGGGTTGCCACAGGATGCAGGGCAGCGTGGTTTCGTTTCGTTCAAGAAAATCCAGGGCCAGCAAGGCGCCCAGCCTCAATCCCCAGAGGCCCACCGGACAGGAGAAACGGGCCGAGAGCCAGGCCAGTCCCAGACGCAGGTCAGCATGCCATGTTTCCCAGCGTGCATCGCGCAGTTCGCCTTCGCTGTCTCCGCAGCCATGAAGGTCCATCACCAGGACGGCCACGCCCGAGGCGGCCAGAGCCTGGGCCTGCAGGGAGACCATCCGGCGCGATTTGTTCATTTCCTCGCCAAAAGGCGGCACATACAACCAGGCGCCGGAAGGAGTCCGGGGGGGGGCATGAAGAACGCAGAACCGTTTTCCCTCGCCGGCCTGAAGATAAAAAGGCAAGGGAAACGATGGGTCGCTCATGGGCGCAACTTGTGATCCACGAAGGCGGTCAGTGAGCCCAGGGTCCCGAATACCTCTGCGTTGATTTCATCGTCCTCGATGGTAAACCCGAAATGCTCTTCCAGCGTGGTGATCAGGTTGACGACGGCCATGGAATCCAGTTCGGGGATGCTGCCCAGCAAAGGCGTTTCGGCATGGAACGAAGAAACTCGGGGACCGAGTTGCAGCACCTGGTCCAATAGCTCCCGAAGGGCGTTTTCAGTACTCATGACGGGAATTTCTCCAAAATCGGTCTGCCGCATTATAGTACAAGGCCGCCTCAGGCGGCGCTTGATGCAGCGTTGGCCGATGGGCTACGCCGAAGCGCCCGACCGGTGCGGCAAGACGCCGCCGGTGGAAGTGCCCAACCCCAAACCCTATTTAAGCAATTTTTCTTTTGGTGAGGTACGCGATACCGAACAGTCCGAGGCAGATCAGCACCAGGGGCATGGGTTCGGGAACGGCGCGCGGAGGGGGAGGAAAATCCCTCATCCCGGCATTGGTAAAGGCGGTGGAATACGCTTTCCCGTCGGACCTTCCGTAGGCGACGGCAAAGGTACCTTCGGGCAAGAGGTTGGTGTGGATGTTGAGGTAATCGTTCCCGGCAAAACCGCTGGTCTTGAGGGAGAATACATAGATGCCAAAGTTCGTGGCATGAATACCGTCAACCGCCAGCGCCGCATCGCGCCAGTTGGTAAAACTGTTGGATTTGTTGGCCCCCGACAATCCCAGAAAACTGTAGACATTGGAGGAGGTCATGGTCCCTTGGTATTCGTCAAATTTCGTGGAAACGGCAGTGGACTCTCCCGAGGTGTTGATGAGCGAGGCCTTCAGCACGGAGTTTTCAATGGCGGAACTGGCCGAAGTGGTGTTGGCTACCCCCAGGATCAGGAGGACAGGGTTGCCGAGTGCTGGCGCACCGGCGCTGGTCTGATAGATATCGAGCACGGCATTGATGTTGTTGACCTCGGTGCCGTAGATCGGACACCCGCCCGTGGCGCAGGGCGTGCCATAGCCGCTGCCGATATGGAGGGTGGCATCGGCGCTGGCAACGGTCGAGGCCAGGGAGAGGAGGAGCAATGTCAGGACAGAAACAATCTTGATCATGATGTATTCCAGAACGTTGTAGAGATGATCCCGTCCCTTTAGCAATACTCGTGCCAAAAAAATATTTATTTAATTATTTCAGACGGATATGTTTTTGCCTTGGGAAATTCCGGATGAATATGAAAAGAATGTGTAAAGAAACTTGACACGAACCCCCGGGTCCGATTCCGGTTTCTCAAGCGAAAAGTTGGCTGAGGCGCTACAAATTCGTGGGTTGCCGAAGCAAATCAACCGAGTAATCTTGAATCGAACTCAAAGGAACGACCGACCCTGACCTCGCCTGCCCCTGTTTCGGTGTCCAACATGGAAAGCGGGGTGGCATCGAGCGCGGCATTTTCCCTGGTTAGCCAGTTGAGCGCGATCAATCCGGGTCGAGATTTGCGCTGATGTGAAACAACAGGACTGCACGGAGTGTTGACTCAGACACTTACGATGCGGATTATTGTATGTAAAATCGGATCTTGACTCCGAATTTTCATATACAATTCTCGAATGATCCGACGAACACGCCATCTTGAGTTGCTCAAGCGACAACTGGACAATTTTCCAGTGGTTGCCATTCTGGGTGCCCGGCAAGTCGGAAAAACCACGCTCGCCCGACAGTTGGAAGTTGATTGGGTTGGCCCAAGGCATCACTTCGATCTGGAAGATCCGGATGACCAGGCACGACTTGCTGATCCGGCTTTTATCCTGCGGGAGTTGAAGGGGTTGGTGGTGTTGGACGAGATTCAGTTGCGCCCGGATATTTTTCCATTGCTGCGAGTGTTGGCAGATCGATCCGATATGCCCGCCCGCTTCCTGCTGCTGGGCAGCGCGGCTCCCGAACTATTGAAACGTATCGCTGAGACTCTGGCAGGCAGGGTCGTTTTTCACGAGTTGGATGGGCTGGCGCTGGATGAAATTGCCCCCTTTGCGTCCGAGCCTGACTGGCTGGATATTCGCTGGCTGCGCGGCGGTTTTCCGCGTGCGCTGCTTGCAAACGATATGCAACTCAGCCGTGAGTGGCGTGATGCGTTCATTCGCACGTATCTTGAGCGAGATTTGCCGCAATTGGGTATTCATCTCCCTGCGCTGACGCTGCGCCGTTTCTGGACCATGCTGGCCCACTACCACGGGCAAACCTGGAATGGAAGCGAACTGGCCCGAGCGCTGGGAGTGAGTGACAAGACGGTGTCGCGCTATCTGGATATTCTGGAGGGGACCTTCATGGCCTATCGTTTATTACCCTGGCATGCGAATGTGGGCAAGCGCGAGGTTAAAGCGCCCAAGGTTTATGTGGCGGATACGGGATTGCTCCATAGTTTGCTGGGGATCGGTGAACGGGAGGCTTTACTGGCGCACCCGAAGTGCGGCGCATCCTGGGAAGGTTTTGTATTGCGCGAGGTCATCCGTCGAACGGGGGCAAAACGGGGCGAGGCGTTTTTTTGGGGCGTGCATGGGGGTGCGGAGTTGGATTTGTTGATTCTTCAGGAGGGTCGTCGTCTGGGGTTCGAAATCAAATTGACCAAGTCGCCGCAAGTGACCGCATCGATGCGCTCTTCAAAAGAAACTTTGGCGCTGGATCATTTGTATGTGATGTGCCACGGGGAAGGCGAGCCTTGGCCATTGACGGAAGGGGTGACGGCCGTTCCGGCGGCGTGTCTGGTTTCGGAGCAATGGCTGCCAGCACGGTAACAGTGGGTTTCTGTCCACTGGTCGATGACCGCTTGCGTGTCGTGATTCCGGCGCGTCGATGAAACCGAATGCTTGCGTGAGTCGCCCGGTGACCTCCAGTCATATGTGATGTGCGGAACCAACCCGTGTGAATCAATGTGCTGATTTAGCAATTCTGTATTTATATGTGCTATGTTGGCAACAAGTTATAGATTGGATCATGAACTTGGCACCCGCCCACGAAGCCAGCAGATCCAGCATCCTGTCAGAAGCGTTGACCAATGCAGGCAAGCAGTTGGGAATGAGCCAGTCTGATTTGGGCGAGATCATTGGCAAGAACCGTTCTGCCATCAGCCGAGGCGATATCGAGCCTGAAAGCAAGGCGGGTGAGTTGGCGCTGTTATTCATCCGCTGCTACCGCGCTCTGTTCGTTCTGGTCGGTGGCGATCCCCGGCAGATGAGACACTGGATGCAGTGTAAAAACCTGCATACGGGCGGGATTCCGACCGAGCAGATCAAAAGCGTGCAAGGCCTGATCACCGTGCTGGAATATCTGGATGCCATGCGGGGAAAACTGTAAGTGGTCGAATGGTCGAAGTGTTTGGCGGAAGCAAAAATACTTCTTACCATACTGACCAAGGTCTGAAACTGCAAGGCGCACCGTTTGTGGCGTATCGGGATGTGCTTTGCAACCCACTGGATCATACTCAGCCCCAGGCGCTCGGTGCCCGCATGCGCGCAGCCGGTGTCGAAGCATTCGAATTCATGTCAGCGCGTGACCCGAAGGGCGGCATCAATGTTGCCCTGTTTACACCAGCCGCATCGAGCAGTCACTCTCCGCTGTTTCAGGAAGCCTGGCTGTGCGAACTGACTGGGAAGCGCGTGAGTTTTTATGCGTCCCACCGTCATGATGTTCATACATTTCCAATCGAGGCGTTCCTGGCTGCGGGAAAATTACCGCAGGTGGTCTGATTTCGATGAACCCCTGACGATCAAGAATGATGTCGTGGCCTGGGCGGAGGAGATAGAGGATGTGGGCAAAAGCGAACAGCGAGAATTGGCAAGCCGCATGGCCGTGTCAGTAGTCACCTGCACGAAGTTTCGGCGCAGTTTGAGTTGCATCATGGTATCATGTAATCACGCATGCAACCAATGGGGGGCATCATGCCATCAATCCGCGAATCGACAGGCAAGGTAGCGCGTCACCGCGAGCGGATGCGTGCTGCAGGGCTACGTCCTGTCCAGTTCTGGGTGCCGGACACCCGCTCGCCCGAGTTCGTGGAACGGGTGCAGCAGCAGTGCCAAAACCTCAAGGGCGACCCGGCAGAAGCCGACGTTTTGCGTTTCACCGAAGAGGCGGCAACCCACGTTGAGGGTTGGGCATGACGCAACGAGGCGATTTGGTCACGGTTTCTCTGCAGGGCGACTATGGCAAACCGCGACCAGCCTTGGTCGTTCAGTCGGACCTTTTGACCCGATTGGACAGATATCGCGAGAAATTTTTCTTTCTGGTTTCACCTATTTCATGAGATAGTTTCCTCATGCGTCCTACTATGTCGTGGTTCTGATGGAGGTGACCAAACTGTACCTCAAAAATCAGCAGGAGGAAAATTCACGGGTGGTATCTTCCCGGCGACCCGGTCCTCGGATGATTCGTCCTGCAGAATTGTCCGTGATCCAGCACGAGGGCCAGCTCTTTTAAATCATGGTGAAGTGGGATCAAAACCCTTCACGAAGTTTTTTGGAAAGAGGTACACTCACGCCATAAGCGCGTTGCACGTCAGATTTGAATTCGCCGGATATGATTTTACCGGCGCTTGCCAAGTTGCAGCATTGACCAATGAAACTGGAAAATGACTGAAAACACCGAGAACATCATCCTCGAACATCTCAAGCGCTTTCAGGTAGGCCAAGACCGAATTGAGCGCAAGTTGGAGGAGTTCATGCGACGTATCAGCAATCTGGAAGGCGGGCAGGCTTCGATCATCCAGCACCTCGGCCATCTTTCCGCTGCGGAGGCACAGCAGCAGGTCGCTTCAGACGGCTTCAATCTGCGACTTGAGCGCATCGAACGGCGGCTGGAACTCGCCTAACGACCGCTGAAAAACGGTTCCCCCATGTGGTTTTCTCAGGTTTTATATCTCATTGAAGACTAAGTGTCATATCTCTTGGAGGGTTTCTTATGGAGATAAATGGAGTTGGATCATCCATCATATATATTGGTAATATCGTCGACCGGGGAGATGATAAAATTCCTGGAAAATAGTGATACTTCAGCGTAACTACATTACCTTGCAAATCAGATAGAACGATCAAGTTATGTGATCGAACTTTTATGTTACCTTTGCCTTCTGTAAAAAAACTAAGCACCTGGTTGATTTGGTAGGCTTTGAATTCTTTGTATTCCCCAACAACTTCAAGAGTAGGGATGCTGTCCAAGTACTTTTTGCTGGTTTCTGAATGAGCCAATATCCAGCCAACATTGTAAATTTTCATATAGTCAATAAAACTGGATTTGCTTAACTGATTTATAGGATGCCCAAACAACATACCATCCTGAAAATTTGTGAAGTGAAAATATGGGTAGGAGCCGCCGATGAATTCACGGTCACTGGTGTATGCGTAATATCCTGTCATATGAGCATCATCATATATGCGTCCGGATGATAGTTCGAATAAAATTCTTCCTTGAGTATTTGTCTGGCTCTCAAGGAAGTTTAATATCCATTTTGAGTATTCTCCCATCCCTCTTACCCCGGGCGGTGGAAATCCGTAATGTCCCCAATTGCCGTAACCAATTTCGCGTACCATCTCGTATGAAGCGTAACTGGTCATAGTAACAATGACTGCAACCCCAACTGTCAGAAAACTTTTTGAGAAAAAATTCTGCCATTCCTTTGAAAATTGGATTGCATCATAAAATCCAATCGTGGCAGGAATGATTAAGAAAATGTAACCCACTGGCGAGAAACGGTTGGGTTGAAGATTTCCGATCGCGGAAATGCTGGCCCCTGTAGCAGCAAAAACAAGAATGAATAGTCCACTCAATGTCAGACATCGTGCGATCTGCAACATTGAACGATTTTTGGAAAATATGCTGGAAAAAAATGCACCAATCAATAGAGGGGCGTATATTTTTGCTCCGTGAACATTGCCGTGAAATTGTCCGATTAATTCCTGCCATAGAAGATTTGCATCAACGACTTTTTGGTAGGGCTGTCCCCCTTTCAGGTAGATGGACGGGTCTCCTGCGTAGTGAAACATTGGAATTAACCAAAACAAATTTGGAATCAAAGAAATCCCGGATACAACCAAAATCAAGGTGGTCATCCTTTGGAGAGAAATTTTTTTCCAGGATGTACAAACATAGGCCAGCATAAAGAATGCGATAGGTATTGGAAATAATGGGTGTAAAAAAAATGAAATGCCTCCCATAATTCCTAGTGTTATTAATGTCCGCACATTCCTGTCGCGCTCTAGATACTGATACATTGCAACTGAAAATGGCAATGCGATAAACGAAGTCATGACGAATGAGACCATGCCTGCGGTGTGATACCAGTGAAATATAGATGCCCACCAGAGAATTAATGAAAGCAAGCCAGATAACGCTGTATGGCGAAAACTTAAACGTAATAAACTTGCGGCCAGCGGGATACAGGCAGGTCCAAGGATCGCACAGGAAAAGACGTAACACTTGTAAATAATAGAAACACTTACTACTGGGGTTAACAGTGAGGCAAGTAGTGCTGGCATATGAGCACTCAGATTCAGTGTAACCCCGCCAGGATACCCTGCGGCAAAAAACGGATCATAGCCAATAAAATGCGGTGCGATATTGGCCGCAAGTTGCATCTGATACCAATGAAATGCTGAATCGATGTGAAAAAAAGGCTGATCGCTAAAAAGTTCGGAAAGTGGAAATGTATATGCCACACATAAAAACTGTATGAAAAACGTGAAAATTGTCACGAAATTACACTTCCATATTCCCTTGAGTAAGGAACTCTTGTTATTAAGATCACTCATTTGTTATTGACCAGCATCTTTCGGGGTACCTTGCTGAATTACCGCGTGTCAGAACCCCCGGCATTTGTCAGGACAGATGTCGCGTCGACCATTTTCAAGCCGCTAACCGAACTGGTCGTTCCGGGTTCAGTTGGACGGCACCTACGGGCTCCCAATTATGGGTAGCGCCTGACCACGGCGCAAAGGGTTACTTGCCTTGGCCTCTTGATACACCACATGGCGCTTGCTCAGTATCCCACAATCCTCCCTACGATGTCGCTGTTCCAGGGGTCACAAACCGAATCTGACTGTGTCGATGCTCGTTGTTATACCACCGGACGAACTCCTGTACCCAGGCACGTTGTCGCATCTATATCTGCAAACCCATCAGAGGGCCATTGTGGGCAATACCTCAGGGTCCGAATGTTATTTTTGGAACCCGAGCAAGAAATTTTTCTTTCTGGTTTCACCTGTTTCATGAGATAGTTTCCTCATGCGCGATTTGCTGATTACCCTGATTGTTCTGTGGATACTGTTCAAGGCAGTGAGGCGCCCTGCCATTGGCATCCTGGGGTGGGTCTGGATCAGTGTCATGAATCCCCACCGTTTGGCCTGGGGCTTCGCCTACGACTTTCCCTTTGCCATGATGATGGCCGCGGTGACTGTGCTGGGTTTGGTGGTGACCAGGGATAAACGGCAGTTTCCCGTCACCCCCGCCACGGTCACCCTGATCCTGTTCATTTTCTGGATGAACATCACCTCCCTGTTCGCCATCAACTTCGACCAGATCTATCCCCTGTGGAGCAGGGTCATGAAGGTTTTATTCATGACGCTGGTGGCCATGACGGTGTTGAACACCAAACAGCATATTCGCTGGCTGGTCTGGACTCTGGTGGTTTCCCTGGGGTATTACGGGGTCAAAGGCGGGGCGTTCACCCTGGCCACGGGGGGAGGGTACACGGTTTGGGGACCCGAAGGATCGTATATTGAGGAAAATAACTCCTTGGCGTTGGCGACGATCATGCTGATTCCCCTGCTGCGTTACCTGCAACTCACGGAAGAAAATGCCTGGATACGGCGGGGCCTGGTCCTGGCCATGGGGCTCTGTGCGGTCTCTGCCATTGGGTCCTATTCCCGTGGGGCGCTCCTAGCCATTGTCTCGATGAGCGTGTTTCTTTGGTTCAAAAGCCCGCGCAAACTTCCTCTGGGCTTGCTCATGATCATCCTGATCCCCTTCGTGGTGGCGTTCATGCCCCAGAAGTGGGAAGACCGCATGCATACCATTCAAACCTATCAACAGGATTCCTCTGCCCTCGGGCGTCTCAATGCCTGGGGCATGGCCTGGAATCTGGCGCTGGATCGACCTCTGGTGGGGGGCGGGTTTGAAATCTATGACAAGGAAGTCTTTGCCCGTTATGCGCCAGACCCAAAAGATGTGCATGCAGCCCACAGCATCTATTTTCAGGTTCTTGGGGAACATGGTTTCGTGGGGCTGTTCCTGTTCATGGCGATCGGTTTTTTTACCTGGCGCAGTGGCAGTTGGATCATCCGGGA
>JAKABO010000033.1 GCA_021796835.1 Pseudomonadota bacterium | reverse complement strand
GGAACGGTATGCCCAACTGGCCGAAGATCTGGGGGATGAAGACAAGGCGCTGTGGGCGTTACACCGCTTGCAGGCGGACTACGGACCCTCCCCGCGTTATGCCATCGATATTGCAGATATCGATCTGCAAAAAAAGGACCCCCAGGCGGCCTTCGACGAGTTGGCCCAGGTCAAATCGAGGGTGGGGGTGGACAAGGTGAATGCCCCCTTCTGGCGAGCCTATGCGGAAGTGGCGGATTTGTCGCACCATGACCAGGCTGCCAGTGAAGGGCACAGGAAATTGCTGGAGACCGGTGGTTACGATGGCGATGACCTCAGGGACATGGAGAACTACTATGCGGGGTATCCTCTGGATGCTGGCAGGCTTTTTGAACTGGAATTCCGCCTGACGGGCAAATTGCAACCCTTGTTGAATGCCATGAGCAGTTATTCCACCGCACGGGCCTGGGGACGAGTGTATGCCTTATTGCAGGGACTCACGGCCAAACAGCGGGCCGAGTTTGAAACCAATGTCGATTTTCTGATGGCAAGGGGGGATTATTTCCTGCGCAGCGGGCATTGGAAACTGGCCCTGGCCGACATGCACCGGGCAATGGCATTGCCTCAGGTCGGTGATGCCCAGCGCGTGGGTTATCTATGGGCTTTGGTGGACTTTGGTTCGGACGAGGAATTGAGCACCGTGCTCTACGCCTGGCGCCACCGGATCGAAGCCGACTCGATTTACTGGGGGGTCGCAGGCGCGGCTTATGTCCGCATGAACCAGCCTGAAAAGGCCTTGGGGTACCTGGCCCGGGAGGTCAGGGAAATGAAGGAAGACCCCCAGTGGTTGCTGGTCCTTTCCTATGCCCAGGAGGATTCCGGGGATTCGGCATCGGCGTGGCGTTCCCGCCGGGCGGCCTGGAATCGTCTCGATGCCCTGATCTCTGCGCCGCTTCAGCCCTCTTCCTCGATCCGGAACCTGGTCTCCAGAGGCAACGCGCTCCAGCCCGCAACGCCGGTGTTGGACATGGACGGCGTGGAATCGCCCCTGGCGCTCAGAGTGTCCTTGAGCCAGCTTTTCGTGAACGGGGATGCTTCCCTGGACTACCTCACCCAACTCCTGCAACGACGGCGTTGGCGGAAGCGGACGGGAGACTCTCCCGGGGCAGGCGAATCCCTGTTGGGCAGTCTCCGGGCTTTTCAGGACGTTCCCCTGACGACCGGGGACGATTGCCTGGAAGAACTGGATGCGGAAGGGCTATCCCCCGAGGCCAAGAAGAAAGTGGTCCTGAGCGAGCGTTGCCGGATTTCCAACGCGGCCAAGGATGTGGCGACCTCCTGGGCATTGGGCGGGGAACATAACGATCTGGCGCGGGCCTGGCTGGCACAGGAGTATGGCAATCGTCTGCTGCATTCCACCGATGCCCGGATCACGCTGGCTCTGGCAGAGAATGATCAGGAGACCCTGGCTCGTCTGATCGACGATCAGGAGCGCAAGATCCAGGTGGATCAGAAAATTGAAAGCCTCGAGCGGCTGGGGCGGAAGGCAGACGCCCAGACCGTTGCCTTTGAAGGGGGGGAAAATGCGCCGCACAATACCGATCGCCATGAAATCGAACGGGAGGCGCTGCTGACGCCCAGCGACAACATCAGCCAGAATCAGGATCCTTCTCCCGGGCCTTACTGGAGCCCGCAAGGCTATATCACGCCCTCTGTGGTGACCGGCATGAACGTCAGCACCTGGAATCCCCTGTCCTATGTGGAAAAGTCCGCAGGCGTGGGGTTTGCGCTGAACAGTGAGTACACACTGGACGTGGAAGCCATCCAGCGCACCCAGACCGACCTGAACACCCGTCAGGTCGCTTATATCCCCGGCCAGGACAACAGCATGGCTGCTACCTTCAGCGATCATACCGATGCCCGGGATTATGGCGTGACGGTGGGCCATCGCTCGGCCTGGTATGCCTTTGACACTTACAGTGGCAGCGCCCAATACAACTGGTCGCCGACGCTCGTAACCCGGGTGATGGCGGGCTGGAACCAGTTCACGGACCTTTCTCCGGTCATCCAGGTCATGGGGATGAAGAATATGGTCGATATGTCCCTGGAATGGTCGTTTGCCTCACGGTGGTTTCTCAAGACTTCCGTGGAGGGGGACCGGTTCAACGCACAGAATGGAGAGTATCTTGGCAACGGGTTCCTGTATTCCATGGAAATGGGGTATCAGTTGATGACCCGTTTGCCCAACTGGAACCTGCGTTTCGTGACCTATGAAGGTCGCTTCAATTCTGCGGGGAACGTGGTACTTCCCCAACTGGCGACCCTGGTCCCCAGGGGACAGGCGGTCAATACGGCCTTTTTCATGCCGGGCAACATCTCTCAATACGGGCTGATGACGGGGTATGGAACCGACTATGAAAATAATTATCTGCGCTCCGGTTGGCAACCCTACGTCGATGCGGGGGTCGTGAATGATACGGTGCTGGGGTTACTGCCCCAGATCAGCACGGGATTGGCAGGACCGATCTTCGGTGGGGACTATGCCAGAATCTATTATTTCCATGAAACGGCGCCAGGCAGTACGGAATCCATGACCCAGGTCGGGGTCAGTTACCGGTATTTTTATTGAGTGGGTGGGGAAGGCTACGAAAGAAGTTTTTAACTTGAAAGATACGTCAGGAGACAGGACATCATGAAACCGAATAGAACCATTGCTTGGGTGGCGGCGGCAACCGTCGGATTGGCCGCCTGTTCAACGCTCGATGTGGGGCAACCGCCTTCCCTGGCGCCGAATGCCACCTGGGCGCTGCTGCCTCTGGCCAATTATACGGAAACTCCGGATGCCGGGGACCGGGTGGCCAGCATCACGGAAAGCATCCTGCATCAGAAGGGAGGAATGGACCTCAAGCGTTACCCTGTCAAGGATGAAAAGGACACGTTCCTTCTGGGGAACAACGCCAAACTGCAGCAGGCCGCCATGGACTGGGCCAGCCAGAACAGGATTCAATACGCCCTGACCGGGTCGGTCCAGGAATGGCGTTACAAGACCGGGGTGGATGGGGAGCCGGCGGTCAGCGTGACGTTCAATCTGGTGGACATGACCACCGGAAAGACGGTCTGGAGTGCGACAGGTAGCCGGACCGGCTGGAGCCGTTCGAGTGTGGGATCCGTGGGACAGGCGTTGATCGACCAGTTGCTGGTCCCCATCGAACAAGCGCGCTGAGTTCGGACGATCGTGGAAAACGCTATCCAGACAGCCAAAAAAGCCCGTTTCAGCGATGCCCTGGAAGGGGTGACGCTGTACAGTCGTTTCTTTGCAAAAACGGCCATTCGTCCGGTGGCGGTGATCGAGGTCGTGGGGTACATGGGCGCGGCCATCGGGGCATTTTATTTGATCGATCCGCAGGATCCGCTGTTGCTCATGCTGGACTTTCCCTGGGTCTGGCTGGTGGCCACGGCCCTGGCGTTGCGTTATGGTGCCCTGATGGGGGTTCTGGCCGGGTTGATGATCGTCCTGGCCTGGGAACTCCTGTACCGGGGCTATCAGGGCAACGGGACGCCGGGTTTTCCGGTGATGCTCATGTCCGGCGGATTGGTTCAGGTGATTCTGGCCGGTCATGTCCGGGATGTCTGGGCCAATCTGGCCGTCCGGGCCAACGGGATCAATGGGTACCTCAACGATCATCTGGCGTCCCTGACCACGGCCCACTATCTCCTGCGGGTTTCACACGATCGGCTGGAACGCGATTTGTTCACGAGACCGGCAACCTTGCGCAGTGCCCTGGAGCATATGCGCGAAATCACGGCCCTGTCCACCGACCCCGAAGTGCTTCATTCTCCCTTCAGAGGGGCACAGGCGGCACTGGACCTCATCGCGATGATTTGCCAATTGGGTTCCGCCACCCTTTATGCGGTGGCTTCCAATGGTCAGGTGGTGGATGTGTCCTATGCCGAGGTGGGCACGCCGATTCCCCTGAACCGGGATGATCCCGTTCTGAAGGATTGTTTGGCGCGTGAGTCCCTGTCCCACCTCAAGGCGGTGGATGCGGAGAAGTTGGGGTCCTACTACGTGGCAGCGCCGATCATCCCGGTCTCGGGCGAATTGATCGGGGTCCTGCTGGTTCATCAGATCCATTTCATGGCGCTCAACCACGACAACATGCAATTGATGCGGGTATTGCTGGACTACTACGGCGATGGCCTGGAAAAATACCAACTGGTCGGCCAGGTCCATCGTCTCCTGCCTCACTGTCCCTATGGATTTGCTGCCGAGTTGGCGCGAATCTCCCATCTCAAGCAACTCTATGACATCGATTCCTCGCTGGTGGCGCTGAGTTTTCCGCGCTCCGGTTCCGGGGATCTGCAGTTTCAACAGGTGATTCGTCAGTTGCGTTCGCTGGACATGCTCTGGACCGGTCAGAACGATGAACGGCAATTTGCCTTGTTCCTGATGCCGTTGACCGAAAAGGACGGGGTTGCAGGGTACATGAACCGGATCGAGGCAGGTTTGCAACAAACCTTCCAGGCAACCCTGGCTGAGGCGGAAATCCGTTTTTATTCGATGCCCGTCAAGGAACGGGATGCCGACAGGGATCTGAAAATGATCTACGATCAGGTGCGTGCCGCGTGATCCCGGTGACGATCATCCTGGGGCTTCTGGCTGTCCTGGCTCAGGGGATGGCCGTCCATACCCTGGTGGTCTCCCTGCCCGGTGGCGTGGGACCCCTGCTGACTTTCTTTTTCTGGCAAGGGTGGGCGGCCCTGCTGACGACATTTTTTTACGCGGCGCTCTGGCCTGCATTTTTTGCCCTCCCGAAGCGCACTTCCCTGCTGCATGTCTTTCTGACCTGCCTGTTTCTGCCGGTAGCCGGCGCCCTGCTCTTTTTGACCGAAATGGCCGTTCACCGGTTTTTGAAACCGCTCCCGGATCACAGTTACCTGGGTGTCGTCGACGCGCCTGAATTCGAGCATCACCTGTTGAACCGCATTACCTACGGCGTGGGTTCCCGCCTGCTGGCCAAATTGACCACCGCCGATGCCCCCCTGTCCAGTAAACTGTCTGCGGTGGTGACGTTGCGTTCCATGCCCCTGCGCTACTCCGGCCAGATGCTTTCCGACCTCCTGGCCGACTCGAACGACGAGGTGCGCCTGTTGGCCTATGGAACCATGGATGAGGCCGAAAAGGCGGTGATGAAACAGATCTACGAGATCCATCATCAACTGGCGGCCCTGCCGGCAGGACAGCATCCCGTTCAATTGTGGATACGCATGGCCGAATTGTATTGGGAACTGATCTACCAGAATCTGGTGACGGGGGAGGTGCGCCGGCATACGCTGACCCAGATCGCGCATTTTGCGCATCAGGTGCTGGACGTGTCTTCCGGGGAAGCGGGCATGTGGTTTCTGCTGGGGCGTTGCGCGCTGTTGCATCAGGATTACGGGACGGCAGAAAACCATTTTCTGCGCGCGCAGCAATTGAACTATCCTCAGGATCGTCTGTTGCCCTGGCTTGCCGAAGTGGCCTTCCTGAAGGGGGAACTGCACCGGGTTCCCCTGTTGCTCAAGGGGTTGCGTAATAGTGCGCGGATGCCCCAACTCCAGCCTTTGCTGAGGTATTGGTTACCATGAAGAACAAGAGGCGTTTGAGAAAAGCAGAGACAGCGGAGGTCTGCCTCTTGCTGGAGGGAACTTATCCTTATGTATCCGGCGGCGTTTCGGCCTGGGTCAGCCATCTTCTGAATGCCTACCCCGATGTGTCCTTCGCGCTGGTGTTCATGGGGAGCAGTCCCCAGGATTATGGGGATCCTGTGTATCGCTTGCCGGACCACGTGGTCTATTACGAGGAGTTTTTCATCCACGATGTCGTGCCCAAACAGGCGGTACGGAAAATACGCCAGGGGAATCCCCGGGATTTCGACAAAATGGAACACTTTCATCAGGCTCTGCGGGATCCCCTGCACCCGGACCTGAGCGGGCATCTCCTGCGTCAGATCCTTCCCCTGATGGAACGGGGAAAATCCCTGGATGACACGCAGTTCCTGTATGGCAAGATGTCCTGGGACATGATCACCGAGTACTATGAGCGGTACTCCACGGATCCCTCCTTTACCGATTACTTCTGGACCGTGCGCATGATGCACAAGCCGATTTGGGAGATCGTCAACGTCAGCCGCCAGATCATTCCCGCCCAGGTCTACCACACAGTCTCCACGGGCTATGCGGGATTTCTGGGGGCCCTGCTTCATTACCGGACAGGGCGACCCCTGCTGCTCTCCGAGCACGGAATCTATACGAAGGAACGCAAGATCGATCTGCTGCAAAGTACCTGGTTGCGGGACAACCGGCGCTTTCTCGAGGAGGATTCCACACAGGTCGGGTATCTTCAGGACCTGTGGGTACGCTTCTTCGAGTCCATCGGTCAGATGTGCTATTCCGCATCGACCTCGATCATCTCCCTGTTTGAACAGAACCGGCGGCGTCAGATCGACGACGGAGCGCCAGCGGAACGGACGCGGGTCATCCCCAATGGCATAGACTTGCAACGTTTTTCAGCACTGCGGGCGCAGCGTCCGGAATCTGTCCCCCTGGTGGTTGCGCTGATCGGGCGGGTGGTCCCCATCAAGGACATTCGGACCTTTATCCGGGCCATTTTCATTGCGACGCGCCGGGTGCCCGAGTTGCAGGGCTGGATCATTGGAGGCGAGGGGGAAGATCCGGAATACGCCCAGGAATGCCGCAGTTTTGCGTCCAGTCTGGGGATTCTGGAGGTTCAATGTCATTTCCTGGGACATCAGCAGGTGGATCGCTACTATCCCCGAATTGGTCTGCTGGCCTTGAGTTCCATCAGTGAGGGTCAGCCCCTGGTGATCCTGGAAGCCTATGCGGCGGGCGTTCCCGTCGTGGTGACGGATGTGGGGGCCTGTCGTGAGTTGGTGGAGGGCGCGGCGGGGGAAGATGGCGCGTTGGGAAAGGCGGGGGCCGTGGTTCCCATTGCCGACCCCGAGGCCATGGCCCAGGCCATGATCGATTTGCTGACCCTGCCGGGGGCCTGGCAAGAGGCGCAGGCCGCTGCAGTGGCACGGGTCACCCGCTATTATGATGCGCGGATCATGGAAGCCCACTATCGTCAACTCTATGCCACCTTGTGGCAGAAGCCCACCGAAGTGTTTGCGGAAGGATGATCGACCATGGCTGGCATTGGCTTTGAAATACGCAAAATCCTCCACAAGGACAATCTGACCAGTACGCTGGCTGCCTACAGTTATGCGGGGTTGATCGGTTCCGGACCGCTGATCCTGTCCGTGGTCTCGATCCAGTTGATCAGCCTGTTCAGCTTGTCGGTGGCGCATACCCATTTCCCCATCGTCCAGTTTCAGGTTTCCCTGACCTATCTGATTGCCGCCAGCCAGATTTTGACGGGCGCGGTGCAATTGATGTTTACCCGCTACATTTCCGACCGCCTGTTCGGGAACGAAAACGGGATGGTTCTGCCCAGTTATCATGCGGTGCTGGTGGTGGTGACCCTGGTGGCCGGAATCCTGGGGTTGACCCTGTGTTTCACGGCATTCGCCGGCATGGACATCGGCTATCGTCTGCTGATGCTGATGGCTTTCGTGTTGTTGTGCAACATCTGGTGTGGCATCATTTTTCTGTCCGGGATCAAACAGTACCGGGCGATTCTGTTGCTGTTCGTGGTGGGGTATGGGTCGGCGGTGATTTTTGCCTGGTTTCTGTTTCCCCTCTTCGGATTGAATGGACTGATCGGCAGTTTCGTCCTGGGCCATGTCCTTCTGATTTTTGGGATGCACGCCCTGATCTACCGCAATTTTCGCTCGGACAAGTATATTTCCTGGCAGGTCTTCGACCGCAGGTTCAATTATCCCCGTCTGGGCGTGGTGGGTCTTTGCTACTATCTGGGCGAGTGGCTGCACAAGATTCAGTTCTGGTACTATCCCTTCACGGGGCAACCGGTCATCGGGCCATTGCATGCCTCGTTCATCTACGACTATCCGATCTTTTTGTCCTATCTGGCGGTCCTGCCCGGGATGGCCTTTTTCCTGTTGCGCATTGAAACGGATTTTGTGGAATATTACAATGCCTTTTACGATGCGGTGCGTTCGGGGGGGACCTATGAACATCTTCAGAACATGCGCAACATGATGGTGCGCGGGGTCCGGACGGGACTCTACGAGGTACTCAAGATTCAGGGCATCGTGGTGTTGCTGGTGTTCGCTTTCGGGCAGGATCTGCTTCATCTTGTGGGCATCTCGGTCTATTACCTGCCCCTTCTGCGGATCGATACCATTTCCGCCAGCCTGCAGGTGCTTTTTCTGGTGGCGATCAACGTGTTCCTGTACATCGATCGTCAGCGGGTGGTCATGATCCTGTCCGTCCTGTTTGTGGTATTGACGGGGCTGTTTACCTGGGTTACCTTGAAGGTGGGGCCGGAAACCTACGGTTATGGGTTTGCGCTGTCCAGTTTTGTGGTGGTCCTGATGGCAATCTTCTACCTGGAACAGTATTTTTCTGAACTGGAATACGAAACCTACATGCTCCATCAGGATGACCTGGTCTATAGCCATCATTGAAAGGAGTGTCTGTGGGGCGGCGGGGCAGGGCGAGAGTCTGGTTTCTTCTGGTATTGTGGAGTGTGAGTCCGCAACTTTTGGCGAGACCGCTGACGGTGGCTTTCTATTACGGCAAGCACCCCACCGTGCGGGAACTGGCGGATTTCGATCTGGTGGTGGTGGATCCCGACAGTGATTTTACCCCGGTGCATTATCCCCGCAGTCGGGCCCGTTGGGTTGCCTATGTCAGCGTGGGCGAAGTGACCCCCAATCGGGGGTATTACGATCTTTTTCCCAAGTCCTGGATTCTGGGCGACGACCCCGACTGGAATTCGGAGATCATTGACCAGACCTCGCCGGCATGGCCCGTCTACTTTGCCGAGCAGGTGGTTCGCCCTTTGTGGAACCGGGGTTACCGGGGGTTTTTTCTGGACACGCTGGATTCCTGGCGCAAGGTGGTGACCGATCCTCGGGAACAGGAACGACAACAGCTCGGGTTGGTCCGTTTGATCGAGACCTTGCACCGGAAATTTCCCCAGGCACAGATCATCCTGAACCGGGGCTTTGAATTGTTGCCGAGGGTTCATTCCCTGGTCAATGCGGTGGTGGTGGAGTCCGTCTTTCAGGGATGGAACCAGAAAGACAAAATCTATTATGCGGTTTCTGCCCAGGATACCCGGTGGCTGTTGAGTCAGATCGACACCATCCGGCGCCAGTATCGCTTGCCCGTCATTGTCCTCGACTACTGTGATCCTCAGGAAACCGACTGTGCTGCCCGGGATATTTCTGTCCTGCGCCGGGCGGGGGTGATTCCCTATGTGTCCGACGGGTTGCTCCAGATCGTCAATCCGGCGACCCTGCGTTGACCGGTCAGCCCCGGCCGGGCGGATGGATCAGGGAACTGTGTCGAAGTTTGTACTGACGAAAAATCAGGGACAGCAGTCCCGTTCCCAGAGTGATCGCCAGGGGGAAGCGCCAGTCGGGGTGGTCGATGACGAAGGGCAGCAGCCCCACGGCCGTGGCGGGGGGGGCATGCAAATCAAAAAAACGGATCAGGGTAATGGATGCCCCCATGGACAGGATCACGGCCAGGGGCCCATGACCGAGCAGCAGAAAAATTCCCAGCCCCGCGGAAGCGGTCAACAGGCAGGCCAGGACCAGCAGGACGGGCTTTCTTGCCCAGGGGCAGACGTCGGCATGGGCAAACATTTCATAGGCGATGACCACCAGGGGGGGGTAGAGGATGAAGCGCCAGCCCGAAAAGAGCACCAGACCCATGGCGATGGCCAGAAAAACGATGAAGTAGGGTAGCCAACGGTACTGGGCAGCGGGACATTCCACTTCATCATCGATCCGGTCAGCCCGCGAAGGGGGCGGGAGCGGGTGGTGGGTGCTTTTTTGCAGCCGTTGGCGCAGGACCGATCCCACTGCCAGTACGGACGTACTGAAGAGGACGGCCCCTGCATACCACCAACTGCCATCATCCAGGGCAATGGGCAATACGCCAGCAGAAATCGCGGGTGCGATGGGAGAGCGAAGGACCTTGATGAAGAACAGGGCGGCCGAAATGCCCAGCCCCAGCGACAGGGGGCCGTAGCCCCACTGGTGTTGCAGCCATAAACCGACCACCGCCGCCAGAAAGGGGGTCAGCACCAGCAGGGTGGGGGCGCTGGCCCATTTTCCCTGGGGTCGCTTGAAGATGTCGTAGGACAGGGCCGCCAACTCCGGAAAAAGCACATGAGAAATCCCGCTGATCAGGGCGACTTCCGCAATGCCGCCGATATAGCACAGGGCCAGGAGTTCTCCCATGTCAGTTCGTCCCTTCAGTCTTCAATCGTGCCCTCACTGTTTCCGGAGGGAGGGGGGGTGGAGGTGGGTTTGTCACGGACCGAGGCAAACTGGGCATCATAGGTTTTACCCACGATGTTGGCCAGTACCCCGGTGGTCCAACCGAAGGTCAGCAGTCCGGACATGGTGATGAACATGGCCAGTTGGCGCCACCCCAGGGGTAACAGCACATCCCCATTTCCCAGTGACGTATAGGTTTCGCCAGCCAGGTAGAAGGCGGTACGCAGATCTGGAACAGCCTGCATGAAGTGCAGGATCAGGGCCAGGGAAAGAATCTCCGTCAGGTGGGTCAGCAGAATCAGGATGACCAGGTAGAAGAAGTAGACCTGTCGGCGCATCTCATGGTTTTCCCGGGCAAAACGCCACCAGTGGACTTCGAAGCGGTGCATGACCTGATACATGCCGAAACTGTGAATGAGCATGCAGAGCAGGATCATGGACAGCCCCAGCCCAATCTCCAGGAGAGGGTGGACATCGGCGATGATCGGGGCAGGATTCAGGGCGACCATGGAGGAGAATCCGGAAGGGCTCAGTCTGGATTATAGCGGGATATGGCTGCGATCTCCATTGGTCTGGAGAAATGCATAAAAGTTTCATGAAACTGCAATATACACGACACGACCCTGTCACAAAGGTCTGGGAAAATACCCCCTGAAAATAACCAACGGGCAAAGCCCTGATCCATTCACATTACCGACAGGAATAACTTTCATGCACAAGTACAAGAAATTTCGTCTGAAGCCGCTCATCTCCGGACTGTTTCACGCCTCCATGCTGACGGCCTTGCCGGGAACCCTGTGGGCCTATGATCTGGGCTCGGTCTCCAGTGGCGCGGGCAACAGCAACGAAGCCATCCCGCCCGCCGAATCGGCACCGGCCAACGCCCCCACCCAGGGCTCCCTGACCGCCACCGAACCTCAGTCCGTCATCAACCGCAACTACATCGAGAATACCCAGACCGGTGCCTCCAGTTACGTGGACAACGCAGCCATCGCGCCCGGGGTCTGGGCCGTCAGTCCCAACGGACCGGGCGGGAACGATCAGCCCTTGCTGACCATGCGTTCCTTCGTCGACGGGCAATACAACGTCACCTTCGACGGAATTCCCTTTGCGGATGGGGCGGATTTCACGCACCATGTGAATACCTACTTCCTGGGCCAGGACACGGGCGAAGTCACCGTGGACCGGGGTCCGGGGCGGGCCAGTACGGTGGGGGATGCGACCTACGGGGGGACCATCGCACTGCGTTCCAACGATCCGATGGGGGACCCGACCGCGACGGTGCGCAGCCAGATCGGCAGTTTCAATTCCCGTCTGGTGGGATTCCAGTATGACACGGGGGTGATGCAGAACTACGGGGATGCCAGCGGGTTCATCGATTACAACCACTACCAGACCGACGGGGCGCTGACCAACAACAACGAACGGCGGGGCAACGTCTTTGCCAAGTTCATCAAACCCCTCAGTGAAGACACGGCCATCACCGTGGTGGCCATGCAGAACAACACCTATCAGAACGCCTCACCGGGGGCAACGGCGCAGCAGATCTCCCAATATGGCTCCCATTACGGCCTGAACCAGAACCCCCTGAGCGATGCCTATGTGGGCTACAACAACGACAACTTTACCTCGAACTTCGACTATATCGGTCTGCAAACCCGTTTTGGCGACTGGAAGATCGACAACAAGGTCTACACCACGTCCTATGCCCACAATGCCATGAACGGATTCAATCCGAACGGGACGGGGCAACAAACCCTGCAGGCGGCCGGTTACGGGCTCACCATGGCGGGGGGCGGCACCGCTCAGGGGTCCAACATTGCCGGCGTGACGGGGTTGACCGCCTACCAGTCCTATGGAGACATCCTGCGGGCTACCCGGGCGCTGGGCAACGATGATCTGAATTTCGGGTTGTGGGTCGAGCGTCAGTTGCACCAGTCCTGGACCAATAACGTGGATCTTTCTACCGGCGGGATCGGGTCCATCATCAATACCCCGGGACTGTCCAATGGCGGGAATCAGGCAGAAACCAGTTCCATGAACACCATTCAGCCCTATGTGGAATATGTCTGGCGCCCCACCAGCAAGTGGTCCATTACGCCGGGGCTGAAACTCAACGATTTCAACCGGACCTACAATTCGGCCTTTGACACCACGGTGGGCGGCGCCTTTGCCTACTCTCATACCTGGGCGGCCCTGCTGCCCTCCCTGGACGTCCATTACTACGTGACGGATAACTGGTCGGCCTACGGGCAGGCGGCGGAGGGGTTCGTGGCGCCCCTGCTGTTTGGTTCCTTCTATAACCCGAACCAGCCGATCCAGCCCAATGCCTCGGCGGGTCTGGCGTACCTCGCCCCGGAAAAAACCATGAACTACCAGTTGGGGACGGTGTTCAAGAGCAGCAAATTGACGGCTTCGGCGGACGTTTATTACATCACCAACAACAACCAGTCACAGCAAAGTCAGATCGGGAACCTGATCACCATCCAGAACATCGGGGCGGTGCATTACCAGGGGGTGGAGGGAGAAGCGACCTACAACCTCGGCTCCGGGTTCAATGCCTACGGCAACTACTCCCTGAACAGTTACACCAGTGCCGTGCCCATTCAGAATGCGCCCCAGAGCACGGCAGCGTTGGGGATGCTGTACGAGCACAACAAGACCAACGCTTCCCTGATCGCCAAGGAAATCGGATCGCGCTGGGGGGGGCAGGACATCAACGGCAACTACGTGCACTTTGGCAGTTACACCACGGTCAATTTCGCAGCCGGTTACAACTTTGGATCCCTGGGTTGGGCCAAGGACGCCAAACTGGAGTTCCAACTGGATGACATGTTCAACCGTACTGACATGGTGGCTTTTGCCGGAAATACCCAGGGAGGAAATGCCTTGTTCTGGACCCTGCCGGGACGGATGTTCAGTCTCAACCTGAGCGCCGGTTTCTAAGATTTACTGCAGCACGTTCGGCCGTATCCCCCTTTACTGGGGGTACGGCATTTTTGCTATTTACTGGAGGAGAATGAACCATGACGATGCAAGGAATTCAAGCCGCGGCACAAAGTTCGGGGGGCATGCTGTATTTGATGGCGCTGTTGTTGCTGGTGGCCCTGACGGTCATCATCGAGAGGGGTTGGTACCTGTGGCGGGTCCTGAACCAGGGAACCCAACTGATCAAGGAAGTGAATGGAGCACACAAGGTATCCAAGGAAGCCTTCGAGACCCTGGTGGTCCAGCATCCGGATCTGCCTCATGCCAAGGTTCTGGAAGCGGCGCTGCAGCACGATCTGGAGCATGATTTCGACCGCATTTCCGACAAACTGGAAGAATCCGTGATGCGTGAGGCGCCCCACGTGGACCGTTTCCTGTGGGTCCTGGATACCATCGTGACCCTGGCCCCCCTGATGGGCCTGCTCGGGACCATCATCGGCATGTTCAATGCCTTTCAGGTGTTGGGAGATGTGGCCAATTCGCCCACCAAGGTCACCGGCGGGGTGGCGGAAGCCCTGCTGGCCACGGCCTGCGGGTTGTTCATCGCGATCCTGGGATTGGTGGCCTTGAACGGGTTGAACAATCGGGTGCGGGTGATCATGCACCAAATGGAAACCCTCAAGATGATGTTGCTCAACCGTCTCTATCCCCATTACCACGAGTCCTACGAAGAACAGAAACGGGTGCTGGCCGGTGTTCGTGCCCGCTCGGTGGCCTGACGGGAGGATGAGGAATGGCTTTGAATTACTTTGAAACGAAACGGGCCCGGATCGAGATCATTCCGATGATCGACATCATGTTTTTTTTGCTGGTGTTTTTCATCATGATCACGCTGCACATGATTCCCTCCACCGGTGTAGCATCCAAAATGCCCAGGAGTTCCACGACGACGGCTCTGGAGCCGCCCAAGGTGCTGGTGAGCGTGGATGACGAGGGGGATATCAGCGTGGACGGTCAGAAGTTGACGGCCGAAGCGCTGACGATGCGCCTCAAGGCACAGGGAGATCCGGACAAGGTGGTGGTGACCATTGCGGGTGAGAAGACCACTTCGCTCCAGTCCATGATGAAGGTGATGGATGCCTGTCGGCAGGCCGGAGTCACCCAGATCGGTCTGGCCGCCCGCGCAGCGGAAGGAGACCATTGATGGAAAATGCGATGAACATGCCTCGAGCGGTCGCCCTGGCCGCATTGCTGGAAGGGATGATCGGGTTGGCGTTTCTGTACGGCCTCAGTCGTGAGGTCGAGAAGGTGGAAAAGCCCCTGGTCACCATGATTCAACTGACCCAGGCCCCGGAGGCGCCCAGGACGGTGCCCCCGCCCCCCACGCCCAAACCGCCGCCCCCCAGGCCGGAAGTCCACCGCACGGTAGCGCACCAGGAACCCACGCCGGTTCCTGTGCCTACCCCCGCCCCTGCGCCGCCTCCGGTCGCGCCAGCACCCGTGACTCCGGCGCCGGTGACTCCAACCCCGCCCCAGAAAGTGGCCGAGGCTGCCCCGGCACCGCCCCAGCATCTGCGCCCCGCAGACATTTCCATCACTTTTGCCGACAAGGTGCGCGCCGCAGTACAAAATGCCGTGGTCTTCCCCATGGCGGCGCGGGCCGCCCATTTGTCTGGACAGACCAAAGTAACTTTTGATTACAAGGATGGTGTAGCCTCTGGTGCGAGTGTGTTGACCTCGAGCGGGAACCGGATTCTGGACAAGGCGGCGCTGGCGGCGGTTCATGCGGCGCATTTCCCGGCAGCCACTGCCGAGTATGCGGGAAGAATCCTGACCTTCGAGATCTGGGTAAAATTTTT
>JAKABO010000001.1 GCA_021796835.1 Pseudomonadota bacterium | reverse complement strand
AGAGCGATGCTGTGCCCGCCACCCCCGACCTTGCTTCAGCGAATGATGTCGAAGCTATAATCGCTCTTGGCAGGAATGTTGGTATTCTTGTCCATCTCGTCAAATATCTTGTCGAGCACCGTCACCAACACCCTCATCCCGCCCTGATAACCCCACACCGGATAACGGTGATGGTGGTGCCGGTCAAAGATCGGAAACCCGATCCGGATCAGCGGCGTCCCCGTATCCCGTTCCAGATACTTCCCATAGGTGTTCCCAATCAAAAAGTCCACCGGCTCCGTAAACAGCAGCGAGCGCATGTGCCACAAATCCTTCCCCGCATAGGCATGGCAGCCCGCCCCAAAGGGGGAGGAAGCCAGCAGGGCCTCCATCTTCGCCAACCATTCGCTTCCCCCATTGGTCGACAGCACATGCACCGGCTCCGCCCCCAACTCCATCAGAAAGGCCGCCAGACCCAGGCAAAGGTCAGGGTCCCCATAGATCGCAAACTTCTTGCCATGAATATGGGCGCTCGAATCCGCAATCGCGTCCACCAGACGCCCACGCTCCTTCGTCAGCGAGGCCGGGATCGCCTTGCCCGTGATCCGTGACACCTCCATCAGAAACTTGTCCGTCCCAGCCACCCCAACCGGATGATTGAAAGACACCACCTCCTGCCCCTGGCTCGCCGCATACGACAGGGTCTTCTCGGTGCAGTACTGCTGCATCGAAATCGTCGCCTTCGCGTTCAATGCCGCCGCCGTATCCTCCAGCGTCGTCCCCCCGTCGTACATCCGGAATTCCCCATCCGCAGGCGTGTCAAACACTTCGCTGTTGTCCGCCAGAATCGTGTAGTCCACCCCCATCTCATCCAGCATCCGCTTCACTTCCCGCGTATTCCCCACGGTGTAACCGTCAAATCCCCCAATCAGGTTGATCTTCTCGTTCCCCACCCGCGTCTTCCCTTCCCAGAAATTCGACAGAATCCCCTTCAGCGCGTTGTCATACCCCGTAATATGGCTCCCCACAAACGCCGGCGTATGTGCATAAGGCACCGGGTAGTCCGCCGGCACGCTCCCCTTGTTGCGCGCGTTGGTGATAAACCCGTTCAGGTCATCCCCAATCACTTCCGCCATGCAGGTCGTGGACACCGCAATCATCTTCGGCTTGTACATGCTGTAGGTATTGGCCAACCCGTCGATCATGTTGTTCAAACCCCCAAACACCGCCGCATCTTCCGTCATCGACGACGAAACACAGGACGCCGGCTCCTTGAAGTGCCGGCTCAGGTGACTTCGGTAATACGCCACGCACCCCTGCGAACCATGCACAAACGGCATCGTCCCTTCAAATCCCACCGCCACAAACACCGCCCCCAACGGCTGGCACGCCTTCGCCGGATTCACCGTCAGCGCTTCACGCCCAAAATTCTTCTCCCGGTATTCCCAGGTCTTGGTCCACTCCCGGATCTCCTCCACCCGTTCCTTCGGGTGCGCGTTCTCAAAATTCCGCTTCTTGTCCTCGAACATCTCCAGATATTCCGGCTCTCGAAATAAATTGAAATGGTCCAGCACACTACTCGAGTTCTGCGTCATGATCTCTCTCCTGTCTCAATATGAATCGGCTTCAACTATTCGCCCAGGGCGTCTTGGTCAATCCCCAGATCGGATTGTTGATCGCCATATCCATGTCCCGCGCAAATATGGCAAATCCGTCATACCCGTGGTACGGACCCGAATAATCCCAGGAGTGCATCTGCCGGAACGGCACCCCCATCTTCTGGAATACATACTTCTCCTTGATCCCAGACCCCACCAGATCCGGCTGGACCTTCTCCACAAACTTCTCAAACTCGTAACCCGTCACATCGTCATAGATCAGGGTCCCGTCCTTCACATAGTGGGTCGTGCGCTGGTAGTCATCGTTATGACCAAACTCATAGCCCGTCCCCACCACTTCCATCCCGAGATCCTCGTACGCCCCAATCACATGCCGCGGACGCAGCCCCCCCACAAACAGCATCACCGTCTTCCCCGCCAGACGCGGCTTGTACTTGTCAATCACCGCCTGCATCAACGGCTTGTATTTCGCAATCACCCGTTCCGCCCCTTCCTTGATCCTGTCATCAAAGTGGCTCGCAATCTCCCTCAACGAGGCCTCGATCTTCGAAGGCCCAAAAAAGTTGTACTCCACCCAGGGAATCCCGTACTTCTCTTCCATGTGCCGCGAAATGTAGTTCATCGAACGATAACAATGCAGCACGTTCAACTTCGCCTTCGGCGTGTTCTCCAACTCCGCAATACTCCCGTCCCCAGACCATTGCGCAATCACCCTCAGCCCCATCTCTTCCAGCAAAATCCGCGAGGCCCAGGCATCCCCACCAATGTTGTAGTCCCCAATGATCGAAACATCATAGGGCGTGCTCACAAACTCCGGATGCTTCCCTTCCGACTTGTCAAATACCCAGTCCCGCACCGTATCGTTCGCAATGTGGTGCCCCAGTGATTGCGATACCCCTCGGAACCCTTCGCACCGCACCGGCACGATCGTCTTCCCGCCAAACTCCTTCGCCTTCTTCTTCGACACCGCCTCGATATCATCCCCAATCAATCCAATCGGACATTCCGACTGCACCGTGATCCCCTTGTTCAACGGAAACAGGTCCTCGATCTCGTCCATGATCTTCTCGAGCTTCTTGTCCCCGCCAAAAACAATGTCCTTCTCCTGAAAGTCCGAGGTAAACTGCATCGTCACAAAGGTATCCACCCCCGTCGTCCCAATGTAGTAATTCCGCCGCGCCGCCCACGAATACTGCCCACACCCCACCGGCCCGTGGCTGATGTGCACCATGTCCTTGATCGGACCCCACACCACCCCCTTCGACCCCGCGTACGCACAGCCCCGGATCGTCATCACCCCGGGAATCGACTTGATGTTCGACTTCACATTGCAGTCCGTCTTCCCTTCCTCATACACACTCAGGTGCTTGGCCCGGCGCTTCGCCGTCTTCTCGGGATAAACCTCCAGAACTTCCTCGATCAGTTCCTGGTTTCTCACCTTCACTTGCTCTACTGTCAGGCTCATTTCGCCCTCCTATAAAAAAATGATTAAAGGGTTTACAAGACCCGGAAAATCTCCACCCATGGCCCACCTCACAGGACCATCGGCGCAACCTTCCCGGACCCCCGCCCCCGGCTCTTCACCTCGGGCGGGGTTCCCCCCAATTACTGGACCGCCGCCAGTTCTGCCGCCAGTTCCGCAGCCGTCTTGCCCACCACCGATTCGTCCACCCGCTTCATGATCCCGTGCTCCATCAACAAGTCTTCCAACTCGTCCATCGTGATCGGCGTCGGAATCGTCCCGTTCCCCGCATTCGCATGAATCTTCGTCGCCAGGCTCCGGTACTCATCCGCCTGCTTCGAATCCGGGGCATATTCCAGCACCGTCATCCGGCGCAACTCCGCATGCTGCACCACGTTGTCCCGCGGCACAAAATGAATCAACTTCGTGTTCAACTTCCCCGCCAACGATTCCGCCAACTCCAACTCCTTGTCCGTCTGGCGCTCGTTACACACCAACCCGCCCAGACGCACCCCTCCCGAATTGGCATACTTCAGAATCCCCTTCGAAATATTGTTCGCCGCATACATCGCCATCATCTCCCCAGACATGACAATGTAAATCTCCTGCGCCTTGTTCTCCCGAATCGGCATCGCAAATCCACCACACACCACATCCCCCAGCACATCGTAGGAAACATAGTCCATGTTGTCGTAGGCCCCCTCCTCTTCCAGAAAATTGATCGAGGTGATCACCCCTCGCCCCGCACACCCCACACCCGGCTCAGGTCCCCCAGACTCCACACAGCGAATCCCCTTGTAACCCACCTTCATCACGTCTTCCAACTCCAGATCCTCTACACTCCCCGCATCCGCCGCCAGACTCAAAATCGTGTCCTGCGCCTTCGCATGCAGAATCAACCGCGTCGAATCCGCCTTCGGATCACACCCCACAATCAGAATCTTCTGCCCCAAATCCGCCAACGCCGCCAGCGTGTTCTGCGAAGTCGTCGACTTCCCGATCCCACCCTTCCCATAAAATGCAATCTGTCTCAAATCAGCCATCTCATTCTCCTTGGAGTACAGTTATCGAATAGCAGTCCCTAAATTAATCATGGTTCACCGGGTTTACAGGCCAAAAACCTGAAATGCCTTGTTATCACCCACCAACCGAAATATGTTTTCCGGTTTGAACATAACCATAGCAATGTCCGTGCCATTTACAAAAAACCATTACAACATGTTGTTTATAATTAATTTTTTTAAAATACATTAAAATTTCAGGCGCTTTTCATCTGTTGGCAACCCAACACCTCTGTCGGAAATCATGCAAAATTTTCAGGGAATCCAACACAATGCCTCGATCGTCCAGGAATAATCGGACAGGGGTGTCCACGACAATTTCAGGAAGAAAATATCAAGGAAAGGTTTTCAGGTTTCAACGATCAGTTCCCGAACAAAGTCGCCCAAGGAAATATCGAGTCGTTCGATCCCTTGCTCCTTCAGAAACCTCTCCTCGTTCCGGGTCATTTCCCCCGGCAAAACCGCCCAATGCCTGAGCGCCGACCGTTTCATGATTTGACGGGCAAAGGTACGTTCCAGTTGATTTCTGAATCGACAGCCCATGAAGATAAAGTTCTTTCCGGTACGAATACGTTTGACCGCATCCGGGATGGGTGTCTGAATGTCGATTTCCGTCATGACTTCGACGAAGTCCGTATCCGATACCAGAAAGTTGTTCCCGGGAGAAATTGACCCCAGGGGTTTATAGATCAATTTTCTCCAGTTGACGGCCTGATCGGCTTCAGCGACATCACCGAGCGACTGGTAATAATGGACCCAGGTGCCAAAATGTTCTGACTGACTGACTCCGTGCACCTGTCCCCAATCACCACCGGGCGACATCGCTCCCTGCATGGCATTGTCGTACCAGACATCGACGATCAGGGCTGGCCCGCAGGGAAGATGGGCAAGATAATGATGAAGGGGACTTGGCTCCACTTGCGGCGCAAAAGTTTCGGTCATGATTCCCGACAAACTTTTCCGATGCTTGAAGTTTTCGATGAATTGAGCCGCAGCCGTCAGGTTCTTGCGAACCTTATGCGGAACGGAAACTTTGGAAACCAGTTTCTCGACCAGAGAATTCGGGGAATTGGGTACCGGGCAATTCGGCACGAGATCCAATACCCCGGGGCCCAGATAGGGAATGAACCGGCCCGTTTCCAGGCCCTCCCTGATCAAGCCGATCTCGTTCATGCCGAGATTCCCTGTTTGAGTACATTGAGTTGTTCGGCAGACAGTCTGAAAACACCCCGCCCGCCTGAAAGAGACTCATAGCAATTCTGAGTGTTCCGACTCAAATGATTAAACCAGTTCTGAGCTGTCAGCGCAGAGGGGCGCTCGCCAATTTCACTGACCGTCGCGTCATTGTTGAAACGCACATGAATCATGATATTTTCCATGATGTCGTACTCCTATACGAAACTGAGAATTTCGATGGTGACATTTTCACCGCCCAACAACGCCTGACAAGCGAGCCTCGATTTGGAACCAACCCCAACGAGAGTGTCGAGTTTTTCGTTTTCGACTCGCTGAATTCTGGAAATGCTTTTTCTTCCCTCCGTCACGAATATATGACAGGAACCACATTCGGCCTTGCCATCACACTTGTGAGGAATACTTTCGCCAGAATCAAGAATGGCACGAAGAATACTGATTCCTTCCACTCCTTCTATTTTTTTCCCCGAGGGCATCATGGTTACAACAGGCATTTCGTTTCTCCTTTACCTATCAATAAATAGCCGAACCGGCTCCTACATTCAGTGAAGCATCTTTGGTGGTCTTGACGATGAAACCCACTTGGTCTTCCGTTAAATGTCCATGAAAAGGCAAGACAATAACTCTATCCGCCACCTTCTCCGTCACCAGGAAATTCCCTTTCCGGTAACCTGACTTCTGGTAATACGGCTGGAGATGAACTGGCTGGCAATAAGCCGCTGATTCAACCCCTTCGGTATGCAGATCGTGGATGATGGCATCACGACTACTTTTCGAAAATCTTGTGCCAAGATGAATCGGGTAGAGAAACCAATGAACCTCATCGACATCCTGAGCAATGTAGGGATCCTTGATTCCTTCAAAGGAGCGCACATGATCGTAGTAATAATCTTCAACTTTCTTTCTTCGTTCCAGGATTCGATCGATCCGCTGTAACTGGACCAGGCCCAAGGCAGCCGTCACATCGCTCATCACACATCCCCAGGGCAACCGTGCCCCGGCAATGACCGAAAACCGTTCGTCCTGACGACGATTTCTAATTTGTCTGATGGCAGAGCAAAGTTGGGAGTCATCCGTCACGATCATGCCGCCCTCTCCACAAACCAGAGGGCCTGGTTGCGAAAAGTCGAAAATCGCCAGATCTCCGAACGAACCCACCTGCTTACCCTTGTAGACTGAGCCGATGGCTTCGGTGGAATCCTCGATCAATAAAAGATCGTGTGCTCTGGAAAGTTGCGTAAATTCATCCCAGGGCGCAGGATGACCGTTGGTATTTCCAACCAGCAGTGCCCGCGTGCTGGAGGTGATTTTGGCTGCAGCCTTGACAGGATCCAGGGTCCCTGCCCAGTAATCGATTTCTGAAAATACCGGGGTCGCCCCACAATGGGAAAGAGCATGGCTGATCTGATGCCATGCATAGGGAGAGGCAATGACTTCATCTCCGACACCAATTCCCTTTGCCTGGAGGGAAATCATGAGACCCAGGATTCCACTGTGAACGGCAATGGCGTGTTTGCGGTCAACGAAGGCGGCAAACGCCGTCTCAAATTCCTCGACCTTGTCCCCATGACTGGTTCTGGTCGACTTCAGCACCTCTGAAACACTTTCGATTTCAAGTTGACTGATGTCGGGGTCCGAAAGTGTGATCATCGCTTTTTTTCCACCACGACTACCCCTGTGGCCTCAGCCAATTCCCGGGTAATCTTCCAACAGTGATCCCGACCATCCACCAGATGGATATCAAATCCCTGACTGCGTCTAAAGGGTATTTCTCCAAACAGATCAGAAGGGTCGCAACGAGTCAGGGAAACACCCGGAAATCTGTGTTTGAACATTGCCGACAAATTTCCGTGATCTTCACAGCCTTCAAGAAAGTGTTCGATCGTTTCGATATCGATCTCCATTTCATCCCTCGCTTTTTCTGACCTCGACGGTAATGGGCAACTTGGTGTCCGCCGCCATTTCAGGCAGTTCCAATATCCAGCCATTCCCAAGGCTTATCTTCCCGCCCCAAAGCCCAGGCTTTTCCATGGTGACGATAGGCTCTTCCAGATCCTTCTTGGGAACATAAATCGAGTGCCCCCCTGCTGCATTTTTTCTGATCATGACCTTCATTGAACCTTTCCCCTCATGTTGTCGATAATGTCCGGCAATACACCCAACAAATGATCCACATCCTCTTTTGAGGTATCACGACCAAGAGAGAACCGTACTGAACTCTCTGCACCCGGCCCCAATCCCATCGCCAACAACACGTGGGAAGGGTGGTTTCCTCCCGCAGTACAGGCCGCACCTGTCGAAACATGAATTCCCAGTTGATCGAGTTTATCCACGATCACTTCGCTGGGAAGACCATGAAAACAGATGTTGCTGGTATTGTTGACACGCGAGGCATTCTTTCCATTGACCCGTGCAGAGGGGACCCTGTTCAGGATTTCCGATTCCAGGTAGTCCCTCAACTGGGTGGTTTGCGACCAATGCGTGCCTTGTGCAAGGATCCGGCAGGCCACTCCCAGCGCTGCGATTCCCGGGAGATTTTCAGTTCCCCCACGCATTTTTCTTTCCTGATGCCCAAAAAAAACAGGGGGAAGCGACTGTTTCTTTCTCACAAACAGAACACCGATTCCCTTGGGGGCGTGCATCTTATGGCCTGATAATGAAAGAAAATCAGCAGCTGTCGATTTCATGTTCACTTCGGCCTTGCCACAAATTTGCACGGCATCGGTGTGAAATAGCGCTCCATTTTTATGGGCGATTTCTGCCGCCTGTCCAACCGGAAAAATCACTCCGGTCTCATTATTGGCCCACATCAGTGAAACCAGACTCGTCTCTTCAGTCACCGCATTTTCCAGATCAGACAAATTGAGATTTCCATCGCAATCAACGCCCAACTTAGTTACTCGATAGCCCTTTCTCTCCAGATCCGCCAATAGCAACAGATTCGAGGGATGTTCCACCGCACTGGTGACAATTTGCTTTTTGTCGGGCTGGGCTGCGCAGGCTCCCAGAATCGCCATGTGGTTACTCTCGGTTCCCCCACTGGTAAATATGATTTCCTGGGGGGCAGCCCCTAAAAATTCCGCCACCTCTCCCCTGGCCGTGATCAACCTTCGTTTGGCTATTTGTCCTAAACCATGGGTACTGGATGGATTGGCAAATTCACTCATGGCCACGATCACGGCATCCAGGCATTCCCTGGCAAGTGGTGTCGATGCGTTGTAATCGAAGTAGGTCATGGCCAAAATTTTCTCTGTTTATCCTGATTGAGCATGGTCAGAAGCAGCAGCAATGTTCCAAATTCAGACTCAAGACACCAAACTCCATGGTTGTGATCCTTTCGATAAAGTCGCCACATTCCGTTTTCAGTCCTGAATTCAATCCTGGCAATATCTATCGTCCCGCCTGCCTTATCGATATTCCGAGAGCAACAAGGACTGCTGACTTCGTATCCCCCGGGAATTGGATGCACTTCCGGGGAAACATAGCGATATCTGCACCGTTCGGATAATTTTTTTTGAATTCTCTTGAAATCAACTTCATTGGGATGTGGACACTTCTCCAAGGCAACCTCCCCATCGTACAAGCGCCGCCGATCCTCAAACGGATACCAACTCCTCTTCGAGACAGCCAACCACCAATCCTTCAGCGAACTCCACCAGGTAAACAGGCATGTTGGTTTCCTCATGGCTACCTACCTGAACGACCTCGCCACGACACCCAACTTGTACGAGCAGATCTCCCGGTTCCCTTCCCGGAAAGGTTCCGTCGTTGAAGAGATCCATCGTGGCAGTGACTGGTTGTCCCCACTGATACCTGGGAATTCTTTCGCCTGTCATGATTTCACCTAGGCCTGATAGCGGGGATAACTGTTATCGATGACGCACGTATTCTCCACGGGGCAGACCGCCACACATTGCGCATCGTCGAAATAACCGATGCACTCCGTGCATTTTTTCGGATTGATCACAAAGGTTCCATCCTTCTCGTAAATCGCCACATTCGGGCACTCCGGTTCGCAGGCCGAACACGCCGTGCATTGCGATGAAATGATCTTGTACGCCATTTTGATGATCCTCACGAAGTTGACTCTGCCCCCAGAGAAAAGCAACATGCATGCCAATTCAAAAACCACCAATAAAATAAAAAATATCCTGAAAATACAATTGGGATTCATTTGTTTATATTCATACATCCCTGCCCCATCTGTCGCAAATGCGACAACGTTTCATGATCCATGGGTTCAATACCTATTGCCGGAATCACTATTTTTTGTTCTCACGCCATGCCCTCTGAAGTTGTGGATTTGACTTACGGCAGATTTTTTCCAGAATTTCCCCTCATTCGACCCCGTTGGCACAACTGTTGCTCAGTGTCATGCACGACCTGAATATCTGGAGGGTGACATGACCGTGATCATCAATGACGTAACGTTACGTGACGGAGAACAAACCGCCGGAGTTGCCTTCAATGCGGAAGAAAAAATTGCCATTGCTTGTGCGCTGTCAGAATCAGGCGTCCCGGAGATGGAGGTGGGCATTCCGATCCTTGGCCCGGAAGAGCAGGAAATCATCCAAACGATCACAAAAATGGGTCTCTCTGCCCGTTTAATGGTCTGGGGAAGAATGCTGCATGAGGATTTGCTGGCCATGGCGAAGTGCGGTGCGGACATCGTCAATTTGTCCATTCCGGTTTCCGACCTCCAGATTTTCAACAAAATTTCCCGGGATCGAAACTGGGTCTTGAATACCGTCAGCCGGCAGGTCAGAGAAGCCAGGGATCTTGGCATCGAGGTCAGCGTTGGCGGTGAGGATTCCTCACGGGCCGATTTGAACTTTCTGATGCAAGTCATGGAAAAGGCACAAATGGCAGGGGCCAGAAGATTCAGGTTTGCGGATACCCTGGGACTGCTGGATCCCTTCACGACCTTTGATCGAATTCGGCACTTGAAAAGAAATTCGGATCTGGAAATCGAAATTCATGCACACGATGATCTCGGCCTGGCCACGGCCAACACTCTTGCCGCCGTCAGCGCCGGTGCAACCCATGTCAACACCACCGTCAATGGTCTGGGGGAAAGGGCAGGCAACGCCCCCCTCGAAGAGGTCGTCATGGGCTTGAGACACCTCCATGGCATCGAGACGGGGATCGATGCGCGCCGCTTTCCGGAAATATCCGAACTGGTCGCGCGCGCCTCCGGCCGCCCGATACCCGCCAACAAATGTATTGTCGGCAGTTCCGTTTTTACCCATGAATCAGGGATTCACATCGATGGTCTGCTCAAAAACGTCGCCAACTATCAAAATTTCGACCCTGCTGAAGTAGGCCGCGAACACCGCCTCGTCCTGGGGAAACATTCGGGCTCAAAATCTGTTCTGAATGCCTACGCCCAACTGGGTATCCTGCTGACAGATTCCGAGGTCAAGTCAATTCTTGGTCGTATTCGGGATCACGCAGTTGCCCACAAGCAAACCCCCGACTCCGGAGATCTTGAACGTTTCTACGCGGAAACGCTCTCGGGGTCGACATTCCCGCACTGAGAGATCACCAGATCCAAAGCATGTATTTTGTCTGACTCTGGTTTGTCAGGTTTGCGACATTTCCTCGACGAATACAAATTTAACCGTTAATTATCAATATGATGGTTATTGGCATGTAAATTGCTGAACCACCGTTATATAGATGAATACATAGCGGTATTCGATTCGCGCATAAACCCAACCAGAGGAAATCTTCATGACTTCATTATTCATCAGCAAATCAACCCTGTCGCTTTTAACTGGCACAGGACTGCTTTCCTTGACATTCAGTGCCCTTGCCGACCCGGTTCCAAATGCTCTTTCCTTGAATCCTCCCGAATCCAACACGAACGACGGTTGGTTTGCCAACGTCGATAAAACTCAGGAGGAGCAGCCCCATTGGATGACCCCACTGGTAACGGTGACTCCGCGCCTGGAAGAAGAGTATCGCTACGATGAAATTATTCAGAACAAGGCAGGGGGAACCACACTGACCAACAACGGGGGCGGAAAGGGACTGGAATTGATTCCCTCTGAACATGTTGAAGTCATCATCGGACAACCTGGCTATATGAGCAACCAAACCCCTAAAACCACAACCTCGGGATGGACTGACGAATCGCTCCTCATGAAGTACCGATTCCTGTCTGCCAACGAAGAACATGGCAACTACATCGTCACTGGTTTCATGGGGGTGACACTTCCAACGGGGAGCACCGCTTTTACCCAGAACTATACTGTTACCACACCAACCCTGGCGGTTGGAAAAGGTTGGGGAACCCGGGATCAGGGAGTGAATATACAAAGTACCTATAGCAAAAGTTTCCCTTCCGGGAACCAGAATATCCTTGGCGAACCCACCGTCTGGAATACCTCGTTTCAGGGGCATTTTTCCAACTATTTCTGGCCAGAAATCGAAACCAGTTTAACCCGTTGGCAAGGCGGGATCTTCTCCGGGAAAGATCAGTTGATCGTCACTTACGGGATCATCTTTGGCCGAATTCCCCTCGAAGGCCGTACCAGACTCATTCTGGGTGCAGGGTATCAGACGACCAACATGAGCGGATTCAGCACGTTTGGAAACGGCTGGGTCACCTCTGCCCGCTTGGCGTTCTGATTTCAGGGACCAGTACACTGTATGGACTTTTCGGCATAACGTGTTTCCGCCCTTGCCAGGTCCTCAGGGGTATTGATATTGAGAAAATCATCCCCGTTGGTAAAACGTACCTTCACATAACGGTGACTTTGTACCCACCCCAGTACGTGGCGCTGGCCGCTGTCCAGATATTTTTTCAGCGAGTCCTTCAGGTTGGTACGGCACAGCAAAAAGGCCTGGTGACTGTGCCCATCCGACACTGGAAAGGCGATTTCGGCATCTTGAGTCGAAAGCGCCCGAGACAGTCGATAAGGGAGTGTGTCCGGGAAAAAGGGAGAATCACAAGGAAGAGACAGGACCAGGGAAGAAGTGGCGTGGGTCAGCCCGGCATACAAACCTGCCAGAGGGCCTGCCCCCAGATACTCTTCTTTATCGGGAATGACGGAAAACCCCCAATCCCGATAAAGACCGTGATTACGGTTGGCACTCAGCAAAACTTCCGTGACCTGGGGGCGAATTTTCTTCAGGGCATGGATCACCAGAGGATACCCGCTCAGATTCAGCAGGCCCTTATCCTGCCCTCCCATACGCTGCCCACGCCCCCCTGCCAACAGTAGCGCGCAGATGTCATGGCAGTCATGCGCCGCGCCAGTCACTGGAACAGCCTCCTGATTTTTCCAGCAGGCGAATATCTCCGATGGTCATACCTCGATCAAGTCCTTTGCCCATGTCATACAGTGCAAGAAGAGCAACACTGACCGCCGTCAAGGCTTCCATTTCGACCCCAGTACGTCCAACGGTTTCGGTAGTGACGATACATTCCAGCCACGCTTCCTCCGCATTGTGCGTGAAGTCTACCTGGGTATGGGTCAAGGACAGCGGGTGGCAGAGGGGGATCAATTCGGAGGTTCGTTTGGCCGCCATCAACGCAGCGATTCTGGCCACGCTCATGGCATCGCCTTTCTTCAGGGTAACATCAAGAAAGGCTGACAGGGTTTTCGGCTGCATGCGGATTCGACCGCTCGCACGGGCAATCCGCCGAGTTTCGCTCTTGTTCGCAATGTCGACCATTTGAGCCCGGCCCTGATCATCGAGATGAGTAAAGGGTTGGTTCATCATATGACTTCCAAAATCCGAAATTTTGCTCTGATGCATTGCGTCATGACGTTCGCTCGCTCAAACCCCGTTTTTTTCGTTCGGCGGAGTACCCCACCATGCCAAGGGCGATGCCACCACAACCGTAATCATTCCCCATATAGCCCCCACATATTGGCTGCTCCTCGATCACCTCATCCGAAAACTCCAGCGTGCAAAGGTGTGCCGGCCGAACCTCACGCTGGTGGAAACTTTTCGCGCCAACGTTGTGCCGCCTCCTCATCGCTGGCGCGAGCGTCGACCCATACTTCCTTTTCGGGAAACCGTTCCTTTTTCCAAAACATGGCTTGCGTCTTGAGGTAATCCATAATGAACTCGCAGGCCTCAAAGGCTGGACCCCGATGGGTACTGGCCACGATCACCAACACAATGGCATCACCTGGAGCCAGCGCCCCGACCCGGTGAATGACTCTTACGCCCAACAAAGGCCAGCGTAAGCGGGCTTCTTCAAGAATCGCTGCGAGAGACTTCTCTGTCATGCCGGGATAATGCTCGATCCACAAATGGGTGATGGCAGTTTCTCCGCTCATGTCGCGCACTGTTCCCACGAAACTGACCAAAGCCCCGGCTCCCGGACAGAGTCCTCGTAGTTGACCGATTTCAGCGCCAATATCGAAGTCTGAGGTTTGAATGGAAAGGGTCATTCGATCGGATCGAGTTCGTAGTGAAAGAGAGAGTTTACTACCTTGATTCCAGTCCCGTGACAAGGGAATGGCATGGTCGTTGCTTGTCCTTTGGCGTCATGCTCAAAATCCTCATCATTGACGAACACCAGCAATCAACCGCCGACCTCTGCGAACAACTCATCCGGGCGGGCTATCAGGTCGCTGCAGTTTTACCCTCCTCCGAAAATCTTCTGGACAAGGTCTTACACTTTAAGCCAGATGTCATTCTAATCGAAACCGATTCCCCCAGTCGCGATACTCTGGAACACCTCGCAGTAATGGATCGTACCGCGCCGCGTCCAGTCGTCCTGTTTGGTTCCGATGACGACAGCGAGACGATCCATCGGGTGATTCAAGCCGGGGTTTCCACCTATGTGGTTGACGGGCTGGATAGTTCCCGACTCAAACCGGTCATTGACATCACCTGTGCCCGTTTCGAAATGATGCAAGGACTGAGGAACGAACTCGCCCGCGCCACCCAAAAACTGGATGATCGAAAAATCATCGACAAAGCCAAGGGGATATTGATGAAACAGCGTCACCTCGAAGAGGATGCCGCTTACGCTTCCTTGCGGAAACTGGCCATGGCACGGGGCAAGACGATTGCTCAAGTAGCCCGGGATCTGATCGACAGCGCCTCATTGCTGTTTTGAAGTTTTTAAAGCGCACCAAAATAGCCTGTTCCAGAAAAATCTGCACTGTTCCTGTGCATTTTTTTCGTGCTGCTCGAATAATCTACTGTACAACATCCTCGCTTTCCCTCCTGAAGTCCGGATTCAATGCGCCGAAACACATTTTTCTTTCGCGCAGTCACAACCTGGCATAACTATTGCTTAATCCCCAGTGACAACAGAACAATGGCGTTCTGGAGCAGGTGAAGTTGGATTCTGGACAACGGCGTCCGCAGCAGTGGGAAAAACGACATCCCCAGTGCAGCGTGCGCCGTTTTTATTTTTTACAAGTTTTCAGGAAACCTTATGGATGTCTGGCTGACAGGAACGGACAAACCGGAACTCGAGGAGATTCGTCTGGGCTTCATCCCCTTGACGGATTGCGCCAGTCTGGTGATCGCCTCCCTGGGACAATTTGACCGCCGTCACGGGATCAAGATTTGTCTGACACGGGAGAACAGTTGGGCCTCGATCAGGGATCGACTGCTCAATGGCAGTCTGGATGCCGCACAAGGCCTTTATGGCTTGATCTACGGAGTTCAGTTGGGAATTGGCGGGTTGCAACGGGACATGGCCATCCTCATGAATCTCAACCACAATGGCCAGGCCATCACCTTATCCCGCGCCCTGACCGAACGCGGCATCACTGGGGGTAAAAGCCTGGCCGATGCCATTGCCCACGATAAACGACGCTTCACTTTTGCCCAGACCTTTCCCACCGGGACTCATGCCCTATGGCTTTATTACTGGCTGGCGACCTGGGGGATCCATCCTCTGCGCGATCTCCAGACATCCAGTGTCCCTCCCCCGGAAATGGTGGAACGTATGAGCACAGGCCAGATGCAGGGATTTTGTGCGGGAGAGCCCTGGAACGCTCTGGCCGTTGAACGGGGCGTGGGCGTGACGGTGGCAACCAGTCAGTCCCTCTGGCCCGATCACCCCGAAAAGGTGTTGACCACAACGGCTGCTTGGGCCCAACACCATCCCAACAGTGCCCGCGCCTTGATTGCAGCCATCCTGGAGGCCAGTCGCTGGCTCGACTCTTCCTCGGAAAACCGGACCATCGCAGCTGCCCTGATGGCTCAGCCAAATTTTCTCGATCTTCCTTCAGAGTTGATCTCGGCACGCCTTCAGGGACGATATCAGGACGGACTGGGTCACCAGTGGCAGGATTCCCACGCCCTCAAGTTCTTTGCCGATGGTGCCGTCAATTATCCCTACCTCTCCGATGGTCTCTGGTTCATGACTCAGCATAAACGTTGGGGAATGCTGACCGAACACCCCGACTACCTTGCCGTGGCGCAACAGGTACAACGACTCGACCTTTACCGCGATGGTGCTGAGGCCGCTGCCGTCTCTCTGCCCGATAGTCCGTTCCGCCGCTCCTTCCTTTTCGATGGCGGGGTATGGGACGGTCAAGACCCGAAGCGGTACGCCGACCAATTCACCCTCACTGCTCAGGAGTGACATCGATGACTGCCCACCCCCCCCTCAATAGCCTGCAACCACGTCCAATAGCCGAGCGTACTCGCCCAAAACTGGTCGTGGTCGGCAATGGCATGGCAGGAGTTCGTACTCTGGAAGAATTGCTCAAGTTGGCTCCGGACAAATATGACATCACCGTTTTTGGGGCGGAACCTCACCCCAACTACAACCGCATTCTCTTGTCACCGGTGTTGGCGGGAGAAATGACCCTCAAAGAAATCATCCTGAATGATGTTGATTGGTATGAGAACCATGACATCAAACTGAATACTTCGAGTCGCATCACTCGCATTGACAGGGTCTTGCGTCAAGTTTTCAGCGCAGATGGACGGGTTGAAAAGTACGACCGGTTGTTGTTGGCTACCGGTTCGACTCCCTTCATCCTGCCGATCCCCGGTCACGATTTACCCGGTGTTCTGAGTTATCGTGACATCGCCGATACCGATGCCATGATCGAAGCTGCTTCCCGTTATCACCACGCAGTCGTGATCGGTGGTGGTCTACTTGGCCTGGAGGCCGCCAATGGACTGCGTCAACGGGGCATGACGGTGACCGTAGTCCACGTCATGCCCTGGCTGATGGAGCGCCAACTTGATCGTCCTGCCGCAGAACTCCTGAAAAAATCACTGGAGGACCGCGGGCTACAGTTCAAGTTGGGCTGCGAAACCTCTGAACTGATGCGCGGTGAAGATGGACGAGTCTGTGCCCTGCGTTTCAAGGATGGGTCTACCCTCGCGACCGAACTGGTCGTGATGTCCGTAGGAATCCGTCCGAACACTGCCTTGGCTGAATCGGCCGGACTATTCTGCCACCGCGGCATTGTGGTCAACGACACCCTGCAAACCTTCGATCCCCGTATCTATGCCGTGGGCGAATGTGTTTCTCATCGCGGCATTGCCTACGGACTGGTTGCGCCGCTTTTCGAACAGGCCAAAGTTGCTGCCAATCACCTGGCCGAGTATGGCATTGCATGTTACAAGGGTTCCGTCACCTCGACCAAACTCAAGGTAACGGGAATCGACCTGTTCTCTGCCGGTCAATTCATGGGAGCCGATGACAGCGAAGACATCGTACTCTCCGATCCTGCTGCCGGTGTCTACAAAAAACTGGTGCTCAAGGATGATCAACTGGTGGGAGCCGTTCTCTATGGCGATACCGCCGATAGTGCCTGGTACATGCAACTGCTCAAGGATGCCCAGAAAGTCACGGAACTGCGCCCTCATCTTCTATTCGGCCAGCACCACCTGGGTGACAGCGGCCATAAAGGGGAAACCCAGGCGTCCAGCCTTCCCGATCACGCGGAAATCTGCGGCTGTAACGGTGTCTGTAAAGGAACCATTATCAAGACCATCAAAGAAAGGGGGCTGTTTACTCTTGAAGAGGTGCGCCAGCATACCAAGGCTTCCAGTTCCTGCGGGTCCTGTACCGGACTGGTGGAGCAATTGCTGGCCTCCACCGTTGGTGGCGCCTATCAACCCGCCGATGGGTTACATAAAGCGCTCTGCCCCTGTACCGATCATACCCACGAGGAAGTTCGCAAAGCGATCCGCGAAGAACATCTGCTCACCATCCCACAGATCATGACCTTTCTGGTGTGGAAAACCCCTAACGGCTGCGCCACTTGCCGTCCAGCACTCAATTATTACCTGATTTCCAGTTGGCCCCACGAGGCACGAGACGACCCCCAGAGTCGCTTCATCAATGAACGGGCTCACGCCAATATCCAGAAAGACGGAAGTTTTTCCGTAGTCCCCCGGTTATGGGGCGGGTTGGCCACACCAGCCGAACTGCGTGCCATTGCCGATGCTGCAGAAAAATACGCGGTGCCCACCCTCAAGATCACCGGCGGCCAACGAATCGATCTACTCGGCGTCAAAAAAAAGGACCTGCCACGCATGTGGGCTGATCTGGCAAAGAGCGGACTGGTCTCCGGTCATGCCTATGGCAAAAGCCTGCGCACTGTTAAAACTTGCGTGGGTTCCGAACATTGTCGTTTTGGTACCCAACGCTCCATGGCATTGGGCGTACGTCTGGAAAAAATGCTGTTTGGAATGTGGACCCCCCATAAAGTCAAGTTGGCGGTTTCCGGTTGTCCGCGCAACTGCGCCGAATCCGGCATCAAGGATGTAGGCATCATCGGGGTAGATTCGGGGTATGAAATCTATGTTGCTGGCAACGGTGGGATCAAGACCGTGGTTGCCCAGTTTCTCTGCAAGGTCGCCAGTGACGATGAAGTCCTGGAAGTGGTGGGGGCCTTCCTCCAACTCTACCGCGAGCAGGCGCGCTACCTCGACCGTACCGTGCACTGGGTCGAACGGGCAGGCCTCGACTTCGTGAAACAACAGGTGGTGGAAGATCTCGAGCAACGACAAACCCTTTACGAACGTCTTCTGTTTGCCCTTCAGGGTACGGAGGATCCATGGACAGAAATCGCCGCCAATCCCTCACATCTGCAGGAATTCGAAGTGATGTCCCTTTAAATCGGAGTTTGTCATGGCCCAATGGAAAAGAATTTGCACTCTGGATGAAATTCCCCGTCTCGGCGCGCGCGTGGTCGAACGTGGCGCTCCTCCCAATATCGCGCTGTTCCGCACCGCTGACGATCAAGTATTCGCCCTGCTGGATCAGTGTCCACACAAACAGGGCCCCCTTTCCCAGGGGTTGGTCACCGACACCCATGTCACCTGTCCTCTCCATGGCTGGAGGATCAGCCTGGTCGATGGACAAGCCCAGGGAGCCGATGCAGGTTGTGCCGCTACCGTTCCCGTGCAACTGGAAGACGGTTGGATCAGCCTGGAGTCAAGCCACGAGTCGCACTGATCGTGCTGCAATGAAACAGATTTGTTTCTAAACCGATTGAATGGATCGATGGAATGACGACATGGACATGAAGATATTTCTGAAGTCGGGACATAGCCCGACATTGCTGGCATCGTTTCTCTACTTTGATATCTCCTTCATGGTATGGGTGATGCTGGGACCCCTGGGTGTCAATATTGCCAATGACCTCCATCTCGACCATCTGCAAAAGGGTTTAATGGTGGCTACGCCCGTACTCTCCGGGGCCTTGCTGAGAATCGCGATGGGACTTCTGGTGGATCATCTATCACCGCGCAAGGCTGGCATCATCGGCCAGATTCTGGTGCTGCTGGGGCTTGGCTTCGCATGGCTCCACGGCATCCATTCATATCGGGAAGTACTGGCCTTGGGAATATTGCTGGGTGTGGCTGGCGCCTCCTTTGCCGCCGCCCTTCCTCTGGCATCGCGCTGGTATCCTCCCGCATATCAGGGTACTGCCATGGGTATTGCCGGTGCCGGAAATTCCGGCACCGCCCTGGCTGCCCTCTTTGCGCCAGGTTTGGCTGCCCTCTTTGGCTGGAATAATGTGTTTGGCCTGGTCCTGATTCCGCTCGCCATGGTGTTCGTACTCTTCATTGCGCTGGCCCAGGATGCGCCCAACCCTCCTCCCCCCAAAACCCTGCCCCAATACCTGGCTGTACTCAAGGATCAGGACGCCTGGTGGTTCATGTTCTTTTATAGCGTGACCTTTGGCGGATTCGTAGGCCTTGCCTCCTCTCTGGTCATCTATTTCAATACCCAATATGGCCTTGATCCAAAAACTGCCGGCCTGTTTACGGCCGCCTGCGTATTTGCAGGGTCTCTGGTGCGTCCTTTGGGCGGGAATGTAGCGGATCGGGTGGGAGGGGTCAAAACCCTTACCATCATGTACGGAATTGCTACCCTGACTTTGTTCATCGCCAGTTTTGGGCTACCCTACGCTTGGGTGACCCTGGTCTTCTTTGTCATCACCATGCTTGCCCTAGGTATGGGCAATGGTGCAGTCTTCCAGTTGGTCCCTCAGCGCTTTCGCAGGGAAATTGGGGTGATGACCGGACTGGTTGGGATGGCCGGAGGCGTAGGCGGCTTTTATCTGGCATCCTCCCTTGGGTACTCGCGCCAAATGACAGGTAGTTATCAGGCCGGGTTTCTGATCTTTGCGACTCTGGCTTTGTTGGCACTGGTCGGCCTCAGCAGGGTCAAGCGTCGCTGGCGCACCACTTGGGGAGCCAGTTATCTGACCGACGCAAGGATCTGAACCAGGTCATGACATGAAAACTCTCGAAAAAAATTCAGGCCAACACCGATCCCGACTGGAAGTCACCCTGGGAATGACCACCCGCATCGGTGGTCGCCCCGACAACCAGGACTTTCTCGGGTCCACCCTTCCTCAAGGTGAGGACCTGGAAAAAAAAGGTGCGCTCTTTGCCATCGCCGATGGTGTCGGTGGACATGCACTGGGGCGAGAAGCCGCCGAATTCTCGGTACGGAGTCTGCTGTCGGATTATTACTCCACGCCAGAAACTCTGGGGGTGGGTCGTTCCCTGGATTTGGTGCTGAACGCCACCAACCGCTGGCTGGTGGCGCAGGGGAGGCGTTGTCGGGAATATGCCGGAATGGCCACCACCCTCACCGCAGTGGTTCTACGTGGCAATCGCTTTCATCTAACTCATGTGGGTGATTCCCGAGCCTATCTATGGCGTAATGGTCAACTGACCCAATTGACGGAAGATCACGTCTGGCCCCATCCCGAGTTGGCCAATGTTTTGAGCCGCGCCGTCGGGCTCGACGACCATTTCAAGTTGGACCATCTCGAGGGCGAAATTCAACCCGGAGATCGCTTTCTGCTCTTGACCGACGGGGCCTGGAGTGTTTTACCCAAGACACAGATCGAGGATCTTCTGGCGCATACTCTGGATCCTCAAGTCGCCGCCGATGCTCTGGCCGATCAGGCAGAGACTTCGGGGAGTCGTGACAATTGCAGTTGCCTGATGGTCGCCATCACATCGGTTCCCGGACCTTACTTCGATCATTGGCTGGAAACCGCATTGCAGCGACCACTGCCCCCAACCCTCGGGGTTGGTCAGACCCTCGACGGGCTCACCGTCGAGGCCATGCTCCACCAATCGCGCGTCACTCTGCTGTACCGAGTGTCACGCCCAACGCCCCAGGGACCGGAAAAACTGGTTCTCAAGACGCTCCAGAGTGGGCATGGCGATGACGAGGCACGGGCTGCACTCAGTCACGAAGAATGGTTGGCGAGACGAGTAATCAACCGTGCTTTTCCGCAGGTGGTCAGTCATCCCATGCGCAGTTACCTCTACTACTTGATGACCTGGCATGAGGGCGAAACCCTTGCATCACGTCTGCAACGAGGCCATCGTTTTGACCCGGAAGAGGTCACGAAACTGGGGTTTGGGCTGCTCAAGGGATTGGGGTATCTCCATCGGCTCGGAATCCTGCATCGAGACATCAAACCAGACAATCTGCACATCGACACAGAGGGTCATCTGCACATTCTGGATCTGGGCGTCGCCGCTTCAGAGGGTAACCTGCTGACCGAGATCAATAATCCGGGCACACCCTCCTACATGGCTCCAGAACTGTTCGCCGGAACCCCGTGTAGCGAGTCAAGCGACCTTTACGCCGCCGGAGTGACTCTCTATCACTTGCTGACCAGAAAATACCCGTATGGTGAAATCGAACCGTTCCAGCATCCTCATTTCGCCACCCCTGTCCCTCCCACCCGGTATCGTCCGGACACTCCGGAATGGTTGGAAAATATTCTGCTGACGGCCTGTTCCCCCCACCCCAGACACCGTTTTGAAACTGCCGACGAATTTCTGGTCGCCCTCGAACGGGGTGTCCACCGCCCCCTGACTCGTCCCCGCTCCATCCCCATGATGGAACGTCATCCTGCCATGACATTTAAAGTTTTTGCGGGATTATCATTGTTCGTCAATCTGGTGGCCCTCTACTATTTTTCCAGACTTCCAGCAGGATTACGATGAGTACAGTGAATCCACGTACCGCGGAAGTGATTGTGCATTCTCCTTCCGTACGCAGTACCGCCGCCACTTGCCCTTATTGTGGCGTTGGTTGCGGGGTATTGATCGAGCATGATGACCATGGGTTGCGTCAGGTCATCGGCGACCCGAACCATCCGGCCAATTATGGGATGCTTTGTACCAAAGGGGCAACCTTGCTCCAGTCAGTCCGACCCGAAGGCCGTCTGTTTACTCCTGAATGGCGTCCCGAACGCACTCAAGCGCCCATCCCTTTACCTTGGTCCGAGGCGCTGGACAAAGTTGCCCGCCAGTTCGGCCAGATCATCCGTGACCATGGCCCTGATGCGGTCGGTTTTTACCTGTCCGGTCAGTTGTTGACAGAGGACTACTATGTTTTCAACAAACTCGCCAAGGGTCTGATCGGTACCAATAATGTCGACACCAACTCACGGCTGTGCATGTCTAGTGCTGTGGTCGCCTACAAGCAGACCTTGGGGGCTGATGCTCCACCCTGTAGTTATGAAGATCTGGAACTGAGCGACTGCCTGCTGATCGCCGGCAGCAATATGGCCTACGCTCATCCGATACTTTACCGTCGCATCGAGGCCGCGCGCGAAAAGCAGCCTGGCCGGCGTCTCATCGTGGTAGACCCGAGACGCACTGAAACTGCTGCGGCTGCAGATCTGCACTTGGCCATCCTGCCAGGCACGGACATCTGGCTCTACAACGCCATGCTACATGTCCTGATCTGGGAGGAACTACTGGATCAGGACTTCATCCGCGATCACACGAACGGTTTCGGTGCCCTGCGCCAGCAGGTTGCCGAAACCACGCCTGCCATTGCTGCCGACATTTGTGGTCTCTCCGCTGAACAGATCATCCAGGCGGCTCGTTGGTGGGGAAAAGCCGCAACCCCCATGAGCTTATGGTGCCAGGGACTCAATCAATCGCATCATGGTACCCACAACGGCATCGCCCTGATCGCCTTATCCCTGGCCATTGGCAAGATCGGAAAACCAGGGTGCGGACCTTTTTCTCTGACCGGGCAACCCAATGCCATGGGAGGCCGGGAGGTAGGGGGACTCTCCAACCTCTTGTCCGCCCATCGCGACCTTGCCAATTCCCAACATCGCGAGGAAGTGGCCCAACTTTGGGGGATTCCCTCGGTACCCGCCCAACCCGGTTTCTCCGCCGTGGAACTGTTCGAGGCCGCACGAGCCGGCCAAGTCAAGGCGCTGTGGATCGTTTGCACCAACCCCGCCCACTCGATGCCCGACCAAGCCCTGATCCGGGAGGCTTTGACCCGTTGTGAACTGGTGGTGGTGCAGGATGCCTACGCCCATACCGAAACGACCGCCTACGCCGACCTGCTGCTGCCTGCCTGTACCTGGGGGGAAAAGGAAGGCACGGTCACCAATTCCGAACGTTGTATCACCCATGTTCGCCCCGCCCTGGCCATGCCCGGCCACAGCCGCGCCGATTGGCGCATCGGCTGCGATTTCGCCCATGTCCTTGGACGCGAACTGGGACGGGTTGAAGAAGCAGAACGCCTGTTCCCCTATGAACATCCCCGCGAAATTTTCGAGGAACATTGCCGCACCACTGCGGGTCGGGACCTGGACATTACCGGATTGAATTACGACATCCTCGATCAACGGGGACCACAACGCTGGCCATTCCCTCAGGGAGCCACGCAGGATAAGGCACGTCTTTATACCGACCACTGTTTTGCCACAGCAGATGGTCGCGCCAATTTTGTGGTACCAGTCACCTCGCTCACTGCGGAAAGCTGTAATGCGCGCTATCCCTTCCATCTCACCAGTGGGCGTTTGCGCGATCAGTGGCATACCATGACCCGCACAGGTCGGGTTGCCCAGCTCGGCAATCATGACCGCGAACCCTGCCTGCAACTCAACCCCGCCGACATGGCGCGGCGGGGGCTGACCCCGGGATCTCTGGTCAGCGTATCAAGTCCACGGGGAAAATTGGTGATTCGTCTTCAGGCTTCTCAGGAAGTTGCCTCGGGGCAGGCATTCATGGCGATGCATTGGGGCCGTAATCGCCTCAACAGTCACGGCGTCAATGAACTGACTTTGAAAGACTTCGATCCTCATTCCAAACAACCCGAACTCAAACATGCAGTGGTTCGGATCGAACCCGCCGTACTTCCCTACACTACAGTGATGATGGGAAGCGCCGTCGATAGCGAACAAGCACGACGGTGCACCCTTCAATGGCTCGACCAGATCCCTCCCTTACTGTCCCCTTTTGGCTATGCCAGTGTCTCCTTGGTAGGCCGAAACCATCCTGCCGTGATCCTGAATCTGGCTCACGACGAACCGATTCCTGCTGCCTGGCTGAAACCGCTAGACCAACTTTTTGGACTGGTCAGCGGAATCTGCATGGAATACCACGATGCCCGCGCCCATATCGTCAAAAAAGCCCTTCTGGTGGATCATCAGTTGATCGCAGCGCGTTTGACAGGCGAGACCCTGGCGGCCCCCTGGCTGGAAAGTGCTCTTTTGGAGAAGCAAACCGTGACCGGAGTTCGACGCTGGCTGTTGGCACCTTTGTCAACCCCCCCGGCTTCGATTCGAGTTTCGAGTCGAACGATTTGCAACTGTTTCGAGGTCAGCGAAGATGCCCTGCAAACCGCCATCAAAGAGGGTTCCTCCCTCACCGATTTACAGGCTGCCCTGCGCTGCGGCACCCAATGTGGTTCCTGTCTGCCGGAGATTCGGCGGATGCTGGGTCAACACCAATAAGAATCGGCTTGCTCAGGATGATTTTATCCACCCGTCACCGGGGGAATCAAGGCGACTTCGTCCTCATCGCGCAATACCACGGTTTCTTCGACGAGGATGGTCTGATTGAGGGCAACCCTGAACGGACGACTCAGGGCTTCGCGAGTCGCCGGACTGCGGGCTCGTAACTCGTCCAACAACTCACCCACGGTCTGATTGGGGTATCTCGAGGGTATCCTCTCGGTTCTGCCAAAAATATCCTGAAGACGCCCAAAATAGAGTATTTTCATGTCAATAATCCGGAAAATGGCATGAAACGGACGGTGTCTCCTCGATCAACCTGACGCCCCATGGGTATTTCCACTAGCCCATCGGCCTGAGCCAGTGAGGTAAGGGATGCGGAACCCTGATTCGCCATCAGGGTCAGGAAGGTGCCCTCCTCATCGTTGTGTAACTGCGCCCGCAGCCACTCGGTCCGTCCCTTTGCCAGGGGCCATTCGAAGTTGGCTCGAATCTGGTAGGTCAAGGGTTTCCAGTTCTGGACACCCTGACTGGAGAGAATGAAGGGACGCACAAACAGACAAAAAACGACAAAAGCCGAGACGGGATTGCCCGGCAAGCCCAGAAACGGCACCCCGTTCACCTGTCCGGAAGCAAAAGGTTTCCCCGGTTTGATGGCCACTCGCCATAAGTCGATCTGGCCGATTTGTTCTACTGCTGTACGCACATGGTCCTCTTCCCCCACCGAAACCCCACCGCAAGTCAGTATGATGTCGGCTGCAGATGCGGCCATCGTGAGAGTGGACAGGGTCTGATCAAGATTGTCGGGAACTACCCCAAGATCCACGACATTGCAATGGAGCGCTTCGAGCAAACCACGCAAAACAAAACGGTTGGAATTATAAATTTGTCCCGGTGCCAGGGAATGACCGGGTTGTACCAATTCATCTCCGGTAAAAAACACGGTAATGGACAACCTGCGATAAACCATCACCGATTCAATCCCAACGGACGCCAGCAAGCCCATGTCCTGGGGACGAACCCGGCTCCCGGTACGCCGGACGATATCCCCAATGCAGGCATCTTCACCCCGTCGACGAATATGCTGTCCCGGCTGCGGCCTGTGGGTGAAGCGCACTTCTGAACCTTCCAACTCACTGTCCTCCTGCATCACCACCGCGTCCGCTCCCAGCGGGAGACAGGCCCCGGTAAAGAGACGCGCCACCGACTGAGGGGCTAAGGGCTGGGCGCTCCGACCTGCAGGAATCCGCTGGGAAACCGGCAAGGGACGATCATCAAGGTCGGTAATGCGAACAGCATAACCATCCATCATGCTGACATCATCCGGGGGCAAATCGCAACGGGCGCACAGATCCTCAGCCAATACCCGCCCCTGACTTTGTTCCAGAGGAATGATTTCAGTGGTTGGGCGAGTCCGAATGCCGGCGATCAATCGTTCAAGGGCGACCTCGGGAGACAGGGGATTCATCTTTATAATTCCAGTCGTTGCGCAATGAAAAGAGCCATGGGCTCGGTTTGGTTCAAGTTGAATTGTGGCAGAGAACTCACTACGGGACGATCCGTTGCCACAGCGAAAATATTTGCATCGTCGGGGTGGAGCGGTGGTTTTCCGGTGATTGTGCGCCAAACTTCCAGTTTTGGCATGGATCCGTGTTTGAAGCCTTCCACCAGCACCAGATCACAGGGAGAAAAACGGGCGGTGAGATTTTCCAGGTTGGACTCTGAGCATTCCCGGTTTTCGTGCATCAGAATCCAGCGTTGGGTGGTGACCAGCAATACTTCCTGACACCCAACTTCACGAAAACGCCAACTGTCTTTGCCCGGCTGATCGAGATCCACCTGATGATGCGCATGCTTGATCACCGACACCCGCAACCCCTGAGCCATGAACCAAGGGATCAACTTTTCAATCAGGGTGGTCTTGCCGCTCCCGGAATAGCCAACGATACCAAGCAGTTTCATTTTTTTGGACGGAAAGCCACGATGACTTCGGACCGGGTCTCCAAACGTGGTCCTCCGATCAGATCAATACAGTAGGGCACGGCCGCAAAAACACCATCCAAAGTTTGCTTGATGGCTCGAGGTTGGCCCGGTAAATTGAGAATCAAGGTACGCCCCCGGGTGGCCCCGATCTGGCGCGAAAGGATGGCAGTCGGAACAAAGTTCAGGCTGACGGCGCGCATCTGTTCGCCAAAACCGTCCAGAACGCGGTGAGCGACATTACGGGTAGCATCCGGTGTGACATCGCGGGGAGACGGCCCGGTCCCGCCGGTGGTCAAAACCAGAGCACAATCCTCCCGATCACAAAGTTCGATCAAGGTCGTTTCAATCAGAAGTTGTTCATCGGGGATCAAACGGGTCAAAGCCTGCCATGGCGTAACCAGCGCCTCGTCGAGCCAGGTTTGCAGCGCTGGCAAACCAAGGTCCTCGTATATGCCCTGACTGGCGCGATCACTAATACTAATCAATCCGATCCGAACGGGAGCGAGTACTGACATGAAATCGAAACCTCCTGAAACTCAAGTTGAAATGGGAATCAACCACCTGTGGACGACATGAAGCGCATGATTTTTTCGGGAGCTTCCCTGAATTCATGACGCTCCGGTTTAAGTTCGATAGCCGCTCTCAAAGTCACGGCCAATTCTTCGTCACTTGCCCCCGAGCGAATCAGGGTGCGAAAATCAACCCGCGCCTCCTGGCCCAGACAGAGATGTAATATCCCGTCCACCGTCAGGCGCACGCGGTTGCAGGTAGCACAAAAATGACGTGAAATTGGAGTAATAAAACCCACATTGAAGGTCCCGCCAGAATCCTGCAGGTAGTACGCCGGTCCGCCACCGGAAATCAGGGCAGGCACCAGATCAAAGCGTTGAGTCAAGCGCCGACGGGTCTCCTGCAAATCATGGGGAGTAATAGCTCGCCCGCTGTCTCCCATGGGCATAGGCTCGATCAGACGCAGAATCAACTTGTGGGTTCGGCAAAAATCCACCATGCTGTCGATTTCATGATCGTTGACGCCGGGTACGATCACCATGTTGATCTTGATGGGGGAAAACCCAACCCTCTGGGCCGCTCTGATGCCAGCCATGATTTTAGCGAAGGCATCCTGCCCGGTCAGGCATTTGATCTGTTCTGGCACAAGGGAATCGAGACTGATATTGACGCGGCTCACTCCGGCATCCCGCAAGGCTCGAGCATGGCCTTCGAGTTGTGTCGCGTTGGTACTGAGAGACAATTCTTCAAGCCCAGGCAAGGCCGCCAGACGTTGGGCCAACAGGGGCAACTGGGCACGCAGCAACGGCTCACCTCCGGTCAAACGGATGTGGCTCACTCCAGATCTGACAAAAACCGCCATCAAGCGTTCGACCTCGGCGAAAGTCAACCAATGGGCTGGAACTTCAAACCCCTTGAAGCCCTTGGGAATACAATAGGCACAACGCAGATCACAACGATCGGTCACGGATAGGCGCAGGTAGGAAATCTGGCGAGCGAAACGATCCACCAGGGAAGGGAACGTCTTCACCGGAGCCTTATGTTTGGTTGAAGTCGCGTTTCTCAGGATGGTTGTCATATCAACCACCTTCGAGCCGCCAACCGGAGCCGGTCCTTCATCAGAATAACAAGCGGGTGGTGGCGATCCATCCGCTTCCGAAGGTGCTGAATCCACTCATATTGGCTGTCTGATAACCGACACCCACAGTAAGTCTGATTCTTCCTCCGAGGGAGATCCGACCGAAATTGATGCCATAGGTGACGATCAACTGATCTTTCCCGGAGAATACTCCCCCTTTCCAATGGGTCAAACTGGTTTCGATTTCCGGCCAGAAATAGGTAGAGAAATGCCCTTGAAAAGCGGTATTCCAGACGGTGGCCTCCCCCAGGTAATTCTGGTTTCCAGAGGGAAAACTTTCGCTAAGCGTGCTCATTACAGCCACACCTTGCCAGCGGCTTCCCCACCCTTTTCCAACTGCCAGGGTTGGGGTAGTCACCGTAGCGTTCTGAGTAAAAATCGTGTTCCCAGTCGGAAGACTAACCCCCAGGAAGCCGGAGACAACGTAATTGCCATTTTCTTCATTGGCAGACAGAAATCGGTATTTCACAAGCAGCGATTCATCTGTCCACCCCGAGATTGTGGTTTTTGGAGTTTGGAGGTTCATGTAACCCGGCTGTCCAATCAGGATTTCAACATGCTCGGATGGAATCAATTCCAGTCCTCTTACCCCCCCACCATCGTTGGTCAGCACGGTCCCGCCCACTTTGTTCTGCACGATTTCATCGTAGCGATATTCTTCGACCAGTTGTGGGAATACCGTCACCACTGGGCACACCCAATGGGGTTGTTCCTCCAGAGTTTTATCGACAGTGGCAAACCAACCGCTGCTCGTGTCGGAACCGGAAGAATCCAAAGAGAGGACATCTGCGCGGGCTGTTCCGGCTACGGCTGTCAAGGTTGCCAATGTGGTGACCAGTGATTTTTGCATTTTTGTTTCCAATAGTTATTGAATATGGCAAATAGTCCTGACAAGTTCCGCAATGACATAGCCACCAAATAAAAAAACGGCGTGCGCTGCATCGGGAATTTTTCTTTCCCTCAGCCGCGGACGCCGTTGCCCGGAGTTCAATCACACTCACTTCAGAACGCCATTGTTCTGTTGCCAATGCAATCAAAGCAATTGTTATGCCAAATTACGATTTATAAAATATAAAAACAGAATAGGGGATATAGTATGGTTGACGCTTGGGTCTGGAACGCAGAAGGGCGACCGGGGCTTTGTACAACGGCATTCCAGGGGCACGAGAATAAAATGCCCCCAAGAATGGACCGCGCGTTTTTTTCAGGACAAGGCCCCTGAGGTCCGGCGGATCCACCCGACATTTGTGGGACCGTGGGCCAATACAGTGCCTCTCACGACGTGTCGCACCGACCTGGTGCCGACGTTCGTCAATCGGCGTTCACCGCATTCAGGAAAGTTTCACCCCAGGCACGTACATCATTGGTACGCACGATTGAAACCAGACGCGACATGCGGTATGCGCGATCGTCCGCCGCCAGCGTGAGCGCTGAGTGGAGTGTTTGCACCATGCTGGCCGCATCATAGGGATTGGTAAGCAAGGCGCCGTGCAATTCCACTGCGGCTCCTGCGAACTCGGACAACACGAGGGCTCCATTGCCACCAACGCTTCCCTGCGTTGCCACATATTCTTTTGCCACCAGATTGAGGCCATCGCGCAGGGGCGTTATCCATGCAACATCGGCGACCGCATAATAGGCAACGACCTCTTCGTAGGGAAGCGAACGGTAAAAATACCTTACCGGAGTCCAGTCAAGTGTTGAAAATCGACCATTGATCCGCCCGACCAACTGATCGACTTCAACCCGCAACGATTGGTACACTTCCATGCCCCGCGCCGCCGGGGTCACGAAATTCAGCAGGACCACCTTGGCAGCCAATTCCGGATGGTTATCGAGCAGCGCCTCGAACGCAAGCAATTTCTCGAGCGATCCCTTCACATAGTCGAGCCGTTCGAGCGAGAGAATGGCTGACCGTCCAGCCAACTCGGTGCGAATACCCCTGATCTTGCGACGCACTGAAGCCTTCTGCAAAATGCGTTCGATCTGATCACAGTCGATACCGACGGGATGGGCCCCCAGGCGGATATTCCGACCAGCCACTTTTATGCCGCTGGCGGCCGAGTCAACACCAAGCGCACAGCCGTAGGTAAGAAACCGGGGGGCACACGGAGTAGTATCCAGAATTTCAGTGGGCGCATAACTGCGCACAGCACCAACAAAATTCTCGACATAACGGGGAATATGAAATCCGATGTAATCACACTGCAACAAACTTCCGATGATCTCGCGATGCCAGGGAATAATATTGAATACATCCGATGAGGGAAAGGCCGTGTGATGGAAAAACGCAATCTTCAAATCGGGGCGAAGCATTCTCAAAAACGCAGGCACCATCCACAAATTGTAGTCGTGCACCCAAACCAGCCCGCCCCTTGATGCTTCAGCAGCGGTTTTTCTGGCGAAAATTTCATTGATTTCGAGATAGTGTTCCCAGTGCGTATGCTGAAAAACGGCTTTGTCAGAAAAGGAAAAGATGATGGGCCAAAATGCTTCTTTGGAGAACTTCTTGTAAAAAAGGTCGATATCGTTTGCCGTCAACGGAATACGGGCCGCACGCAGATTTGGATAGCGTTTCTTGTCCACAGCGACCCGTGCCTCAAACTTTTCTGGTTCGCGCGTGATTTGTTGCGACCATGCAACCCACGAACCGGTAGTTCCCCCTGAAAAAAAATTGAGCAGGGTAGGAATGATGCCGTTGGGGCTCTTGGGGCGCTGTCTTTTCCCCTCGGTGGTTTCGTCAAAGGGAAGGCGGTGGTACACCATGACCAAATCCGACTCGCCCGGACAGTCGGCGGGAGCGGGGTTCTCCCCACTCAACAGCCTATGATGCGTCAGTCCTTCGAGAATCCCCGCGCATCCATCACCTACGGCGAGATGAATGTGTTCCAGTTGCCGCACAGCCTCAACAAGGGCAGGTTCTGCATTACCCACGACGACCCCCTGAAAACCGGTCGTGAACATCGACAAATCATTGAGCGAGTCACCCGCCGCCAATATGGTTTCAAAATCAAATCCCAGTTGTTCGCAAAGCCGTCGCAAGGTGGACCCTTTTCCGACATTCTTGGGAAGAACGTCAAGATATCGTTGTGCAGAGAAAAGAAGTTCACAACCCAACTCGTTGACGACGCGCCGCAGTTCATCGTCAATTTGCCCCTCTTGTACAAAGAACGAGCACCGGCGCTCCTGTGGCACGGTTTGCTGCACGAGGTAGGTAAACGAGGTCAGCGCCTCGAGTACTTGCTGGGTTCCAGGCCAAACTGCAGCGATTTCCTGCTGCAGTGGCATGACCGGCAGCAGGCTATCCCCATAAACGACAGTTGCACCCACATCGGCAATGATGTAATCGGGTCTGGGCACCGTGGGGTCGTTCAAGACCGGTAACACCGATTCGAGACCACGCCCCGTCACGAAAATCAGTTTTGAACCCGGCATGTTCCCTCTGAACAACTCGCGCAGGTGACGACGAGCGGGCAATGGTCCGGCCAGCAAGGTACCATCCAAGTCGGTGGCCAATACCAGGCGCTCACGCAGGTTCAACTGTGAAAAATGCGTCTCGATTTTCATGTTTCCTTTCTCCTTTGTTCCTCTACGCCATCCTCTGACATGAGCCAGAAAGACTTGAAGTGGCCGTCTATCGTTGCCACAGTTATCCTGAACAAGGTTGTTAAAGGTTCATCCTGAAGTATTCAAGCAAAAATCATACCATAACAAGAAATTAAAATTATCTTATTGATTACAATCGGTTTTAACACATACCCACTCAAGGAGACATTTTGGGTTTCATACGCCAACCCCAGGCCAAACGTCGCCGTTTGACGACACCTTGTTAAGAATTGGTTAAGAATAGTCATCCAATCGACTGAATACAAACAGAACCCCCCCTGTCTCTCTAAAGAGACAATCTTGACCGGTATTCAGATTCCAAATCTCTTTCACGTATCAGTTGACCCTTCATCTTTTTGTTTTTTGCGGGAAGAGGACAATGACCTATACTGACCTGCTCACAGGAACCTCGTGGCACCCCGAAAACCATGCCAGACATTCAGACAATGCTTTCCAGGACATTCAATAATTTTTTCGACTCAGAAAAGTCGAGCGGCATTTTCCTGATTTTCTGCACCCTTCTGTCACTCGCCCTGGCCAATTCATCCCTTGGGCCTGACTACCTGAGTTTCTGGCATGCCCCTGTCGCCGGACTGACCAGGGAGCACTGGGTAAACGATGGGTTGATGGCGATTTTCTTCCTGTTTGTGGGTCTGGAACTGGAGCGCGAACTCTACAGCGGCGAACTTTCAAACCTGAAAAACGCGTTGCTCCCGATAGTGGCCGCACTCGGCGGGATCGGCGTTCCGGCATCGATTCATTTCATGCTGAACTCAGGAACCCCAACTCAAGCCGGAACCGGCATACCGATGGCGACAGACATCGCCTTTGCTCTGGGTGTACTGGCCATGCTGGGTAGCCGGGTGCCGGCATCACTGAAGATATTTCTGACGGCGCTCGCCGTGATCGACGACCTTGGCGCAATCATCGTGATTGCCCTGTTTTATACCGCGCAGTTTTCCCTGACCTATTTGGCGAGCGCGCTTGCCGTGTTTATTCTGCTCCTCATTCTTAACCGGGCATTCAAAGTCATGTCGGTACCGGTCTACTTGCTGGGCGGGGCCCTGATGTGGTTTTTTATGTTCAAATCCGGGGTTCATGCCACTATTTCCGGTGTCCTGCTCGCCTTCAGCCTACCCTTCTCCGCCAAGGCGGAAGACGAAGAGTCGCCTTCCCATCAACTCGAAAACTTCCTGCACAAGCCAGTGGCTTTTATTATCCTACCCCTGTTTGCCCTGGCCAATACAGGGCTCGTCATCGGGCCAGAATGGCAACAAAGCCTGTCGAGCATGAACAGTTGGGGGATTATCGCGGGCCTGGTGATCGGCAAACCGGTGGGTATTTTCCTGGCAAGTTTCCTGGCTGTCGCAATGAACGTCTGTCGACTTCCGCCCGACTTGAAGTGGCGACACATTTTCGGAGCAGGTCTTCTGGGAGGGATCGGCTTCACGATGTCCATCTTCATCGCCAACCTGGCCTTTGCCGGAAGGGCGGAAATCATCGATGCATCAAAATTGGCCATCCTTCTATCATCCCTCGCTGCCGGAGCACTGGGTTTTCTCTGGTTGAAACGATCCGGCGATGAAATTCAGACGGTGGTGTAGCGTACCCACAGGTGATGTTCTGCCCCCGGAGCCAGGGTGACCACATCCTCAGCCGCGTTGGCATTTTCGACACAAACCATGTGAAGATAGCCCTCGTCGCCCATATCCCCCATCTTTTCCGACTTTTCAATCCAGGGGTTCCAGACCACCGTGGAGGTACTCCCGTTCTTGGTGACCCGGATTTGGCGCTTCATCAGGGGATCCTCGATCAGAACATCCCCTGTGGCCCCCAGATAAATACGGTCGGTCTCCTCTGTAAAATTCACCGGCCCTTTCTGAATCTTGCGAACCCCACCCGCCACCTTGTCAAGGTAGACGCATTCCTCCAGTCCAAGCAGGCGAACGGTACGGATATCTCCCACCTGAAAATAGGTATGGAGGGCCTGCCCGATGGTAACCGGCTGATTTCCCAGATTATGGGTTACGAGATCCACCTCCAGGGAAGAACCAATCGTGATGTGGTTTTCCAGGGTGGTGGCATGAGCCCATTGATTTTTTGGAAAAGCGGCTTCCGGCAGGCGAAAAACAAGATGAGTGGATCCGTCTGACCGCGATTCCACGCGCGATATTTCCCACAGGGCAGTGCGTGCAAAACCGTGGGCAGGAAAATCTCTTTGCGATTCATGCGGCCCAAACCACGGCCAGCAGACCGGTGCTCCCCCACGGATCGACTTTCCCTTCTGGAAGGAGGCTTCTTTTGAAAGCCAGATGACCGGAGCTTCGCCTTTCGGTACCCAATCCGTCAGTTGCGCCCCCTGAAGGGCAATGCGGGCAGACGCCCATGAGTTTTTCACATCCACATGGATGAAGCCACCGGGATCCTGACAAAAACTCACCTGATCCGGAATACCGTAGCGACGATTCAATTCAGAAACACTCTCCACCGCTTCTCCTCGATAATGGCTGGACGATCCCTGTTTCGGAGTCATCCTCTCACAATTGGATCCTGAAGACCAGAATTCCGAAACATTCCTTACAGATCCACCCCAACCGTTCCTGTCCCTGGGTGACGGAAATTCGTTTTTTTCATGCCGATGACGCGTAGCACTGCCATCATGGATTATCATGAGCCCCATGAATGGAAACGAACCCTGGGATGTCATTGTCATCGGCGCGGGCGCGGCAGGCATGATGTGTGCTGCTCAGGCGGGGCAGCGGGGCCGCAAGGTGTTGCTGATCGACCATGGTCGCAAATTGGCCGAAAAAATCCGGATCTCCGGGGGCGGACACTGTAACTTCACCAACCTTCACTGCGGACCGGATAATTATCTTTCCAGGAACCCGCACTTCTGCCGCTCCGCCCTGGCACGCTTTACTCCCCAACATTTCATTGCCCTGGTAGAACGTTACGGCATCCGCTATCACGAAAAAACCCTGGGGCAATTGTTTTGCGAAGGCAGCGCCCAGCAGATCATTGCCCTGTTGCGGAGTGAATGTGAACGGGGTCAGGTAGACTGGCGCATGCCATGCGAAGTTCAGGCGGTGGGCCGAAACGGGGAAGGGTTTCAGGTAACGACGAGCCATGGTCATTACCAGTCCCGGGCCCTGGTCATGGCCACCGGAGGACTGGCCGTCCCAGCCATTGGCTCGACCCCGATGGCTTATCAAATCGCCGAACAATTTGGCCTGGCAGTCATCCCCCCTCGTCCAGCCCTGGTGCCGCTCGCCCTGGAACCTGAAACCCTGAAGCAGTTTGGCGATTTGTCAGGACTTTCCCTGGAAGTCGAAGTCTCCTGTCGCAAAGGACGTTTTCGCGAGGCCCTCCTATTTACCCATCAAGGAATTTCCGGCCCAGCCGTTCTGCAAATCTCTTCCTACTGGCAAAACGGAGACTTCCTCTCCATCGATCTATTGCCGGGTAAAAATGCAGAAACATGGCTCCGCGACCATGGTTCCAGTCGGGTTCGGATCGATAACTTCCTGGCGGAACTCTTGCCGCACAGATTTGCGCGGCAATGGTGTGCCGCCCATGATCTGTCAAAACCGCTTTGCCAGTTTACCCCACCGGAACTTCGAAAATTGGGGGAAGCCCTCAACAACTGGCGAATTCGGCCCTCGGGGACCCTGGGTTATAACAAGGCTGAAGTTACTCTGGGTGGGGTGGCCACGGAGGACTTATCGTCCAGAACCATGGAATCCAGGTCGGTTCCGGGACTTTACTTTATCGGCGAAGCCGTGGATGTAACGGGGCATCTGGGCGGATTCAACTTTCAGTGGGCCTGGGCCAGCGGCAATGCTGCCGGACAGGCGGTATGAATCTTCCGACCGATTCCCCGAAGCACCTCGCCTTCAGCCAACCCCCGGCACGGGTGAAAATCACGATGATCGAGGAAAAGTTTCCGCAAATTTTGGACTTGACCCTCCATTTCAAGCATAATTGTCTGCCATCTGCAACGATCCAGGCAACATTTCCGATTCAAAAACATGGATAATCCACGTGTCAACCAGTATGTCGTCACCGGGGCGGCACGTCGTGGCGGAGCCGCCATCGTGCGATCGCTGCATGAAGCCGGGCACCGCGTCATCATACATTGTCGTACCTCCTCCCAGATCGAGGCCGACATTCTTTGCCATGCCTTGAATGCCCAACGTGCCCACAGTGCCCGGCTCTGGATAGAGGATCTGTGCAACCATTTCCCCCCTCCATTCTTTTGTACGGACATCGACGGCATCGTAGCCAATGCCTCGGATTTTTCCCCAACGCATCTCGATGACTACGAAGACCATCTGGAACGGGATCTGGGCAGTCATCTTTATGGCCATCTACGCCTGATTCGCCAATGTCGCGATTCATTGATGCGACGGCAAGGCGCGATTGTCGCCATCGGAGACATTCACTTTCATCGCCCGGCCGCCGGTTACCTGACCTACCACATTGCCAAGAATGCCCTGATGGCCGCGATGCAAGCCCTGGCCGTGGAACTGGCCCCCCAGGTTCGGGTCAATACCGTACTGCCCGGTCACTTTGACTGGCCCCACAAGTCCCAGGCATTTGCCGAAGAAAATCAACAAAGAATTCTGCAAGCGGTGCCCCTGAAGCGCTTGGGCCGGTTCGATGAATTGGCTCGCGCCGTTCGCTTTTTGTTGTGCGAAGCCACTTTTACCACCGGCTCCTTTCTGACCGTTGATGGCGGTCTGTCACTCCATATCGAAGGATAAAATGCCCCTACCCCCCCTCCTTTCTTCCGATTCTCTCACCCGCTTCGTTCTGGATGGCATCGACCTCGAGTTGGAAATCGGAATCAATGCCTTTGAACTGGGTAAACCCCAGAAGGTCTCCCTGACCGTCAGTGTCGAAGTGTCTGACGCCCTCTGCCATATCGCGGATTCACGGGAAGGACTGCTCTCTGGTTACGACTACAATCACGTTTACGATGCCATCAAACAAGCCACCTCGGAACGCGTGACGTTAATCGAGGTGCTGGCCCAACGAATTGCCGATCTCCTTCTGCGCAATCCCGAAGTCCGGGCCTGCGAAATCAAGGTGATGAAGTACCGGATGTGGCCAGAAGTAGCCACGGTGGCCGTTTCCATCCGCCGCTCTCAACCGCCCGGACTTGCCCACACCCAAGACCGTCCTTGACAAAAAACCGGGGCATGCAGGATAATCTCGGGTTCGGGGTGTAGCGTAGCCTGGTAGCGCGCCTGGTTTGGGACCAGGATGTCGGGAGTTCGAATCTCTCCACCCCGACCACGGAAAGTCGGCCCGAGTGAGTGCCCGTAGCTCAATCGGATAGAGCACCAGCCTTCTAAGCTGGGGGTTACAGGTTCGATCCCTGTCGGGCACGCCATCCCTACTGAATGATGTCGGCACCCGGAGGGGGAGTGAAACGGAAAGTATCCGGCGTGAATTTCGGATCCCTGTCGAACTGGGTGAACACGATGCTGAGCGTATGACCGAAACTATCCTGCAACTCCATCCGCGCCAGCGCCTGATCCGTAAACCCCATCCTTACCCATTCAAATCCTGATTCCGTACTTTTTGGTTTGGCCATCACCCATTCCAACCCCTCGCTCTCCCCGCCCTCGGTGACCACGTACCCCTTCTCCAGGGCATCGTCCCCCGCCAGCAGGGCAGCCGGGGTACTACCCAAACTCTGGCTCATTTTTTTTCGGGTCACCTGCTGCAAATCCGGATCCCAGATCCAGAGGGTTTGACCATCCGCGACCAAAGTCTGTGGATAGGGACTGCGATACTCCCAACGAAACTTGCCTGGCCGGGAAAACAGAAAAACGCCCCGACTGACGGTCCCTCCCGAATCTCCATTGCCTTTGAGGTTGCGCTGCTCGAACTGGGCCTCTCCCCGATGCGTGTCGCGCAGAAAAGCATGCAGACGATCAAGACCGGAGGCACTGGCCCACCCCATGCAGCCCATCCATAACATTACGCCAGCCCACGGTTTCCATCGCTTCATTCCCGCCCTCCTCCCACCAAGACATCCCGACTGCCGTTAGTGGCCATGCCGGACACCAAACCCGCTTTTTCCATATCTTCAATCAAACGCGCCGCGCGGTTGTACCCGATCCGCAAGTGGCGTTGCACCTGGGAAATCGAGGCCCGCCGCGTTTCCAGCACCAATGCCACGGCTTGGTCATACAAAGGATCCTGTTCTCCAGTAGACTGCCCGGGGGCCGTTTCCGGATCCATGCCCTCCTCGATCCCCTGCAGCATTCCTTCCACGTAAGCCGGCTTGCCCTGCGCCTTCAGGTAATGAACGACCTGATGCACTTCGTCATCGCTCACAAAAGCCCCATGCAAACGGTGGGGATAGCCGGCTCCTGTCGGCATGTAGAGCATGTCTCCCTGACCCAGCAACGCTTCTGCACCCATCTGATCGAGAATGGTGCGTGAGTCTACCCGACTGGAGACCTGGAAGGAGATTCGGGTGGGAATATTGGCTTTGATCAGTCCGGTGATCACATCCACCGAAGGACGCTGGGTCGCCAGGATCAGGTGGATCCCGGCAGCCCGCGCCTTCTGTGCAATCCGCGCAATCAATTCTTCCACCTTCTTGCCCACTACCATCATCAGATCCGCCAATTCATCGATCACCACCACGATGTAGGGCATCGGTTCCAGTGGCTCCGGGGTATCCGGGGTCAGCGACAGGGGATTCATGAGGGGCTGGCCCTTGTGGAACGCCTCATTGATCTTGTGGTTGGCACTGGAAAGGTTTCGTACCCCCAATTGAGACATGAGTTTGTAACGGCGATCCATCTCTGCCACACACCAGTTCAGGGCATGAGCCGCTTCCTTCATGTCCACCACCACCGGCGCCAGAAGATGTGGAATCTCGTCATAAACCGACAGTTCCAACATCTTGGGATCCACCAGAACCAGTCGGACCTGCTGCGGAGTCGCCTTGTACAGCAAACTCAGGATCATGGCATTGATGGCCACAGACTTTCCGGACCCCGTCGTACCTGCCACCAGAAGATGGGGCATTTTGGCCAGATCCACCACCACCGGATTGCCCGCAATGTCCTTACCCAGCGCCAAGGTAAGCGGCGAAGCCATATCCCCATAGACCGCCGCCCCCAAAATTTCAGAGAGTCGTACGGTTTCACGCCGCGCATTGGGTATTTCCAAGCCCATGCAGTTCTTTCCCGGAATGGATTCCACGACCCGGATATTTCCGACGGTCAGGGCACGAGCCAGATCCTTCACCAGATTGATGATCTGACTCCCTTTGACGCCCACCGCCGGTTCAATTTCGTAGCGCGTGATGACAGGACCAGGCAGGGCGGCCAATACCTTCACGCTGACATTGAAATCCGCCAATTTTCGTTCGATCTGGCGCGACGTGAATTCCAGCAGTTCCTGGCTCACCGATTCCCGTGCCGAACTGGCCTCGTCCAGCAATTTGAGGGGAGGCAAGGCAGAATCGGGAAGATCCTTGAACAAGGGCACCTGGCGTTCCCGTACTGCCTGCATGGAGGGCTCGATCTGGGTGGTGACCGGCAATACCTGCAACGGTTCGTGATCTTCCTGTAATTTACGGGCTTCCTGCACCAGGGTCTGGCGTTGTTCACCGGCCCGACGCCCCACGCGTCGGTCGATGGCGACACTGCGCTTCGAATTGAAGCGGCGGAAGAGGTTTTCACAGGTCGCGCCCAAAGATTCCGCCAAACGTAACCAGGAAATCCCCGTCATGAGCGAAAACCCGAGAGCCCATGCCAACAGCAGAAACATGACTGCCCCGCTCAGTCCGACCCCCTGAATGGCCCAACTGGCCAATTCGCATCCCAGCACACCGCCGCCCCCACTACAGGTCCCTTCACCCATGGACTGAAGGGGCAACTCGAAATGCAAACCGGCCAGACGCATGGCTTCCAGCCCTGCACTGGAAATCACCATCAGCAGGAACCCCAGACCCATCAGCACGAACCAGTATCGGGATACCGGCGATGCGGGTTTTTTCCCCCCGGCGAAACCCGGTTCCTGTTTGAGATAATGATAGCCGCGCCAGGCCAACCAACCCAATGCGACCACAAACCAACCCGCCGAAAATCCGAACAGATAGAGTAAAAAATCCGATAACCAGGCGCCCACCCGCCCACCCGCATTGGCCACATGGGAGACGGAGGCTTCCCAGTCGGGGCGGTTGACCGCCGACCCCAGGGACCACCCCGGATCGGTCCGATGATAGGTCAGCAGGGACAATGCGAGATAAAGCGCCAGCAGTACCACCAGCAGCAACAAGGCCTCGCACAGCAGACGGGTCAACTTCAGGGCAAGGGGAGAATCGCTCATGGGCTGATTATAGCCTTTCTGACTCCGAAACGATAAGAGTCATCGAAGGGACAATGGTACAATCACGGGTTGAATTAATTACGGGAGAAGACCATGCCCAAGCGCCGTCATTCACGTCTACTGATCCTGGGCTCCGGCCCCGCCGGTTACACTGCGGCAGTTTATGCTGCACGCGCCAACCTCCACCCGGTATTGATTACCGGTATTGCCCAGGGAGGGCAGTTGATGACCACCACCGAGGTGGATAACTGGCCTGCCGATGTGCATGGGGTTCTGGGACCGGATTTGATGCAACGCTTTCAGGCCCATGCCGAACGTTTTCATACCGAAATCCTCTTCGACCAGATTCATCGGGCGGATCTGAACACCCGCCCCTTCGTTCTGGAGGGGGATGAAGGAACTTATACCTGCGATGCCCTGATCATTGCCACCGGTGCTTCCGCCCTTTATCTGGGCCTGCCTTCGGAACAGGCTTTCATGGGGCGGGGGGTATCCGGTTGCGCCACCTGTGATGGTTTCTTTTACCGAGGCGAGGCAGTCGCCGTGATCGGAGGGGGCAATACGGCGGTGGAAGAAGCGCTGTATCTCAGCAATCTGGCTGCTCACGTCACCCTTGTTCACCGTCGTGACCGTCTCCGTGCCGAGCCCATTCTGGTGGATCGACTCATGGAAAAAGTGGCTCAGGGAACCCTGACTATCTGCTGGGATCATGTACTCGACGAAGTATTGGGCGATGAGTCGGGAGTCACCGGCGTGCGTCTGCGCCATACCGCCTCTGGAATCCCCGAGGAGTTGGCGGTCAAGGGCGTGTTCATCGCCATTGGTCACCGCCCCAACACGGAACTCTTTACCGGCCAACTGGAGATGGAGGGCGGCTACCTGATCACGCGCACCGGTCGCACCGGCAACTTTACCGAAACCAGTATTCCCGGCGTATTTGCGGCGGGTGATGTACAGGATTCGGTCTATCGCCAGGCCGTTACCAGCGCGGCCACCGGGTGTATGGCTGCCCTCGATGCCCAGCGCTATCTGGAAAGTCTTGTCACCCATGCCGGCTAAGCCACGCCCTTGAACCCCGGTTCGATCAAAACCTGCGGTGTCTGGATCATCCTGCTGGCAATGATCTGGAGTCTGGGGCTGGGGACGCGCGCCCTTACTCGGCCCGACGAAGGGCGATATGCCGAAATCGGCAGGGAAATGGCCGTTTCGGGAGATTGGGTAACCCCCCACCTGAATGGAATTCCCTACTATGAAAAACCACCCCTGCAATACTGGGCCACGGCACTCAGTATCGACCTGCTGGGGCCCACCCCTCTGGCCGCCCGTCTTTGGACGGGCCTGCTTGGTTTTTTGGGGATCCTGGCCAGCGCCTTTTTTGCCCGGCGCCTCTTCGGAACGGAAGCCGGATGGCGCGCGCCCCTACTCCTGATCGGAACCTTTTATTACACCGCGCTGGGGCATATCAACACCCTCGACATGGGGGTTACGGTCTGGATGTTCCTGGCGGTAGGGTGTTTTCTGCTGGCCCAACAGGAATCGTCTTCGCGTCTCTGGATGACCCTGGCCTGGGGTGCGGCGGCGGCCGGGTTCATGAGCAAGGGTCTCATGGCCCTGGCGCTCCCTGGCGCCACTTTGGTGCTCTACACTCTGTTCACCCGTGACCTGAGCCCCTGGAAACGTCTCCACCTCTTTCCCGGCCTGCTCCTGTTTTTATTGCTCACCTTGCCCTGGTTCTGGTTGGCCAGTCGCGTGCACCCCGAATTTCTGTGGTTTTTTTTCATACACGAGCAGTTTGACCGGTATACCACCACCCTCCATCAACGGGTAGAACCGGTTTGGTATTTTCTCCCGATCCTGCTGGTTGGTCTCTGGCCCTGGACTCTGGTGGCTCTGCGCGCCACGGGCAATGCCTTGTTGCGCAATCATGGACGTCATTTTTCACCGGCCCGTTTCCTCGCCATTTACGCCCTCTTCGTCGTCTTCTTCTTCAGTCTGTCCGGCTCCAAGTTGCCCGACTACATCCTCCCCGCCTTCCCGGCACTGGCCCTGCTCGGTGCTCGCCAACTCAGCGTTCGCCCGGGCCCCTTCCCGCTCAGCCCTCCCCTTCTGCTGGCCCTGGGCGGCGCTTTTTTCGGGGTCACTGCGTTACTTCTGGCGTTTCCCGCCCTTCCTGAAAGTTTGGGCTGGTCTTTGGGAATGGACCCGGACATGGTCATGGGTTACCAGGGATTTTCCGCCTGGATTGCCGCTGCTGCTGCGGTGTCCCTGGTTCTGGGCTACCTGGCCCACCGTCAACGCGCCCGGCCAGCCCACAGCCTGAAAACCGTCGCCGTCGGTACACTGCTCGTCACCCAACTGCTGATCAGCGGAAGCAATACCCTGGCGGACTTTCAATCCGGGGCCGCCCTCGCCCGCCGCCTGGCCCCACGATTTGCTGCAGCCAGCCATCTCTACAGCGTGAACACCTACGACCAGACCCTCGATTTTTACCTGCAACGCACCGTCATTCCCGTGGCTTATCAGGATGAAATGGCCTTTGGCCTGAGTCTGGAACCCCAACACGCCATTCCCACCCTGAAAGAGTTCAGACCCCTTTGGGCCGCGGACCTGGGGGCCTTGGCCATTCTCCCGCCACCTTTGTACGATGTCATGAAAAATCAGGGTTTCCCCATGCGCATTCTGTTTCGGGATGCGCACCGTGTTATAGTGGCCCGAACATGAGCCTGGTCAGTTTTTCTCTCATCCTTTCCGGTGTACTACTCAATGCCGTGGCCCAACTGTTGCTCAAGGCAGGAGCCAACCAGTTGGGGCATTTTGCATTCACCTGGGAGAACCTCTGGCCCATTGCGCTCAAAATTTGTACCCAATGGCCCATTCCGGTGGGGCTGTTCTGTTATGCCATCAGTGTGGTGGTATGGATTCTGGCGCTCTCACGCGTCCCCGTTTCCCAAGCCTACCCTCTCTTGTCCATTGGCTACGTGGTCAACGCTCTGGCGGCCTGGGCGTTGTTGGGAGAAACTCTGACGGTTAGCCGGATTTCCGGCATTGCCGTCATCCTCGCAGGAGTGTATTTGATTGCCCGCTCATAACCTACCCTATCTGCCCTTTGCCCGCCCCACGATCGACGAATCCATGGTGGAAGCCGTCGGTGACACCCTGCGTTCCCTATGGATCACCTCCGGCCCGCAGGTTTTGGCCTTCGAAAAAGCCTTGTCCGAATATCATGGCGGGCGTCCGGTCCGGGTCTTTTCTTCGGCAACGGCAGCCCTTGAGGTCGCTGTCCTGACGGCGGGCATCGGCCCCGGCGATGAGGTCATCATCCCGGCCCAAACCTTTTTTGCCTGTGCCAATGCGGTCGCCCGCACAGGTGCTACCCCCGTCTTTGTGGATGTGGACCCCGTCACCCGCAATCTGGATCTGAACGCTGCCGAGGCAGCCCTCACCCCACGTACCCGCGCCCTCATGCCAACCCATTTTGCCGGTTGGCCGGTGGACCCCGAGCCTCTCTATGCTTTGGCCCAACGACACGGACTGCGGGTCATCGAAGATGCCGCCCTGGCCATTGGCAGCCGCTGGAAAGGAAAGCCCATCGGCAGTTTTGGGGACATGGTGAGTTTCAGTTTTCATCCCAACAAAACCCTCACCACCATCGAGGGAGGGGCACTGGTTTTTGCCAGTGAGGAAGAGGCACGAACCGCCGAGCGCCTGCGCTTCCACGGCATCGTGCGCCTGCCCGATGGCACCCGCGACGTCGTGGTCACCGGAGGAAAATCCAACCTGCCCGATGTCAATGCGCGCCTGGGGTTGATGCAACTGGCCCGCCTCGAGGAATTCATTGCTCGCCGTCATGTCCTGGTTGCCCGCTATTTTGAGCGCCTGCATACCGACCCCCCCTGTGAATTGCCTTTCCGGGGGGACGAAGGGCACAGTTGGAATTTCTTTGCCCCGCTCCTGCCACTCGAGCATCTGCGCTGGAGCCGCAAGGAAATCATGGATGCCCTGCATCGGGAGGGCATCGGGAGCGGAATCTCCTATGAAGCCTTGCATCTGACCACCCGCTATTCTGCTCTGGGATATCAGGCGGGCGATTTCCCCCATGCGGAGCACATCGCACGCACCACCCTGACCCTCCCCCTCTACCCCACCCTGACCCTGGAGGAGGTGGACCGCGTCTGCGCAACCCTGGAAAAAATCCTGAAACAGGCTGCCCGATGAATCAGAAACCCGCCCTTTCCATCGTCATCCCGGTCTACAACGAAGAAACCGGATTGCACCTGCTCTTCGAACGTCTCTACCCATCCCTCGACGCACTGCAGATCCCCTATGAAATAATCTTCATCAACGATGGCAGTCGCGACCGCTCCGCCGCCCTGTTGCGCGAGCAATTTCAATTGCGCCCCGAAGTGACCCGCGTCATCCTCTTCAATGGCAACTATGGGCAACACATGGCCATCATGGCGGGATTTGAACATTGTCGAGGCGCGCAGGTGGTCACCCTGGACGCCGACTTGCAAAATCCCCCGGAAGAAATCGGCAATCTCCTCGCCGCCATGGATGCGGGCCATGACTATGTGGGGACCATCCGTCGCACCCGCGAAGACAGTGCCTGGCGCCATTGGGCGTCGCGCCTGATGAACCGCCTCCGTGAAAAGGTCACCCATATCCACATGACCGATCAGGGCTGCATGTTGCGAGCCTACGATCACCGGATCATCCAGGCCATCGTTTCCTGTCGTGAGGCAAACACCTATATTCCGGCACTGGCCTACAGTTTCTCCTCCAACCCCACGGAAATCGTGGTAGGACACGAAGAACGTTCGGCGGGCGAATCCAAGTACTCCCTGTACAGTTTGATCCGTCTTAATTTCGATCTGATCACCGGGTTTTCCATCCTGCCCCTCCAGTTCTTTTCACTGCTCGGCATGGGTCTGTCGGTCTTGTCCGCCCTGTTCGTCGTTTTTCTGGTTCTGCGCCGCCTCATCGTCGGGCCTGAAGCTGAAGGGGTTTTCACCCTCTTTGCCATCACCTTCTTCCTGATCGGTATTTTGCTGTTCGGCATTGGCCTGTTGGGAGAATACATCGGACGCATCTACCAGCAGGTTCGCGATCGCCCACGCTTCCTCATCCAGGGTATCCTGGAGTCTCCCCTGCCGCCCGAGGAGTCCGGCGATGCCTGATAAAGCCAAAAACCCGCCACGAGTCGTGGTCTTCGCCTACCACTCGGTGGGCGTACGTTGCCTCGAGGTACTCCATCGCTCCGGCGTGGATATCGCCTTGATCGTGACTCACCCGGACGACCCTTCAGAAAATCGCTGGTTTGACAGTGTGGCCGAATGGGCAGCTCAACAAGGCATCCCCGCCCTCACCCCGCCAAACCCCAATGATCCCGCTCTGGTGGAACGAATTTCCGCCCTTCATCCCGATTTCTTTTTCTCCTTTTATTACCGGCAGATGCTGGGAGCCGACTTGCTCGCCCTGCCCAAACGCGGCGCCTATAACCTGCATGGTTCACTTCTGCCGCGTTACCGGGGGCGAGTCCCGGTCAATTGGGCGGTCATTTGCGGCGAAACGGAAACTGGTGCCACCCTGCACGTCATGACTCTCAAACCGGACCAGGGCGATATCGTCGCACAGGAAAAAGTCCCCATCGGTCCGGACGACACGGCTCATGATGTTTTCCTGCGCGTCATCGAAGCGGGTGAACGAGCCCTTTCTCAAGTGCTTCCTGCTCTGCTGGCGGGAAAAGCCGTGCATCGTCGGCAGGATTTGTCCCAGGGAAATTACTGCGGTGGACGTCGCCCCGAAGATGGAAAAATCGACTGGAGCCAACCTGCCCAAGTCATCCATAATCTGGTGCGAGGCGTTGCCCCCCCTTATCCGGGTGCATTTACCCTGGTGGGGGGTCAATCTCTGCGTATCCTCAGAACCAGTCTTCATCCCCATCCAGATGCCCTGGCAGAAACCCGGGGCGGAGATGGCCACCCCCTCTACCTGTTGCAGGCAGAATGGCAGGGGCAATGCCTGGATGCAGCGCAATTCAGGGCCACTTTCCCCCAAGGCTGCGCACCGGATCCTCTGCCTGCAACAAAAAGCCCTTAAAATGCCTTTCCCCCCGTTTATCGGAATGAAGGCTTCCCGTATAATAGCGGGATAATGTGCCATTTTTATCTTTGAACAACGGAACCTCCATGAAAAAAATCCTCATCCTTGGCGTCAATGGCTTCATCGGTCACCACCTCAGCCAGCGCATCCTGTCCACGACCGACTGGTCGGTGTATGGCATGGATATGCACAGCGAACGCGTCAAGGATCTATTGGATCACCCGCGCTTTCACTTCTTCGAAGGGGATATCACCATCAACAAGGAGTGGATCGAGTACCACGTCAAGAAGTGTGATGTGGTCCTGCCGCTGGTGGCCATTGCCACCCCGGCCACCTACGTCCAGCAGCCCCTGCGGGTTTTTGAACTGGATTTCGAAGCCAACCTCCCCATCGTGCGCAGTTGTGTCAAGTACGGCAAACGAATCCTCTTCCCCTCGACTTCGGAAGTCTATGGCATGTGTCGGGACAGCGAGTTCGATCCGGATCGATCGGAACTGATCCTGGGCCCCATTGAAAAACAGCGCTGGATCTACTCCTGTAGCAAGCAACTGATGGATCGGGTGATCTGGGGCTATGGCATGCAGGAAGGGCTGGACTTTACCCTGTTCCGCCCCTTCAACTGGATCGGTTCCGGACTGGACAGTATCCACACGCCCAAGGAAGGCAGTTCACGCGTCATCACCCAGTTCTTCGGGCATATCGTGCGGGGAGAAAACATCAAACTGGTGGACGGCGGAACCCAGAAACGGGCCTTCACCTACATCGACGATGGCGTCTCCGCGCTCATGAAAATCATCGAAAATCCTCAGGGTGTGGCAACGGGAAAAATCTACAACGTGGGCAACCCAGGCAACAACTACTCAGTCAGGGAACTGGCGCAAATGATGCTGGATCTGGCGATGGAATACCCTGAATACCGCACCACCGCACAACAGGTCAAACTGGTGGAAACCACCGCTGACACCTATTACGGCAAAGGGTATCAGGATGTCCAGAATCGCGTCCCCAAGATCACCAATACCTGCGAGGAGTTGAACTGGTCGCCTGAAGTCGGCATGATGGACGCCCTGCGCCGCATCTATGATGCCTACCGCAGCCAGGTCGCAGAAGCACGCGAATTGGTGGACTGACGCTGATGCCGGCAACGCCCTGGGTAGGACTGGTCATGGGAAGCCAGTCGGACTGGACGGTGATGGAACAGGCCGCCCTGATGTTGACTCGTTTCGAAGTCCCCTTCGAAGCACAGGTGATTTCCGCCCACCGCACGCCCGACCGCATGTTTCGTTATGCAGAGGAAGCACGTGACCGTGGCCTGAACTGCCTGATCGCAGGAGCCGGCGGGGCAGCCCATCTACCCGGCATGCTGGCCTCCAAGACCACTTTACCCGTCTTGGGCGTTCCCGTTCCCACCGCCTACTTTCAGGGACAAGATTCGCTCCTGTCCATCGTTCAGATGCCCAAAGGCATTCCGGTGGCCACCTTTGCCGTAGGCGCCGCCGGTGCTGCCAATGCCGCCCTTTTTGCGGTCAGTTTGTTGGCGGCACAACACCCGCACCTGGCCGAACGTTTGAACGCCTATCGCGCCGAGTTGGTCGCACAGGTCACCGCCATGCATCTTCCGCCCACCCCATGAGCAGACGCGATCGGACCCTGGGTTTGTTGGGCGGAGGGCAATTGGGGAGAATGTTCACCTCGGCTGCCCGCACCATGGGATTTGATGTTTGGGTATTGGACCCTGACCCTGATGCTCCAGCGGCGCATTTTGCCACCCGCCACCTATGTGCGTCCTTCGATGATGCCGCGGCTCTGAAACAACTGGCGGATTCCTGCCGGGCCGTCACCACCGAATTCGAAAACGTACCGGCCGAAACACTGTCCGCCCTGGCCAGTCAGGTGATTGTCCGCCCTGGCGCACGCGCCGTATCGATCGCCCAGGATCGTATTCGGGAAAAGACTTTCCTGCGCGACGAGGGCTTTCCCGTAGGCGCCTTTGCGCTTATCCCTAACCGGGAATCCTGCGCCAATGCACTGGCACAGATCAAATTTCCCGCACTGATCAAGACTGCACGGTTTGGATACGATGGAAAAGGACAGGTCCGCGTGGAATCACCCGAAGAAGTTCAAGAGATTCTGAGCCAGCAGGCTGGTCTCCTGCCCTGTATTCTGGAAGAAATCGTCCCGCTTCGCCTGGAAATATCGGTCATTCTGGCGCGAACCGCCCGTGGCGAGATCGTTCACTGGCCCGTGGCTGAAAATCGTCACCATCAAGGCATTCTGGACATCACCATCGCCCCTGCCCGCATTCGCGACGAACTGGCCACCCGGGCACGAAAAATGGCCAGTGAAATTGCAGAACGACTGGAGTACGTGGGGGTCATGGCAGTAGAATTTTTTGTGACGGGTATCGATCAGATTCTGGTCAATGAAATTGCGCCACGCCCTCACAACAGCGGGCATTACACCCTCGATGCCTGTATCACCAGTCAATTCGAGCAACAGGTTCGGGTGCTTTGTGACCTCCCTCTGGGCAGTACGGAACAGTTGAAACCAGCAGCCATGATCAACCTGCTGGGGGATTTATGGCAGGAAGGGACGCCCCCCTGGCCCCTGGTTTTTCAAGAACCGGAAGCCAAGTTACATCTCTACGGAAAGGAAAAGCCTCGTCCGGGACGAAAGATGGGACATATCACGGTGCTGGGTCCCAGCGCCAATGAAGCGCTGGAACGCGCCCTGCGCCTTAAAAACGCATTGGCCACAACTTCTTCCTGCCCGGTCGCCGTATAAGAATCGACTATCCCTGACCTTTGGAAAAGAGCGAGATCAAACAGCTTCCTCGCCCTGTTCTCCCGTACGGATCCGCACGGCTTGCTCCACGTCGACGACGAAGATTTTGCCATCGCCAATTTTACCGGTACGGGCGGAATGGATCACCGCATCCACAACCTTATCCACCAACGTATCGGTTACAACCACCTCGATCTTGACCTTGGGAAGAAAATCCACAATGTACTCGGCGCCTCGGTATAACTCCGTGTGGCCCTTCTGACGCCCAAACCCCTTGACCTCGGTAACGGTCAATCCGGATACGCCCACTTCAGAAAGAGCTTCCCTGACTTCATCGAGTTTAAAGGGTTTGACGATGGCCGTAATCAATTTCATAACATGCTCCGACGATTCCATAACGGCTTTAGTTTAGCAGTCTTTGGCCTACGTTATTCAGAAAATCTCTGGAAGCCCCTGCGATTCCGTTCCACTGCGTGCGTTGCAACTTCATTCAAACGTCATGGTGATGAAAAAATCATCCAAAAAGAAAAAGCCGCCCACAGCGAATGGGGGCGGCAAAAGACCGCTTCAGGAAACAGTCACAACACTGGAGAGTTAGAACATCACAGAAAAATTGACCACATAGGAACGCTCTGGCAAAGCAAAAAGCAGGGGGTTTCCATTTTGGTCTGTAAATCCGGATGTCGAGGCGTAGATGTCATTTCTATTAAATAAGTTGTTGATTTGAAATCCAAGTTTTGCCTGCCTTGCCCAAGACCAACCCGTATCTATTTTATAACTCATATTAAAGTCGGTCATGGTGTAAGAGCCAAAAGGGATGTTTGTGGCCGCCATCGCCCCACTATTGCGTGCGCCCACTTCCTTGGTGATAAGAGAGCCGTACCAATTCCCTTGGTCGTAGATCCCCCCCAGCGCCGCAGTGGTTCGCGGTGTATAGGGAAGGATGGAGCCATCGCTGGTGGAATAATTATTTATCCCCAAGTTACCGTACAAACTGAATCCCCTGGCAAACATCCAGGTTCCCTGCATCTCACCCCCGTCATAGCGCACACCGCCGATATTGGTGAAACAGGTATTGATTCCGCATGCCACTGGACTGATCTTGTCAGTGAAATTGATACGGTAGAGATCAGCAGAAAGATTCAGGGTCCGGGTGGTAAAAACGGTCCCAATCTGGAAATTCTGGGTGGATTGGGGTTGTAAAGTGCCCGTCTGGGCATTGCTCTTAAAGAAATTATTCATATTGGGGGCCATAAACCCTGCGGCATACTCGCCATAGAAAGACCAGTTGCTGCTCACCTTGTAATTGGTGGTCAAGGCAGGCAGCGGTTTGACCCAACTTTGAGCCCCATTGTAAGGTTGTCCCGTCCCTTGCATGACTGGGGAATTAAATGAACGTTCGAAATAGGAGTACTTGAGGCCAGGCGTAATCGTCCATTTCTCGGTGGGTCTCCATTCATACTGCACATAGGGCTGAATGGTGGTCAAGGTGTCCATCATCAACCGGTCGGTGTAGGCCAGATTACCCGTAGTTGCATAAATCTGGTTACCTGAATTGTAGGCTCCGTTCAAGGTCCAGTCACTTTCGTACTGAGAGCGGTTATTGTTCTGATAATCGATCCATGTGCCGTAGTCCAATTGACCCTGACCCAAGATTTCCGACATTCTCAACAAATCGCCCACCGAACGATAATTCATGGTCATCGCCTGACCTGGAATATCATTGGGATAAGCCGTTCCGCCCACCACTGTTCCTGTGGCAGGGAGGCCCGCCCCATTCCCCGTCCCCGGATAGGTGCCAAAGCCCGGCTGTAATCCATTGTAACCATTGTGATAATAGGCGTAGGTATAGAGTTTGTTATCCACATCCACATCGCCGAATCGGGTTTTAATGCCAATGTACTCGAAGTCTGAAGTGATGTTGTCGAAGTTGTAGCCGTAGAAGGCCTGGCTGTTGGGATTGGATGAGAGGCCATAATTTCGGCCATATTGTGCCATTTGCTGCAAGGTTGCCCCATAAGGTACATTCTGCTGAATCTTGTTTCCCATGGCCACAAAAGTCAGCAGGGTATCATCACCCACGACTTTTTCAAACTTCATGAAAAGGTTTTTGCGTTGCTGAGCGCTGTTGGTCAAATATCCATCGGTAGAAAAGTCCTTGTAACTGATAAAGGCCTTGGTATCCCCATAGTTCTGCAGGTTGCCGGTATCGAACTGGGCCCCGAGAAGACGCGTATTCCAACTGCCAAAACTTCCAAATATACTGGTTCCGGTCTGGTTTTGGGGAAGTTTTGAACTGAGGGCTATGGTCCCCCCGAAAGTCGAATATCCAATATTGCTGGCATCTCCCGGTCCCAGATCAACCTTGACCCCCGCCAAATCCTGCTCCATGAAATAGGAAGTGGTGTGGTGGGTAAAATCGTTGGAATCGCCCCAGGGAATGCCATCGAAGGTGACATTGTATTGGCCATCCTGGAAACCACGCAGGGTCAAGGCCTGATTCTCCATCCCCCCCGGACCATTGGGATCCACACTGGTCACACTGGGCAAAATGGAAATGATATCGCTGTAGTTTGCCCCCGGAGCCGCATTCTCTTCAATATAATGCTGATTGATATTGAAGACTGGTTCCGTGGCATTGATAGACATGCTGCCTGGAGCCTCATAAGTTGCTGTGCCTTTGCCCGTCACCGACGGGGTGGAGCTGTCTCCTCCGCCGCCCGTGGCAGACACTGTCCCAAGGTCCATGGCCTGAGAATCGGCCAAGGCAGGCAAGGTCCCCAGCAGAGTTAATACAGAGATCACCGCTTGGTGAACGGCATGTTGTTTAAATTTTGGTTTTGTCACAATACTTCCCCCCTTTAAAAACTTTTCCTTAGGGGGGTATTGTGGTTACAAATTGTTACAACCCCGAGTAGCGCTGATGAAGATTCCGTGAATCAATAACCATATTCAAAATCATTGCCCAGAAATATTCCTCCGCATTGTAATACCCAAAGAAAAAGCCGCCCACAGCGAACTGGGGGCGGCGAAGGACCACTTTAGGAGACTGCTACAACACTTTCGAGAACCGTTGATGATCCTGATGAAGCCAGAGATATTTGTCAAAACTCATGGCCATGGGACGCACAAAGAACCACCCGGCTTTACTGACCTCCAGACCCGCCAACGTGCGGGTCAAAAGGCCCTCTTGTTCAAATTCCTGTAACCGCTCCAGTGCATCCTGGAAATAGGTTGCAAAGTCGATTCCGTAATTTTGCTCGATGGGCTCAAAGGCAATACGCCCCTGACACATCAGGGACATGATGACCTCACGCCGCAGAAGATCATCGGATTCCAGCGTCAAGCCCCGCTCCACAGGAAATTTCCCCGCATCCAGGGCCGCATAATAGGCCTCCAGGGTTTTGACGGACTGACTGTAGGCCTGTCCCACCTGGCTGATCGCAGATACCCCGAACCCCAACAAATCCGCCCCGGCGTGGGTGTGATACCCCTGAAAATTCCGTTGCAGGCGTCCATCCCGCTTCACCTTGGCCAGTTGGTCTTCAGGCAAGGCAAAATGGTCCATCCCGATATAGTCATAACCATGGGCCATAAAGGCGTGTATCGCCTGATCCATCATCTGCACTTTGGTGGTTACCGCCGGCAAAGTCTCCGCATCGATACGCCGCTGTGGTTTGAAACGGACAGGCAAATGGGCGTAGGCGTAGAGGGCTATGCGATCGGGCTGGATGGTCAGCACCTGATCCACGGTCTTCTGAAAAGAATCCAGAGTCTGATGGGGCAACCCATAAATGAGATCCAGATTGATGGAATCGAATCTCAAACGCCGTACTTCCTCCACCAGTGCCTGGACCTGCTCGAAGGGCTGAACCCGGTGGACGGCTTTCTGGACACGAGGATCGAAATCCTGTACACCAAAACTCACCCGATTGAAACCCAGGGTACGCAAATGCGCCAGTCTTTTCGGCGTAACCGTACGCGGATCGATCTCGATGGAACGTTCCATGTCGGGAAGCAGTTCAAAGCGCTGAGCCAGCAGGCTCATCAATTGGGTCAGTTCATCATCGTCCAGGAAGGTGGGAGACCCCCCCCCCAGATGTAACTGGGCAACCTGGCGATGACCTGCACCGACCAGAGGCACTACCAGATCCATTTCCTGCTCGAGATAACGAAGATATTCCGAAACCTTCCCATGGTCCTTGGTAATCACCTTGTTACAGGCACAGTAGTAGCAAACCGAGGCGCAAAAAGGCAAATGAACATACAGGGAGAGCGGCGCATGACTCGATGTCCCTGCCCGACTCCCCAAAGCATGGGCAAGATGTGCCCCCCACTCATCGGGCAGAAAACGATCCGCCGTCGGATAAGAGGTGTAGCGCGGCCCGGGAATGTCGAAACGCTCGACCAGTTCGGGGGTGACGAAAGTCTCGGAATTGGGTTTAATGCGATCCATGGGGTGATTATCCCCTCAGCTCATCTCCCATATATTGACGGAAATCAACTTTTGACACGTTACCGCGTCGCTCCTGGAACCGCAGAAACGCAAACGGCTCGGGTTGACCGAGCCGTAATTCCCCGCCAGACAAGGAAAGCGCCACCGCAAAACAACCCCGCGGTGGCGAAGGTTCGCCGGCGGAGGGGGAAAGCCGGCTAGACGACCAAGTTAGAAACGGTAGCCCACCCCAACACCAAAAATGTAGGGATCCGGATGGAGTTGCAGAATCGTGCCACCGGTAGCAGCGGAATCCAATCCCACGCTAACCCAGGTTTTCTTGATATCCGCGTTCAACAACCAGTGGTTATCCAGTTTGTAGTCCGCGCCCAACTGAACATCCTCACCCCAGTTATTCTGTTGCAGACCAACCGCACCACCCAGCAGCGAGACGTTCATGGTCCGCAGGTACATCACACCCGCCCCCACATAAGGAACAAATTTGCCCATTCCATCGAAGTGGTATTGCAGATTCAAAATTGGCGGCAATTCCTGCAATCCACCAATATAATTCCCATTCAATTGCACCTGATGGCTCAGCGGATAGGAGGCCACCAACTCCGCAGAAATGTTATGGGTAATGAAGTAGGAGACATCAACTTCCGGCTGGGTGCGATTAGCCACCTTGATCGAATCGGCACCAATACCGCCGCCTGCATCATTGCCCTGTTGCGTATCCACCTGAAGCATCCGAACCCGGACGAGCCAGGGACTTGGCTCACCATCATCTGCAAAGGCGCTGGACGCAACGAATGGACCGGTCAAAGCGGTCAAGGCGATGGTCGCTACCAGAGTTTTTTTGGTCGAAAATTTCATTACTCCCCTCCTAAGTACGTTGTATGACAGGCATAATTTTTTATGCAGTTCCTAAAGCCCTGCAGACGCATGGTAGCGCAGGACACAAGGACGCATTCTGATGCAAATCAATCTTGAATGAAACAGTTGGTTACAGGATCGTCGCAATCTCGAGAAAGATTGTCGCATTTACACAACAAACCGCCAACCAATGAAAAGAAATGAAACACGGACCAGGAACATCCACCAACCCACTAATTATGGGTTTCAGTCCTACGCAATGCCAGGGCATCCCGATCAAGAATCCTCACCCGTCGTCCCCGTACTTCCAGCACCCCTTCATCATGAAAGCGCGAAAGAAGACGGCTGACCGTTTCCAGTTTAAGCCCCAGGTAACTGCCAATGTCCTCCCGCGTCATGCGCAGGGTCATTTCCACGGAGGACTGGTGACGCTCGGCATGGCGATCCGCCAGATCGATGAGAAAATTGGCCAGACGCTCCTCTGAACGCATGCTCCCCAGCAACATCATGACATGGTGTTCGCGGACGATTTCCCGGGACAAATCCTTGTTGAACCGGTGCCGGAGGTTGGCCATGACCTGTCCCAACTGTTCGAACTGATCAAAAGGAATGGCGCACACGGCACTGTCTTCCAGCGCGATGGCGTCACAGACATGATGGTCGCTGTGAATGGCTTCCAAGCCCAGCAACTCCCCCATCATCTGAAATCCGGTGATCTGCCCCCGACCATCCTCATGAAGCAATACCGTCTTGAAAAAACCGGAACTGACGGCAAAGAGCGAACGGAAGGGATCACCGACGCGGTAAAGGTATTCACCCTTGGGCACGGCCTGACGATGATTCATATGCTGGTCGAGCAGATGAACCTCCTCATCGCTCAACCCGGCGGGAAGACACAACTCCCGGATGGTGCAATGACCGCATACAGATTTCAAGTCATGAAGATTCATAAGGGAAATAGCACCTGATCCAAAAAATTATTGAAAACCCACCCCAGGATTTTGACTTATGTCATTGTACCCTTCCCGCTCTTTGAAAGGGAAAGCTTTTATGCCATCCTGTCGCAGAATCCACCTGGACTTTCCACCACAAAATACTTGCATCGATGGTCGCAAACCTTTATATTGTACGCATTCGTACTATCTACCCTCAGGAGACAATTCATGAAAAAAGCACGACTCATTCTCGCCCTGCTCGCCCCCCTTTCCGCATCCGTTCAAGCGGCCATGGATACCTATGTCACCGACCCCCATCACACCTTTGCCCGTTTCTCCTATAACCACCTCGGATTCAGCACCCAGTTGAGCCGCTTTGACAAGGTATCCGGAACGATCATGCTGGATACGGTAGCCAGGAAAGGTGCGGCCGACATCACGATCGATACCCGTTCTGTGAGTACCGGTTCCGATCATTTCAACGAGCATATTCAGGAAGCCGATTTCCTGGATACCGAGAAATTCCCCACCGCCACTTTCAAGGGAGATTCCGTCAAATTCACCGGGGATACGCCCACTGAAATCGATGGAATTCTGACCTTGAAGGGCATCAGTCACCCAGTGGCACTCAAGATCACTTCGTTCAAGTGCATGCTTCACCCCCTCCTGCACAAGGATGCCTGTGGCGGCGATGCAGAAACCCATGTCAAACGTTCCGACTTTGGCATGAGCAAATACGTTCCCTATGTAGGTGACGATGTCACCATCACGGTTTCCGTCGAAGCCATCAAAAAATAGAAGCAAGATTCGCCTCCCCCTGGAGTTGGCTCCCCAGGGGGGGTCAAAACAGACCCCCATGAATCAATGTGGTCTCGTCCGTACGGCCCAGAGCATGGCGACGACCATCACGGCCACTGCACCCCAGACCACATAAATCCAGGCAGAACGTTCTTCCTCGGCAAAAGGATCGGTCAGCGTCCGTTCCGCATTCAGAGGGAGTTGGGCCAATTGGGTCAGGGAAGCCCCAAAGAGCAGGTTGATTTTTGCCCGGGCATTGATCGCCCACCCGTTGGCATCTAGGATCGGACCCAGGGTACGAGAACGCAACTTGAACCATGCCAGCAGGAGGGATGGCCCGGAAATCAGGAGCAAAACGCCCAGAAGAACAAACGGAATCTGCCAGAACGCCAGGGAAAACAACCCGACCGCCACTGACGCCAGGGCAGTGCCGATGGCCCCCACCGCCATGCCGATGGCCGCAAAAATGCCCGCAAACTTGCCCACGTCAAAAGCCTGCTGAGCCGCAGCAGAAGGTCCTCCGGACCCTTTTTGAGGCACAGGGACCGCAGAACCAACCCATAGATCATCGGCAGCCTTGGCTCTACTGGAAGCAAATTTCTCGAACTGATCACTGATGGTGCGTACCATCTTCTTGTAAGGCGACCAGAATGCCTGACGCAGACTGATGGGTTGCTCGATGATACGCGTAATGGTGGCGTCCCAATCCTGCCCTTTGGCATCATAGAACACACCGTTTCGCCCCACCCGCAGTTGATCGGAATCTCCATCGGTGAAAGCAGCCGCAATGGTGATCTTCTGACCGGCGCGCACACAATCGCAATAAACCAGGCAAATATTCGATAAATTGGCCAATAGTGCATGCCTGCCCGCGTCATTCACCGTGACACACAGTTCACAGGAACGACTGTCCAGATAAAGCGTTCCCGCTTGAAAAATGGCTTGACCCGTACGCGTATAAAAAGCCCTGAACGAAACGAAATTGTTCGCCAGAATCATGAGGTCTCGCACCAGTCGGACCAGTTTTTCCAGATCCCGAACCGTTTCATTCTCTGCCTCCACAGGACAAGCCCCTTGCCAGGCCGCAAATTCCGCAAAGATATCCTTGAGTTGCGCCCATTCACGCTCACCCAGCATGGTGCACCCGCCCAGAAGCGGAACGACCACCTGGGTCCGAAAAGAAGCCATGGCTTCTGCCCAGGCAGGATTGATTCCTTCGATCAGAGGCAGACGCCCCGAACTGTCGATAGGTGCGAGAGGCCACTCCAGCAATGCCTCTCTGGCCACACTGGATAAAGAAAAAACCGCCTGATGTTGCGCCTCCGTGACAACCTCACCACTCTGTCTTCCTTCAAAGGCCAGAATACGACAGCGCAAGTAATAATCATCCAGTTTATCTGCCACCTTTCTCAGGATCAGGTACCCATCCGGAGTTTTTTCCCCGAGCGGCAAGTTGGCGGGGCAAGCCTCCTCCCAGGCAGTTCGGAGTCGGGCCGTGAAACGCACCTGTGCCTGCTCGACATCAGCGACCGTCAGCGAATCGGTCTCGGTCTTGCCCAAATCCGCGAGCAACTGACGCGCCTGTTCAGCCAGGGCACGGCCTTTCTCATCCTCGCGCAGATGGCTCAGTCTCAGACCCTCTGGGGGCTCTGCCAGAATTTCCGGGGTAATCAGCCGATCCGCCGCCCAGTCGATGGCTGCCAAAAGTTCGGGAGCCCGCACGCGCCCATCCTGATCCGTATCGATCAGATTCAGTGTGCGTTCGTCAAATTGCAACCCCTTGACCGGGCAGGACAAGGCAACCCATAACTTTTGGTCCAATTGCCTGAGTTCGAGCAAATCCGAGGCAGTCTCGATCTTGACCTGATCAAACCCCCCCGCCCGAAAAAAACGCCAAACTTTGGAACCCCCCGCCATACCCGCCTCCACTTTCATCCCTACCGGTCCAAAGATCGAGGCATGCCCCAGAACCCCGATCAGTTCTGTCCCATAGAAGGATGTTTGTCACGCACCATCCGGGCCAGCAAGTTCATCACATCCAGACTGGCTTGTTCGGCTTTTTCCATGAACAGAATGATGCGGTCATGGATATCGGGATCTTCCAGCCATTTACCCGTCATCAGACGACAAACCTCATGAACATTGTCATGAACTTTGGCATGCGGGGTTTCCAACAGGCGAAAAGACTGGAGGGAACCAAAGTCTTTCTGGCCGATGCCTTCATACCACTGCCCCAGGCGGCAATGGTGATGATCCACCGCCACCGCCTGGGCTGCCGTTGGATCCTCAGTCTGATTGAGCATGACGTAGGCCCGTTGTTTGTAAATGAGGTGGTCCACCTTGATCAAGGAAGTAAAACTCAAATCATGGGCGTAGGTTGCATCGCTCAATGTCTTGTTGGCGGAATCATTGAAGGAGGCGAAACGCTCGGCCATCTGACCGATGACCTGTAGCGATTGCACCGCATTCGAACGCATTTCTTCGGAATCCGCCTGCATCTCGTGGGTTTCCTGCTGCAACGTTTCCATGATCTGGCCGATGGACCTCGAAGCATGTTTGGTATTCTCGGCCAATTTTCTCACTTCATCCGCCACCACCGCGAACCCCCTCCCAGCCTCACCCGCCCGAGCCGCTTCGATCGCCGCATTGAGCGCCAGAAGATTGGTTTGATCGGCAATGGAGGTGATGAGTGCGACTGCCTGACGAATGTCCGTACTGCGTGAATTCAATTGCAATAAAGTCTGGTTGGCAGAATCCACCCGACGGGCTATATCATCCAGGCGCTGAACGACTTCCGCCACGAGCGACTTCCCGACATCCGCATCGGTACAGGTTTGGGTGGCCTGGTCCGTAACCGCGCGCATGCGCTCCGTGATCAGGCGCATGTCCTCCTGGGTAGAGGCCAGGTTGGGAAGCAAATTACGCGTACTGAGGTCGTGAGCCCGCGAAATGAGCCCATGATAAATTGAGCGGCGCTTCTGATCTGCCATGGCAGCCAGCAAAACATTCTGGTTTTCCAATCCCTTTCGAAATCCCCCGTGCAACCCCGTGGAAAGAGTCGTACGGTAGTATTTACCTTCGAGGTTGGCCCGGAAGGTCGTTTCCTGCTCACGAAAAAACGCGCCCAACTGGTCGAGCATATCATTGATATTCCAGCACAGCCCGCCCAGTTCCCCCTTATCATCCACCCCCAGGATACGATTATTGAAACGTCCCTGGGCGGCCTCACGCACCACCGCATTGAGTTTGTCGAGCGGTCCCATCCATCGGGTCAGAATGCGCAACGAAAGCCAGGGCAAAAACAACATGGGGAGCAGGAATCCCCACAACCAGGGAGAAACCACCCCCAGGCCCGCCGTCAACACCACCATCAGGCCCATCAAGACAGCCTGTATCGAGTAAATCAAGGTCATCCTGCCAATCAAGGAGTGGGTCATGGTCCGAGATATCCCCAAAAATTTAGAATGCTTTTACTTTTAAAGGATCAGATCGAGAGAACGAACTCGTCATAACCCATTCCCTTATCCGCCAATATCTTCAACAGCACCTGAGTGGAGGCATCGATGGCATCCCGTGCGCCCGCCTTTCGTTCGATATCCAGCAACATCTGGTACAGGCCTGCCATCACCTTGACCCCTTCGGCCTTGGGTTTTCGCCGCACGGAAAAATATCCCTCGATTTGACCTGACGGATCAAAGAGCGGGGTAACGTTGGCAAAAACCCAATAAAAACTTCCGTCCTTGGCCAGATTTTTAACGTAGGCGTGGCATTCATTTCCTCCGGAAATGACATCCCACAGCAGTTTGAACACGCATCGAGGCATATCTGGATGACGAATGATGTTATGCTGCACGCCAACCAGTTCCTGCCAGGTGTAGCCGGAAAACTCGATGAAGATCCGGTTCCCGTAGGTAATGCGTCCCTTGATGTCGGTCATCGAAACGATAAAGTCATTATCACGCATGACTTTTTCCACCTGGGTTGGCGATAATTTGTTTTTCATGAATCAACCTCTGGCTGGCATGAAAGATTCTGAGTCGAGCGTACAGTCCGTGTGAATTCTAGCACGGTCTTTTTGATACAAACGCCGGATCAGAGCAGATTTTCCTCATTATTTTCTGCTATCCTGAGCGCTCATCGTGAACGCGATTTGAAAGTGTCTTTCCATCCTTGCCGGGTCAGTGTCCCATGCGCTTCAAAAACATTCTTGGTTTCAAGGGTCGCATCCTGAGAATCTACGGTTCCATGATCGACCTCATCGTCGTGTTCCTGATCATGGTAATGCTGATCACCTTGGGGGTGGCTCTGTTCAGCGTTCTGGTAGACCTCTATGACGCACTGCGCAACCTGCGCCACGAAATCGCCATCCAAACCCTGGTGGAGTCCATTCTGTCCGTCTTCGTCCTGATCGAACTGTTTCGCAGTTTTACCGATTATCTGGAGTTTCACCGCTTGCGTCTGCGCGTCATTTCGGAAGTCGCCATCGTCTTCGTGCTGCGCGATGTGTTCATAGGACTCTACAGCCACAGCCTGGAATGGCGCGACATTCTGGCGCTGAGTCTGCTGATCGCCGTTCTGGTGGGCACCCGGGTCGCCTCCCTCTTTTTCCCACCGCCCCAGGAGTGAGCATGGCGTCGTCGTTTCGTTGGCTGGGACGTTCCCTGTACTGGATCTGGCGTGGATTGATGGGTTTGGGTCAATTGGGCGTCAGCCTCGTATTCGTGATTCTCCTGTCCGCCGGCCTGACGACCTATTTGAGCAATCGCATTCCGGCCCCCAAATCAAAAACCACTCTGGTCATCGATCTGAACGCTCACCTGGTGGAGCAGGCGGCCCCCCGCACCGATAACCTTCTGAGTGCCAGCCTGTTGCATCAGAACGATTCTGGAGATATCGAGTTGCGCGATGTTCTCGAAGCCCTGGATGCAGCGGCTCAGGATCCCGCCATCGACCGCGTGCTGCTCAAGACCGATGGTCTTCAAGTGTCGGGAATCGCCATCCTGCACGAAGTTGCCCACGCGTTGGACCGTTTCAGAAAAACCGGGAAGCCTGTCATCGCCTGGGCCGACCACTACGATCAACGCCAATATTTTCTGGCGGCCCATGCCGACCGTCTCTACCTCGACCCCCTGGGGCAAGTGCTCTTCCAGGGTTTCGGACATTACCGCAACTATTACCGCGATGCCCTCGATCGCCTGGGGATCAAGGTCAACCTGATCCGGGTGGGTACCTACAAAAGTTTCGGCGAACCTTTTGTAGCCAATGGCCCATCGCCAGCCGCTCTGGAGGCGGATCAAACCCTCTACCACGCACTTTGGGCGGATTTTGATCGCTCCATCGAAAATGCGCGTCACCAACCCGCCGGCATGATCGACCAGTCCATCGATCACCTTCCCCAGGATCTCGCCACGCTGCAAGGCAATGCCGCCAAACTGGCGCTTGCCCAGCATTGGGTCGATGCTCTGATTACCCCCGACGAACTGACCAACTTGCTGAAAAAAAATGGTCATGAAGATGACAAAGCCAAGGATTTTCGCCAGATTTCCCTGGACGATTATGTCTCCCGGCTTCCTGATCCCAAAAGCGGCGATGGCATTGCCGTGATCGTCGCCGAGGGAGAGATACAGGATGGGGAAGCGCCAGCCGGGACGATTGGAGGGGTCACTACCGCGGAATTGATCCGGACGGCGCGGGAGGATGATCAGGTCAAGGCCGTGGTACTGCGCGTCGATTCGCCTGGGGGCAGTGCCCATGCCTCGGAACTGATTCGGCGCGAACTGGCCCTCACCCGGGCAGCGGGAAAGCCGGTAGTGGTATCCATGGGCAATCTGGCGGCCTCCGGAGGGTACTGGCTGTCCTTATCCGCCGATGAAGTCATTGCCGACCCGGATACAGTGACGGGCTCCATCGGTGTATTTGCCTTGATCCCCACCGCCGATGGCCTCATGAACAAGGCTGGCATTCATACAGGGGGGGTCACCACGACCTGGCTGAGCGATGCCGACAACCTGTTGCGCCCCCTCGATCCGCGCTTCACCCAGATTCTGCAAAGCAGCGTGAATCACCTCTACCAGGACTTCATCCAGCGCACTGCCAGCGCCCGCCACCTTTCTCCCCAAGCCGTCGATACCGTCGCCCAGGGCCGGGTGTGGACCGGAACGCAGGCCTTGGACTACCATCTGATCGATCATCTCGGCCTGTTTCAGGACGCCCTGAAAAGCGCCCGTCTGCGGGCACATCTCGCGGAAAACGCCCCCGTTCACTATTACGATCCCAACCCCAGTCCATGGCAACGGTGGCTCAACCTGATCGGACAAAGCCTGTTGCCCAATCCTCTGGTGGCCTGGTTATCCCGAGGAACCTCCGCCCTGCCCCTCGCCTCGTCTTTCCAAATGCGGACCGACCTGGGAGTCCTGGTCAGCCCACTACTGAAAGGAACCGCCTCTTTCGTTCCCCTCACGCACTGTCTCTGTCAAGTTCCCTGAGTCATGTCCCCGCATCGTAAGGTCAGGGAATTTAACGAGTTTCATGTCACCGACAAATGGAACTGACCGTTGAATATGGCCCTCCCATCCTGAACGAAATGCGCAGGATGCCCGCTGCGACTTACCGCTCATTTCACGTATTGGTCCAGCGTTCGGATTCTCCGCTGTTTCTGCCCATCCGCGCCCTGCAGGTATTGGCCATCCTCGAACACCATGAAATCACCTTCCTCCACCAGGATAATAAACAACGTGCGCTTCTGCGCTGGTTTCACTTCCGCCCACAAGACCGTCTGGACCTTCTGGCCCCCGTTCCTTTCGAGGGACACTACTATCACCCTCAGGGGCTGGAATTGAGGGTACGACTCCCGGCAGAATTCGAGCGGGCCCTGGCTCTGTTCGAAGAAAAAAATCCCACCCGCCCCCTCACCTCTCCTGTCTCGTCATTCCCCCTGAAAAAATAGCGTTTGATGCGCCATATTCCATAAAAACTGTTATACTTGCGGGATTGATAACCCTGCTGATTGAATCCGAGGTCTGAATGCCGAACATCCGCGTCAAGGAAAACGAACCTTTTGATGTTGCCATGCGCCGCTTCAAGCGCGCCGTTGAAAAAACTGGGCTGTTAACCGAATTACGCGCCCGCGAATTCTACGAAAAACCCACTGCCGAACGCAAACGCAAACTGGCCGCTGCCATCAAGCGCCGTTACAAGCGCCTGCGCAGCCAGATGTTACCCCCCAAGTTGTACTAAGGGACTCATCCTCCTTGGTCCACGGTTCAAGTCCGTGCAGACCAAACCAAAAACCCCCTGAACTCTATTGATTATCAGGGGGTTTTTGGTTTTGAAACGAGGGTTGAGGCATGGATACCCGTTGCTGACGTGTTTTCTCGCCCCATCGTATTCCTACCCCAAGTTCGTATTTCGCGGGATGCGTTCCGGCACAATCAGCCTACTCGGCGAATTGACACAGGGTCATGGTAAACTCGGCATGGAGAATCGTTATTGGAGGGTGAGATGCATCCCAGTCTGAACATTGACGAAACGAGACTTGAGCATTTTTGCGAAGCCCATCATATCCGACGCCTTGCCTTGTTCGGTTCGCGGTTGAAAGAAAAGGCAAGACCAGACAGCGATATTGACCTGCTGGTGGAGTTTGAGCCTGACGATGTGCCGGGTTTATTCGGCATCGCGGCAATGGAGCAAGAGTTATCCGTGCTGCTCGGCGGGCTGCGTGTCGATCTGCGTACGCTCCAGGACCTTTCCCGTTATTTCCGCGACGAAGTGGTGCGCACAGCGGAGGTGCAATATGCACGATGAAGATCGTGTGCGGCTCCTGCACATGATCGAGGCAGCGGAAAGCGTTGTTCAATTCATCTCAGGACGTGAGCGATCTGATCTGGACCAGGACAAGATGCTGCTCTTTGCTGTCCTGCGCGCCATCGAAGTCATCGGCGAAGCAGCGAACCGGATCACGGAAGAAACGCGTACCGCTTACCGCATCATCCCATGGAAAGCCATCATTGGCATGCGCAACCGATTGATCCACGCCTATTTCGACATTAACACCCAAACGGTTTGGGAAACCGCGACGGTAGAAATTCCGGCAATCCTGCCCCAGTTGCAGGCAATCGCTGAGCCCTGGGAATAATCCATGACCATCTCGTGCGCGCGGTGACCGAGAACAGTCGCACACTGAAGTCCACAACCCACGGATCGAGCAGGAACAATTGCAATTTTACTCGTTCAGCAACATTATCGGTATATGAAGGACTTTCAATCATCTGATTTCTCCCATCTCGCCCACCGGCGGGACGGGTAACAGGGACGCGAATGATCCCCAACGATTTCATTCAAACCCTGTTGGATCGAACGGATATCGTCGATCTGATCGGGCAATCGGTTCCGCTCAAAAAGTCGGGCGTCAATTACGTTGCCCGTTGTCCCTTTCATCAAGAAAAAACCCCCTCTTTTTCAGTCAACCCCCAACGTCAGTTTTTTCACTGCTTTGGTTGTGGCGCCAGTGGCAATGCCCTGGGTTTCGTGATGCAGCATACGGGAGCCGGTTTCGTGGAAGCGGTCCAGCACCTGGCAGACCAGGCCGGACTGACCGTCCCCTCGAGCACGGAACCTGCCCGTCAGGCCCCCTCCAGAAGCGGCCTCGACCTGTTGCAACAGGTTGCCCTCCATTACCAGGAAAAACTGGCCCAAACCCCTCACGCCCTGGAATACCTCAAGAGACGCGAGGTAACACCGGAAACCGCACAACATTTTGGTTTGGGCTATGCCCCCGGCGCGTGGCACGGACTGGAAGAAAAATTCCCCCAGGTCACCATCGACACCTGGCTGGCCCTGGGAATGATGGTCCGCAACGAAAACGGCAAGTGTTACGACCGTTTTCGCGATCGCCTCATGTTCCCCATCCATGACCATAAAGGACAGGTCATCGGCTTTGGCGGACGGGTCCTCGATTCCGGAGAACCCAAGTACCTGAATTCGCCGGAAACCGAACTATTTGAAAAAGGCAAGGAATTATACGGCTGGCCCCAGGCCCGTCAGGCACTGCGGCAGAACAACCAGATTCTCGTGGTCGAAGGGTACATGGATGTCGTCAGCCTGTCCCAGGCGGGGATCGGTAATGTCGTCGCTACCCTGGGGACATCCACCACTGCCGATCAGGCAAGACGTTTATTGCGCAGTACGGACCGGATCCTCTTTGCCTTTGACGGCGACAAAGCCGGTCGCAAAGCCGCCGAACGTGCCCTGCACCTGATCTTGCCCATTTTCGAAGAAGGCAAGGAAATCGGCTTCCTGTTTTTCCCGGAAGGAGAAGATCCGGACAGTTTCGTGCGCCAGAATGGCCCTGCTGCACTGCACACCAAAATTTCTACAGCCCTCCCGCTCTCCAACTTTGTCATGGAACGGCTGACCCAGGGACTGATACGCAGCCAACCCGAGCATCAGGGTCAATTTCTGCGTCAGGCACGGGAACTCCTGGCCACGTTGACGTCCCCCTGGCTCACCTTCTCACTGAAGCGATTGATGGCCGCATGGCTGGAAATCACCCCGGACCAGTTGAATTCGTTTCTCGGAACCACCGCTGCTCCCGCGGTTCAATCCCCTCAACCGCGTTCACGCCCCCCCCTTCGCCCGCGTCAGGCGCCCAGTTCCATTGCCCATCAGTTGATGGCCTGTCTGCTGGTCGAACCCGCCTTTGCCCAGCAGGTTGGCATTCCCGACCAGGATACCCAAACCCCGCTCCTTCCCGAGGCACAGGCTCTACACCATTTGGCCAGTTATCTGCGCCACCAGGACCCCGTTCCCAATCTATCGCACATTCTCGAACATTTCCGCGCCCAGGATGAAGAAAAGTTGATCGAAGCCGTACTGAAAAGGGAATTTTTGACCCTGCAGGATACTCCAACGGAGGAACTGGTCCTGGTCTATCAGGATGGCCTGAAACGCTGGCAGAGCATGGGACGTCAACAGGAGGCCAGGATTCTGCTCCAGTTGGCGCAGAGTCGCCCCCTGAATCAACAGGAAAAGGAACGATTGCAATGGTTGACGCTCAATCGTCTGGCACAGTGACTGGAAGGGTTCTCGATAATGGGCTATAATCCTCTGTTATTTTAACGATTCTGCCTGACAGGAGTACGATCGCCTATGGCTGCAGATAAACCCGAAGCGCGACAGTCCGACGTCGACGCGCAACGCACCCGGCTCAAAAATCTCATCGTACTGGGAAAAGACCGAGGATTTCTCACCTACGCTGAAATCAACGATCATCTTCCCGATGAGATGCTCGACTCGGATCAGATCGAGTCCGTCATCGGCATGATCAACGATATGGGTATTGCGGTGTATGACGAAGCGCCGGACAGCGAGCAACTGCTCATGTCGGAAGCGCCTCCGCCCATGGCCGACGAGGATGTGGTGGAAGAAGCAGAGGCCGCATTGTCCACGGTGGATTCGGATTTTGGCCGGACCACGGATCCCGTGCGGATGTACATGCGCGAAATGGGCTCAGTGGAATTGCTGACCCGAGAAGGGGAGATCGAGATCGCCAAGCGCATCGAAGATGGCCTCAAGCACATGATCCAGGCAATCTCTTCCTGCCCCTCCACCATCGATGAAATCCTGGCCCTGGTGGACTCCGTGGTTGCGGGAACGTTGCGAATCGACGAGGTCATCGACGGGTTGATCGACAGCGATGGCGCCCTCCTTTCGGACGAAGAACTGACCGAAGATGCCGAGATCGACCTCACCCAGGATGAAGACGAAGAGGCAGACGAAGATGCCAATGCATCCAACGCCAATCTCGAGCACCTGAAAACTGAAGCCCTGATCCGCTTTTCCCGAGTCCGTGAACTCAATCGGCAATTACAGCAGACCCTTGCCAGCGCAGGACATGCCAGCGAGGAATATAAATCATTGCAGCAATCCGTCTCGACGGAACTCATGGCCATCCGTTTCACGGCCAAACAGGTGGAATTTTTGTGCAGTAGCCTGCGCCGGTTGGTGGACAGGGTCCGGGCCCACGAACGCAACATCATGCACCTCTGCGTCAGTTCCGCGGGGATGCCACGCAACTATTTCATCAAATCCTTTCCCGGGAATGAGGTCAACCTGCATTGGTTGAGTGATGAAATCAGCGCCAAGCGGAGTCACAGCGCGGCCCTGGAGCGTTTCAAGTATGCGATCGTTGAAGAACAGGAACGAATCCTTGCGCTGCAAAGGGAAGTGGGCATCCCCATCCGAGACCTCAAGGAGATAGCGCGCCAGATGTCCACCGGAGAGGCTCGTGCGCGCCGCGCCAAGCGGGAAATGATCGAAGCCAACCTGCGTCTGGTCATTTCCATTGCCAAGAAATACACCAATCGCGGCTTGCAATTCCTTGACCTGATCCAGGAGGGGAATATCGGTCTGATGAAGGCAGTGGACAAGTTTGAATACCGGCGTGGTTACAAGTTCTCCACTTATGCCACCTGGTGGATCCGTCAGGCCATTACCCGGTCCATCGCCGATCAGGCCCGTACCATCCGGATTCCGGTGCACATGATTGAAACCATCAACAAGATGAACCGCATCTCCCGCCAGATTCTGCAGGAAACCGGACTGGAACCGGATGCCTCCGAACTGGCACGAAAAATGGAAATGCCCGAGGACAAGATTCGCAAGATCCTCAAAATTTCCAAAGAACCCATTTCGATGGAGACGCCCATTGGAGATGACGACGACTCCCATCTGGGTGATTTCATCGAAGACAATGCGACCGTCGCGCCGGCCGACTCTGCCCTCTATGCCAGTTTGCGCGATGCCACCAAGGACGTTCTGGACTCTCTGACGCAACGGGAAGCCAAGGTGCTGAGAATGCGTTTTGGCATCGAAATGAGTACGGACCATACACTGGAAGAGGTGGGCAAACAATTTGATGTGACGCGGGAACGCATCCGTCAGATTGAAGCCAAGGCACTGCGCAAGTTACGTCACCCATCGCGTTCGGAACGACTGCGTAGTTTCATAGAAAATTCGGAAAGTTGAGTTAACCGGGCCCCTAGCTCATGCCTGGTTAGAGCAGCGGACTCATAATCCGTTGGTGCTCGGTTCGACTCCGAGGGGGCCCACCAATAAATCAAATAGTTACAATGTGTTATTGGTTCTATAAAAATTATTGGCGGGAAATTAGTGTCCGGCTTGGCCGGTTAATGATCGTTTGACGGATATTGACAGTAAGGTGCTTTTGCATTACTCTACAAAGCATCAACCTGCGAGATTGCGAGGGCACAACGCCATGACCACATTGACTGTTACCGCACGGGGACAAGTGACGTTTCGGAAGGACGTACTGCAACACTTGGGCATCAGGCCAGGCGACAAGATCGAATTGGACTTACTGCCAGATGGTCGGGGCGTACTCAAGGCGGCGCGGCCCGCTGGGACGATATCCAGTTTCGTCGGCCTACTTTCGGGCAGGACGCAGAAGGTAGCCACCATCGAAGAAATCAACGAGGCGGCTGCGCAAGGGTGGGCAGGCAAGAAATGAAGGTCGCAGTAGATACCAATGTCCTTGTGCGTGCTGTTGTGCGCGACGATCCCGAGCAAGGGGACGTTGCTGCTACAGTCTTGACCGACGCCGAGTTGATCGCGGTAGCAACGCCGTGCCTATGCGAATTTGTTTGGGTGCTGCTCCGGGTATATGGCTTCCAGCAAGCCGACGCGGCCAGCGCGATCCGCGCACTACTTGCCGCTGCGAACGTGGAGGTGAACCGGCCGGCCGTAGAGGCTGGCCTGCGGGTGCTCGACGCGGGCGGAGATTTTGCCGATGGTGTTATTGCCTACGAGGGCAACTGGCTTGGTGGAGAAACCTTCATTTCCTTCGATAAGAAGGCGGTGGCACTTCTCACGGCTCAAGGACAATCAACGCGCCTTTTGTGACCGAGCGCATCAAGCACCGAGTACTTGCGCGTGAGGCAAATTATAACTTGTTGATTATCAATGTAGCATAGATTGAATTGCTTACTCATAATCTGTTGGTGCTCGGTTCGACTCCGAGGGGGCCCACCATCTTTAGCGATGCAACCGGGACAATGAATCCTGAAATTCATCGATCGGTACGGGCTTGCCAAACAGGTAACCCTGGTGTGCATAGCAGCCATTGCGTTCGAGGAAATCGCGCTGCTTTTCCGTCTCTACGCCTTCGGCAATGACTTTCAGTCCAAGATTGTTGGCCATCCCGATGATGGTTTGAACAATCGCTGAATCATGGGCATCAGTGGCGACGCCGCGCACAAAACTCTGGTCGATCTTGATCTGGTCCAGTGGCAGGCGCTTGAGATAGGACAAGGAAGATTGCCCCGTGCCGAAATCATCCAGCGAGAAACGGATCCCGACATCGCGCAGCGCCTGCATTTTCTCGATGCTGTCTGTAATGTCATACAACATCAGAGACTCGGTCAGTTCAAGTTCAAGTCCAAGTTTGAGTGGATCAACGCCAACTTTTTTCAGCACACCAAGCACCTTTGTGACAAAGTCGGGTTGACGGAACTGCCGCGCGCTGACATTGACGGCAAGGTGTAACTGATGGGCAAGTGGATCAGCCTGCCATGCCTTGAGTTGGGTACAAGCCATTTGCAACACCCATTCCCCGATCGGTACAATGAGACCTGTTTCCTCGGCGAGCGGAATAAATTCCATGGGAGAAACCAGCCCCCGCCTGGGGTGCTGCCAGCGCAGCAGAACTTCGGCACCCATCACACCATGTTCGTTGACCTGTACCTGATAGTAGAGTTCGAATTGCTGATGTGAGAGCGCCTGGCGCAGGTCCGCCTCCATGACGGCGCGCAATTCCAGTTCGGTCTGCATGGCAGGATCGAAAAATCGCAAGGTGTTGCGTCCCGAGGTCTTGGCCTGATACATCGCGGTATCGGCGTATTTGAGCAGGTCGTCCAGACCGACACCATCGCCGCAAAACAGGCTGATGCCGATGCTGGATGAACTGTGATATTCGACCCCTTGAAGAACAAAGGGCTGGTTGATGGCTGCAAGAATTTTCTCCCCGACATCCCGTGCCGCCGCCGCCGCTTGCTGGACATCTTCGTTCAGGTCCTCGAGCAGGACGACGAACTCGTCCCCTCCCTGGCGGACAACCGTATCATCGCTGCGCACACAATTCTGGAGACATTTGGCGACCTCGACCAACAGTAAATCGCCGACATCGTGTCCTCGAGTATCGTTGAGTATCTTGAAGTTATCCAGATCGATGAACAAAATTGCGCCATGGCTCTTGTGGCGTGCGCTGAACCCCAGTGCCTGCTGCAAACGGTCGCGCAACAAACGACGGTTGGGTAGCAGGGTGAGTGGATCGTAGAAGGCAAGTCGGTAGATTTTTTCATCTGCCTCCCTGTGGCGCGTAATGTCTGAAAATACCCCGACATAATGCGTCACCTCTTCATTTTCATCGATCACGGCAGTAATGGTCAGCCACTCCAGGTAAATCTCACCATCCTTGCGCCGGTTCCAGATTTCCCCCTGCCAGTATTTGTCACGAATGAGGGTTTCCCACAGACTGCGATAAAAAGTCGCATCCTGTCGCCCAGACTTGAGCATGGCCGGTGTCTGGCCTATCGCCTCAGTGTCGCTGTAGCCAGTCAAACGGGTGAAGGCGCGATTGACACGGATGATACGGTTGTTCCGATCCGTAATCACGATACCTTCCTGAGTGTCGAAAGCCGTAGCGGCGATATGCAGTTCCTGCTCGGCTCGCTTGCGCTCATTTTCCCGATCGAAACTGTCCAGCGCAAATGAGATATCGCGCGACATTTCATCGATAACCCCGGTCATCTCAGCATCGAATGCGCCTGCATGGGAATGGTAAACGGTGAATACCGCGAACGGTTTTCCAGAGCGCGGAATCGGAAAGGAGCCACTCGACCCCCAGCCGTAGTGCAACGCGCGCGCGCACCATGGTGCCGAGATATCGTCCAACTTGAAGTCGTTGACGACCACATTGCGATTTTCCCGAAATGCAATGGCGGATGGTCCGCGCCCTTCAGGCCGATCCTCCTTTGAGGAAATCACGAGACCGTTCAGGTATTCGGCCTCCCCATAACTCACCACCGGTTCGATCACCCCATTGGCTTCATTCAATTGTCCAATCCAGGCCATCTTCATGCCACCAAAATCCACCGCCATCCTGCACACCAGCGGGAACAGGGAGGCCTCTTCATCCATCCGAACAATGGCCTGATTGACTTCGCTGATTGCCTTGTAAAATTTCGTCAGACGTTCGTTGCGCGCTTCCAGCATTCTTCGCGCACGGGCTCCCTGCTCTGCCAGCAACGCCCGCTGGACGGCAGGAGCCAGTCTGGCCAGTCGGTCTTTCAGCACATAATCCTTGGCACCGGCATGGATCAACTCCACCGCCTCGATGTCGGAAAGCGCACCGGTAACCATGACCACCGGCACTTCAGGATGACTGGACTGCACGATCTCCAGTGCTGCCATGCCATTGAAATTGGGCAGGCTGTAATCCGACAGGATAACGTCCGGATGAAACTCATCGAGCGCCCGAATGAATGCATCCCGCGTTTCCACACGCATCGAAGTAAAAACAATACCGGCCTTGCGCAGTTCACGCCCGGTCAATTCCGCGTCGGCAGGTGTGTCTTCCAGCATCAAGACATGCAATTCGTGGGTCATGTCCCCCACCTCCATGACTACTTCGTAACCGGCGGGTGATTTACCAGCAGCCAGTAAAGCCCCAACTCGGCTACCGTCTTGGCAAATTCGTTGAACTCCACTGGTTTGCTGATGTAACTGTTGACGCCGAGTTGATAACTCTCTGCCACATCCCTGTCTTCCTTGGACGAGGTAAGTACCACCACAGGAATCGTTTTGGTCCGCTCATCTTCCTTGACCCGGCGCAGCACTTCCATACCATCCACCTTTGGCAACCGCAAATCCAGCATGATGACCTTGGGGCCATTCGCCACCTGGCGCCCGCTATAGGCTCCGGTCGCAAAGAGAAAATCCAGCGCCTCCGCACCATCCTTGACCCACACCAGTTTATTGGTAAGATTTTTTTCCTTCAGCGCTCTGATCGCCAATTCGGCATCGGTTGGATTATCTTCCACCAGTAAAATTTCCACTTCTTCCATCATATGACTCATCCGCTCTCTCCATTTGTCGGCAAAGTAAAGTAAATGGTCGCGCCTTCATTGACCTTGCCTTCAGCCCATACCCGCCCACCGTGGCGATTGACGATACGCTTGACGATGGCGAGTCCGATGCCGGTACCTTCGAACTCATTCACGCCATGCAGACGCTGGAACACACCGAACAGTTTGTCGACGTACTGCATGTCAAAACCGGCGCCATTATCTTTCACATGATAAGCGATTTCACCCTGACCGATGGAAGCGCCCACCCTGATCCTGGCAGGCTCTTTGGAACGGCTGAACTTGAGGGCATTGGACAGCAGGTTGACGAATACCTGATGCATCATGGCGCGGTCACCCATCGAGGAGGGCAGGTGCTCGATCTCCACCCGCACCTCATGTCCATCCATGGCTGGTCGCAACTCCTCAAAAACTTCGTGAGCCAGCCTCTCCATGTCAACCTCGGAAAAATTTATTTCCACTCGTCCTGCGCGGGAAAATTTCAGGATGTCGTCAATCAGTTGTCCCATCCGGCCGGTATTGTCCCGCACCACATTGAGCAGTCGACGACCTTCGTCATCCAACTTGTCGGTGTAGTCATCCAGCAGGATACGGGAGAATCCGTCTATGGCGCGTAAGGGCGTGCGCAGGTCGTGCGAAACCGAATAGGAAAACGCCTCCAACTCCTTGTTTGCGGCCTCGAGTTGCACCGTCCGCTCCGCGACGCGAATTTCCAGGTCGTCCTTGAGTGCGCGAAGTTCGGCCTCTGCCCGCTTGCGCTCCGTGATATCACGTCCAATGACCAACAATTCCTTACGTTGCCCCTCATCTCCGAATAGCGGCACCTTACGCGTTTCCACGACCACATGTTGATCCTCTACGGTAAAACTTTCTTCGCCCACCAACAGATGCCCGGCTTGCCATGCCTTTTCATCGCCCACCAGACATCCTTCATGCGCCGCGCGGAATGCCGGCTGAAGATCCGCCAACTCCATTTCGGTTTTGCCCTGCCAGGGAAGGTCGTGCAATTGAAACATCTGCTTGGCCGAATCGTTGATAATCAGCCAGCGTCCTTCTCCATCCTTCAGAAAAATCGCATCGGGGATGGCTTCGATCAACGCGGTCAGTTGCCTCTGGGCCAATTCGAGTTGCTGTTGCTGGTTCTTGAGAGCGGCAATCCGTCCTATGATGAAAAACAGGAGGATCTGCAAAATGATCTGCCCACAGACAAGTTCCTTCAGCACGGTATGCAGGATTTCAAAATTTGCCGACAAATCGATTCTGAGATCAGAGGCCCCGTTGGCCGAACCCGCCCTGACATGATGGCAAGACAGGCAATCTGTGCCGTGGAAATCATGGCTTGCAAGATACGGCGTGATGACGCGCAGCATGGGTTTGCCGTTCACCTGCTCGATCGAAACATATGGGATTGATTTTCCGGCCCTGACCGAATCCTCGATCGTCTGTTTCACCAACGGGTCGTCCAGATGTTCCTCCGGCAATCCTGGGCCGAACTGCCTGACCACCTGATCTGTACGCAGCAGCCGTAGAGAATCCAACCGCTGCCCTTCTGCAATTTTTTTGATCATCAATTGACGGTCGCCAGAATTGCGAATCGCCCCGTCCACCATCATCATATTGGCACTATCGATGACCTGCATGGCAACGCCTTCTGCACGTTGCGTCCCGCTGGAAATGATATTCAATTTCATCTGTTGGTAGATGAAGAACGTTGCCGCAGACAGCAACAGGAACAACAGGGGCTGAATCTGAAGTTGGATCTTGTTCTGTAGTGAGCGGTTATCAAACCATTTGCGAATCGGCAGTTTCCCTTGCCATTCAGTCTCAGGTACAGCCTTGATTCCCGCCGCCGGAGGTTCCTCTTTGATCATCTGGAGATACCCACTGTCCGCATGTGTCTACTCCCAGTGCGCCGTTAACCCATGATGCGGAATGACTGCTCTTGAGTCTGGTTATCGGGAATCCTCTGGAAAACTTTAGCGGGAGGCTGAAAATTGATGATTGCCAAGCGGAGCGATCAGGTTTTCGCACCAAAAATAAAAATTCCTGACACTTACTGATCGCGGTTCAGGGCATGCAAGTGCGCGGCATCATTGAGCCGGAGTACCCTCATCTGCATCGTCGCATCAAAAGTCAGCAGGTTGATACAACAGGGCTCTTGCTGAATCCGCCAGTAGGCCGACAAAGGCAGATCGAGCGCCTGCATCAGAATGACACGATTGACGCTGTCATGGGCCACCAGCACCACCGTCTGACCCTTGTGCCGGGCGAACAAGGCACGCAAAGCATCGGTGGTGCGCAACGCAACGGCCTGTAACGACTCGCCTTCCGGAAATTGCATCCATTGGGGAGCACGCTGCCAACGCTCCAACTCTGCCGGGAATTCCGCCTCCACCTCCGCATGTGTCTTCCACTGCCACTGGCCATAGTCGAAGTCGTCGAATCCTTCATGGACCTGCGTGGAAACCCCACATACCCGTGCGACCTCGGCCCCCGTGGCTTGACAGCGTTTCCGGGGACTCGTCACGACCGCATCCGGTTGAAACTGACTGGCAACGGCCCTGGCCAGGGCAGCAGCCTGTTGACGCCCGACGGGGGTCAATTCCAGCTCCATGCGACCTCTAAAACGCGGGGGATCGATACCTTCGACCTGGCCATGGCGGGTGAGAATAATTTGCATCTCTCGTCTCCCTCAGAGGTTCTTGAATCATCCTGGTGGCGTAAGTTCAAAAACTTACAGTCGATCGGCCAATAACTTTTCCAACTTGATCTGATCCACCGTGAACCCGCGAATGCCTTCTGCCAGTTTTTCCGTAGCCATGGCATCTTCATTCATTTCCCATCTGAATTCGGCTTCCGTCATCGAAGGAGGACGGGGTTTGACTTCCCCCATCGGTTTCAGACGGCGGGTCAGTACGCCTCGGGTGTTCTGCAGTTCTTCCAGAAAATTGGGTCCGATCGTCAGTCGGTCACACCCAGCCAGCGCCACGATCTCGCCGACATTTCTGAAAGAAGCCCCCATGACCGTGGTGGGATAGCCATGTTCCTTGAAGTATTGGTAGATCTTCCGAACCGATTGTACGCCAGGGTCTTCCTCCGGCGTAAAAACCGCGCCCTTACCCTTGTACCAATCCATGATGCGCCCCACGAAGGGTGAGATCAGCGTCACGCCAGCCTCTGCGGCCGCACGAGCCTGAGAAAAACCGAACATCAGGGTCAGATTGCAATGAATGCCCTCATGCTCGAGAATTTCTCCCGCCTTGATGCCTTCCCAAGTGGAAGCAATCTTGATCAGAACCCGCTGGTTGCCGATCCCGGCTTCGTTATACAGGCGGATCAATTTTCTTGCCCGGGCCAAAGTGGCTTGCGTGTCAAAGGAAAGACGCGCATCCACCTCGGTGGAGATGCGGCCCGGCACGATCTTCAGGACTTCCAGGCCGACATCCACCGCCAATTTATCGCTGGCATCGCGAAGTTGCTGCTCCGCCTGACTGCCCTGCGCTTTCGCCCAGGCTATTGCATCATCGATGAGTGGACGGTACTCGGGCAATGCAACCGCCTTCAGCAAAAGCGAAGGGTTCGTTGTCGCATCTTCCGGCTGATGGTGTCGAATCGCTTCAATGTCACCGGTATCGGCAACGATGGCTGTCATGGACTTCAACTGATCGAGCAGTGTTTCTACAGTCATCAAGAAACTCCTTTCACTGATTGCCTAAACGATGATAGGTCACGCTGACCAGACCAGCGTCGAATTGTAGGGTATTCGGGTTCAGGACTTTGTACCAAACTGTTTCGGTCTCGTCGCCCTTTTTTACGGAGACTCCGACTTTTTCCTGACCGTTCCCCTCTTTTTCGATTTGGTAACCACTCACCTTTTCCTCCCTGCTCTCGTCAACGCCAAAAGCGGTCGAGGTCGTGACCACAGAGTCCTGTTTGAATTCCAGCGTACGGGAAGCACCCAACACGGCCTCCGATTTCCACTTTCCAAGGAGCGGATTGCTTTCCCCACAGGAAGCCAGAACCAGCGCCAGCACCCCATACATGATCGTTTTTTTCACAAAACCTCCCCTTCCAGGATTCTCCGTCACGAAAACCAACGCAGAAACGCAGCGGCCGTCAACGCCAGACAGGCCAATCCGGTGGAACCCGCCCAGACCATCATCCGGCGAGAGGCCGACCAGGAACTCCCCCACCCCAGGCAGGTGGCCATCAGTCCCGCTCCGCCGCACACGCAGGATACCTTGATCATGAGGGCAATCACGGCAATCCCATGAATATCGGGAAATCGGTGATCCGAACGATAGGTCACCCAGCCAAAAGTAGCCCCCGTCAACCCCTGCATCAGCCATGCAGACAGGACGAAAAGCGCAAGAGTCCGGGAGGGCGACTGACGCAGCAGGGCAACCCGGAACCCGTATCCACTCATTCCGACCACCAGCAAGGCTCCAAAATTATGAAGCACCTGAATGAGTGCATACTCGAGCAGGGTGCCCATGTATCACCCTCATTTCACCGTGAAGGAAACGCTGCTCTCTACCCCGGTCAAACTGTGACTCGCTGTGGCTTCCTTGATCGTGATCCGGTGATTTCCCGGTCCCAGGTCAGGCAACTGTTCCGAACAAGGGCAGTGACTCATCTGGTGGCTGATGATGGGTTCGTCCTGTTGGTCCACATACACATGCAAGTGGTTTCCATTGGCACTGGGGTGCACCTGATACTTCACCACATGGGCACCCGTGGTCCAGGTTTCTCCCTGTTTGGGGGACAAGATTTCAATACTCGCGCCCCCTGCTGCGTAGGACCCCAACGGCAAAACGCAGAGTGCGGCAAACAACATGCCATACATCCTTTTTCCTGTTTTGTTCATGACTGTCTCCTTGTGGGTGGTTACATCGCTATGTGTTATGGCTTCACCTGCCCGAACAAGTGGAACCCAAAGCGCGCCCACTTGTCAAGACCAATGATACGCGAGAAAACTCGGTTATCTGATCGTGCTCTCCCTGGATGGATTTACGCCGGTCTTTTCCACTCATCTGATCCAGGAATTTCACCGGATTTTCAGGTAGAGCCCCCTATCTGACCTATTCCAGCGACACCCTTCCCCGGACTGCTTTCCTCCCCTAAAATCCTGTACCATGGAGGAGGGTTCCGGTACGCCTGCCAGCCAGAGTGGGTGAGGTCCGGCGCACGGTGACCCGGTTGATTACACTGGTCTTGATGCCCATGAAAAAGATATCCGTCGACGATCTGAGAATCGGAATGTTTGTCCATGAAATCTGCGGAAGTTGGATGGATCATCCCTTTTGGGCATCCTCGTTTGTGATCAGTGACCGAAACGACTTGATCTCGTTACAAAAAAGCAGCATTCGTGAGGTGTGGATCGATCCCGACAAAGGGAGGGATACGGACCCTTCCGTTCCGGTCTCTGCCCCCTCTCCGGTTCCGTCATCGTTGATGGAAACGATCAAGGAAGCCAGGGCGACCAAAGTTGCCACCCAGAAAACCAGTTTTGAGGATGAACTGGTTCTTGCGCGCGGCATTCATGCCCGCTCTCACGGTGTCATCCACAGCCTCCTGACGGAAGCCCGCATGGACATCCCGGTCGATCTGATGGCCGCTCACCAACTCGTCGAGGATATCTGCAATTCAGTCCTGCGTAATTCGGAAGCGCTCATCAGCCTTCTTCACGCCAAGACCAAAAAAACTTACCCCTATCTCCATGCAGTGGCCGTCTGCGCTTTGATGATTGCCCTGGGAAAACAGATGGGGTTTGACAACGGTCTGTTGAAACGACTGGGCATGGCCGGACTGCTGCTCGATATCGGAAAAACCCTGCTCCCCCTGCCCCTGCTCAACAAACAGGCCCGCCTGACGGACGAAGAATTCGAGATGATGAAGTCTCACCCCCTGCTGGGGTACCACCTCTTGCAAAACCTGGGCGTCGACGATGAAATCATCCTCGATGTATGTGCCCATCACCATGAAAGAATGGATGGAAAAGGTTATCCGGACTGGTTGCCCGGAGAAAAGATTTCGATCTATGCCAATATGGGCACCTGCTGCGATGTTTATGATGCCATCACCTCGGAACGCAGTTATCAGACAGGGTGGGCACTGGGTCAGGCCATCCGGAAAATGGCCGAATGGCAGGAAGGCCAATTCAATCGCACCGTCTTTCACGCCTTCGTCCGAACGGTGGGGCTATATCCCTCAGGAACGCTCGTCCAGTTGAAATCCGGACGCCTGGCCTACGTCGTGGAACAACATCCGGGCAGTTTGATGACACCTTTGGTAAAGGCATTCTATTCGACCCGACAGAACGTTTTCATCGAACCGCTCATGCTCGACCTGGGCAAATGCGGTGACGCCATCCTGAACGTCGAAGACCCTGCCAAGTGGCATTTCAAGGCAGCGCACCTCCTGTGAGGAGAACCGGGCTCAATCTCTTGCCTGCTGGTGAAAAACCAGATCCTCCACAGGCCTGCCTTCCACCAGATGTTGCTGGACGATCCGCTCGAGATTCTCTGAAGTGACGTTGTAATACCACACCCCATCCGGTTGCACGCAGAGAATGGGCCCTCCCTTGCAGGCTGCGAAACATGCCACCCGGGTGCGTTTGACGCGCAGCGCGCCCTTATCGAGTCCCGCCGCCTTGAATGTTTCTCCAAGGCTGTCAAAGAGGGTTTGCGACTCTCCCTGCAGGGTACAGCGCGGACCCGTACACACCAATACGTGGCGTTTGTAACTCCCAATGGCGGGTTTGATCGGAGAATGACCCGTATCTTCACTCATGCGCCTGCTCCTTCTTTTCCCTTGACCATTTTCGTTCCCATCGTCGCCGACGCACGGTAGAAACTTTTCACTTCCTCCGCCGACCACCGTCCCTCTCCATCCTTGGTCAGGAGAAAGGACACCACGAAATCTCCGTGCGCATCCGTAAAACAGATCCCGGCCTGACGTGTCCCCTGCCGTACAAACCAGCCATGGGCCAGCGAGGACACATCTACATGCAGATGAAAATACTCATGAATCAGATTCAGCCGACCTGACTCGAGAGTTAAGTCCCGGGCATAAATCAGGAGTTCCGCAACGGCCCCCCCATGGCGCACCACTGCACGTAGTTTCCCCCATCGATGCATTTCCTGCAGAAGGTGCTCGAGTTCCGCCGGCGCAAAGTGACAGGCCAGCACTCTATCCGGGGCATCGTCTTCCGGGGTTCCATCCATCGCCTCCAGAATCTGGGCGAACGGCGCATCGAAATGGTCCGCCACCTGACGCAGGGAGTGGTCCGGATAGGTTTGCAGATAAACCCGGACAAACTCCTTCCAGCCCTCCAACCCCAGGGTCAGGGAACGCCCGGCCTGTTCTCCGGGTTTTGCCTCTCCCGTCAATCCTTCGTATTTGTTGGTATACCCCCGCGGCGTCACCATCAGGCCAGCGCGCACAAAGGTACTGCTGTTTCCGATCAACACCGTGGTCAGCATGCCGATTTCCTGGTCTGCCATGGTTTCCAGGGTAACGAGTTGAATATGCTGGCGGCGGCGGTAGGCGGATTTGACCACGGCCACGGGGGTCCCGGGGTCCCGGTATTCCAGCAGCAGGCGTTGGGCTTCCACGATCTGCTGGGTGCGGCGACCACTTTTTGGATTATAGAGGGCGATGACGAAATCTCCCCGCGCAGCCGCCCGCAGGCGCTGGGCGATCACCGGCCAGGGGGTCAGGAGATCGGACAGGGAAATGGAACAAAAGTCGTGGGTCAAAGGGGCTCCCACCAGGGATGCACAGGCATTCAAGGCACTGGCACCGGGGATGACCTCCACCCTGATCTCGCTTTCCGGCGTCCAGCCTGCCTGAAGCAAGACTTCGTAGGTGGGGCCTGCCATCCCGTAAATGCCTATGTCCCCCGAGGAAATCAGGGCGACCGTCTTGCCCTGGCATGCCTGCTCGTAGGCTTCGACGCAACGATCGATCTCCTCCGTCATCCCCTTGCGAATGATTTCCTTGCCGACCAGGAGATCCTGCACCAGCTTGATGTAAGTGGAATATCCGATGACCACGTCCGCCTCGGCAATGGCCGCGCGCGCACGATAGGTCATATGTTCCGTGGCGCCGGGGCCAAAACCCACCATCAATATTTTTCCTGTTTTCATTCAATTCTCTTTCATGAGTGCAATGGACACCGTGGCATGTTTCCGGTCCGCGCCACGATGTTTGAATTTTTCCAGGATCAGACCTTCCACTCCAACCCCCGCCGCCAATAATGCGGCGGCTTCAGACACCGCCGGGGTTCCCATATACCGGCGCACCGTCTCCGAAGGATTGGGGACGGTGACTCGGGACAGTTGTGCCGCATCAAAAAAGAATAACGGCCAGCCTTTCGCCTCGGCCAATGCCAGCACGGCCGCTTCATCGTTCTTTTTGTCGATGGTCGCCAGACCGACGACGGCACGTTCCGTCAGCCCAACCCGCTGGAGGCCCAACAGCACGCCTTCGCTCAGGGTGGCAAACGCCACGTCCCGATCGCATCCCACGCCCACCATGACTTTCATCCCGCTACGCCAGAGGCGGGCGATACACGACCAGCCGCTCCTTCAGACGATCCCACACCGACCCGGAAATTTCCCGCCGGGTCACCCAGAGCACGGCCTTGAACGACGACAGGTCCACCTGCTCGAACGCATCGAATAGATGAATATTGGAAGGGAGGGGGGTGGGACGGGTCCACCATCGCCGGCTTCCGGCTTCCTGCACGAAAGCGATGGGTTCTCCGTTGACCACATGGGCCGAAACCCGGGTAATGTTGATCTTGGGTGCCTCTACCTGCCAACCCAGTTCGCGTCCCAGAATGTCCACGGGGATGGTTTTCCCCACATCGGATGCAGTGGTCAGGACGGCTTCGGCGCCCAGCAGTTCGGCCAGATGCAAGGCAAAAGCATTGGCCCCTCCTACATGCCCCGACAGGACGGGAATCACATAGCGGGCCGCATCATCGATCACCACCACCCCGGGGTCTTCATCCTTGGATTTGAGGTGAGGAGCCATCAGACGCACCACGGCGCCCAGGGAAATGAACAGAACCAGTTGACCGTAGTCAGAAAACAGGTCCGCCATATGACCGCTCAACGCCCCGGACAGGATCCTGACCGGATGGGGCAACGCCGGCGGAAGATCTGGAGCGAATTTCTCCGTCACCACAAGATGGGCCTCGGGCAATCGGGGCAGCAGGGTCAGGGCGCGAGCCAGACCATGTTTGGTAATCGCAACAAGCGCGACATGGGGAGTAGTCATATTATTCATGAACAGAAGTATCCAGAAGAGAGGATTTTTTTCGGCAACCGCGCAGGATCGTCCCGCGCACCCGCGCCGGGTTACGCACCAGCATCAAGGATAGATAGTTGACCTTATGCCCGCGCAAACGGGTGAGCGCACGTTCCACTCGTTCCAGGGGCGTGCCCGCCTTTTCGATGAACGCCGCATGGGCCAACAAGTCACGCCGTTCGAGAAGGTCCAGAATGTCGTCCAGCAGGGGTTTGACCTTGAGCAAAACCAGGGTATCGAAATCCAGCAACAGACGCTCGATCATATCGATCCCATAACTGGCCGGAATGATGGCGATGGTTTCATCCGTTTCGGCCAGCGGCATGCCCACAGTGGCCGCCGCCGCATGGTAGGAGGAAACCCCGGGCAGAGTTTCGATGACCACTTCCGCTTCCAGGGCCCGTACGGTCCGGGACAAGTGACCAAAGGTGGAGTAGGTCGAAGCATCTCCCTCGACCAGAAACACGACATCCTGCCCCGTTCGTAACTGCTCGAGTACCGCTTCCGCAGCCCGCAACCAGTAACCGGCCAGAATTTCCGGATCGTGGGTCATGGGAAAAATCAGCGCGCCCCCTGTGCCGGGTAACGCCCGTCCGGCACGCTGGACGATGCCGAGTGCATGACTGTCTGCGCCCTTGCGACGCACCGGATAGGTCCAATAGAGGTCCTCCCGTTGCAGCAACGCCCAAACCTGCCGGGTGATCAAACCCGGATCCCCCGGGCCCAGGGAGGCGCCATACAGCCGTCCGTAAGTCCGCGCGCTCATGGACTGCCCACCGCAGGCACCGACTTTTCGGCGCACAGGATCCAGACCGGATTTTCGGCCTGCAAACGATGCATCTCCAGAATGGGGCGACTCCGCGCCGCCTGCAGTTGAGTGACGTCCCACACGGTGGCAGAAGCCGCCAGACAGTCCAGAGCCGTGCCCAAATTTTCCAGGGTGGCGAAGTTCATCACCAGATGCCCACCCGGACGCAGTCTTTCCAGGCAGAGCAGGATCAACTCGCGCAGTTCGCCCCCCGAACCACCGATGAATATGGCATCAGGATCGGGCCATTCCGCCAGGCCCTCCGGAGCTTTTCCCTGCCTCAGGGTGTAATTGGTCACCCGTAAACTGGCCCGATTTCTGAGGATGATGGCCGCATCCTCCGTGTTTTTCTCGATGGCATAAACGTGACCCTGCACACACAACCGGGCCGCCTCCAGCCCCACCGATCCCGAACCGGCACCGATGTCCCAGACCACACTGTCCCGCTGCAAGGCCATCCGTGCCAGGGAAACCACACGAACTTCGCGCTTGGTGATCAGCCCCTTGTCGGGTTTGCGTTGATCGAAACGCGCATCCTCCAAACCAAACAAGGGATCCTCCGGAACGGCGCAACGCCGCACCAACAGGACATTGGGCTCAGCAAAAACACGTTGGGACACGGCCGTGACGTCCATCCAGTCGTAAATGCACTCCCTGTCCTGCAAAAGACATTCCGCCACCGCCATCTCAAAATCTTCGGCCACTCCCTCCGCCAGCAACATGCGCGCGATCCGTCCGGGCGTGTTTTCCGGACTGGTGAGAATCCCCACCAGTTTTTCTCGAACGAGCACTTGCAACACCCCATGGAGCCCATGCTCGGGACCTGCCCCCACACGCCATTCGCCTGCATCACGACTGTGCACGGAGGCCATTCGCAACGTCTGCCAGGGTTGTTTCAAACGGGCGCAGGCGATCTGGATCAAGGAAAGGTTGGGTTCGATGAGGACCGCCGAGCGCCCCAATTTCTCCACCAGATATCCCCCGATACCGTGGCAAAGGGGATCTCCACTGGCCAGAATCACCACCCGCCGATGGCCTTGCCGAGCCTCGACGACCCACTGGGGAACCTGGGGCAAACGCCCCGTCAGATCCCGACACTCGGCATCGGCCCGGATCAGCGCCCGGAGCAATTCCAGGGTCCGCCCTCCCCCAATGACCAGATCCGCCTCCTGAACGCCCTTGAGGGCGGCGGGGGTCAATCCCTCCACGCCGTTGTCCAGTACGCCGATCACCAGACAGGGTTCATCCATGCCAATCCTCCCCGGAGACCCGTGCCAGTTCATGACCATCAAAATCGCACATCAGTACCTGCAGGGCAAATTTCCCCGGATAACGGCCATACAAGGTCTGTATCACCCGTTGACCCAAGGCTTCGTAAAATTCTGCGGTCAACCCCAATTCCTCCATCCGTTCACTGGCATAACGCGCCATCTCCGATTGCCGAATGGCGCGGCACACGTCTGCCGGCGCTCCCACCGTGGCCGCAATCTCTGCCAGCAGATCCGTGTCCACCGGGTTGCGGTTCGCGTGGGTAATGGTTTCTCCCTGGGCGATCTTGGTCAGTTTTCCCACCATCCCGCCAATGATGACCCGTGCAATCCTGCACTTCACCACGGTATCGAGCGCATATTTCAAAAAATCCCCCATCTGCACGAAGCAGGCGGGAGCCAGATGGGGCAAGGCCCCCATGACAAACTTCTCGGTTCTCCCTCCGGTGGTCAGCACCACCGTGTCCTGTCCCTGATTGGCAGCCACTTCGATACCCTGGATGACGCTGGCCCGAAATGCAGCCGTCGAGTAAGGATGCACGATGCCCGTCGTCCCCAGAATGGAAATTCCCCCCACAATGCCCAGACGGGAATTCAATGTCCGCTTGGCCAGAGTCTCGCCCCCCGGCACGGAGATACAGACCTCCAGGCCCTGCTGCACCAGGACCGCCTGCGCCACCTGACGCACATTGGCCTCGATGTTGCGGCGCGGCACTGGATTGATGGCAGGCCCCCCCACCTCCAGTCCGAGTCCGGGCATGGTCACCGTACCCACCCCCTCGCCGCCCTTCAGGCGTACGGCCCCGGGCGCATCCGGCAACCACCGGACATCCGCGGTCAGTGCGGCCTTGTCCGTCACGTCCGGATCATCGCCGGCATCCTTGATCACGACCGCATGGGCCGAAAAACCATCCGACTGCCCTTCGGATACGGCAAACCGGACCCTCTCCCCATTGGGCAAGTCACATTCCACTTCTCCCGGCACCGAACCCTGAATCAGCCCAAGTACCGCTGCCCGGGCGGCGGCAGCGGAGCAGGCGCCGGTGGTAAATCCCTTGCGCGTGCCCTTTGGTTTTTTGTCCATGGACGCGGTTCAAAAAAGATCGGCGTGGACTTCAGCCAGAGCCAACAAGGCATGGAGGACGGCCACCACCAGAGTGGATCCCCCCTTTCGGCCCTCGATGAGTATCCAGGGGCATTCCGTACTCTGACTCAACAGGCTTTTTGATTCGGCCGCAGAGACGAAACCCACGGGCATCCCGATGATCAGAGCCGGCCGGACCTGATCTTCCCGCACCATTCGCAAAATCTCGAGGAGTGCGGTGGGCGCATTTCCGATGGCCACGATACTCCCATCCAGCAACTGTCGTGCCCGAGCTTTGCGCATGGCCTGAACCGCGCGCGTCGTGTGCTGGATTTGGGCCTGAACGATCACATCCTCATCAGAAATGAACTGGTGGGACTGCATCCCGTAATGTTCCAGACGCGGTTTGGACAGACCCACACAGATCATTTCCACATCGGCAACGATGGGCGCCCCGCTTCGAATGGCCTGAAGCCCCGCCTCGATGGCTAGAGGATGAAAACGGGTCAACCCGTTGAAGTCAAAATCCGCCGATGCATGGATCATGCGTCGAACCACCTGCCATTGAGCATCGGAGTAAGCATGGGGGCCTGCTTCACGATCCACGATGGCAAAGGAATCATGTTCGATGCGCCGTCCCGCATCGGTGAGTTGTTCGGTGATGATCGGAGTTTTCATGGCCCGGACCTACTGGACGGAAGCAACCACGGGAGGATGGTCGTGCACATGGCCACCCTGTCCATGATCCGCAGAAAATTCACGGTATTTGCAGCCATCGCATTCCATCATGTGCTGGGCGGCGGGATCCGTCGCCTCCCGGATTCGTTGCTCCAGCAGCGCATAGATCTCCTCCTCAAACCCGAAATAACTGGACAAGGCAAAACGCACCTGCGGATATTGTACTTCGAGCGCGCCGACCTGACGGCGAATGCGCTCGATCAGCGTACCGGTGAACAGATAGAAAGGCAATACGACGATTTGCCGCGCCTCCAGTTTGACCTGCCGTTGGACCACCGATTCCAGACGGGGATAGGTAATTCCCGTAAAAGCGATATCCACCCAGGGGTGAACGCCTTCCTCGTAGAGCCAGCGTGCCATTTTTGCCACTTCGCCATTGGCCACACGGTCCGAAGAGCCACGCCCCAGAAGAACGATCCCCGTGTTGTGAGGATCCGGCATATCCAATTGGGCCAGGGCATGGGCCAGATTGCGTTTGAGAATCGCCAGGATTTTGGTGTTCGCCCCCAGATGCGGGCAATAGATGAATTCCACCGCCGGATAACGCAGACGCGCCTGCTCGATATGCTCCGGAATCTCCATTTTGACGTGACCTGCCGCATTCAGAATAAGCGGGACGACCACGACCCGCCCACCGCGCTGGGCTGCCCTACTCAATCCCTCTTCGACCAGAATCTCCGCAAATTCGATGAAACAGACCTCGATGTTCCACTGAGGTTGGCGGCAGCGCCATTGTTCCGCAAAGAATTCGATTTCCTGGTTGCCGCTCCGTTCCCGGGAACCATGCCCCACCAGCAAAATGGTTTCATTCTTCATGAGAGATCTCCGGATTCCTTGCTTGCCTTGCGATAACGATGGGAAAACGCGCCATCGTAAAGTTTCGAACGTTTGATTTCGGCCCATCCCCGGGCCCCCAAGGCAGGACTGACGATGATCATGGCCTGACTGCCAATTTTTTCCCGTCGGCACCGCTCACGGATATCGGCCAACGTCCCCCGCACGATCTTTTCTTCCCCAGGCCAACTGGCTTTTTGTACCACCAGCACCGGGCTGTCCTCCGCCCATCCTGCCGCGCGCAGAGCACGCTGGATCTCGGGAAAGAGGGTGATGGACAGAAAGAGGCATAAGGTACAATGATGTGCGGCCAGGGACTCCAGATCTTCCCCGGCAGGCATCGGCGTACGTCCTGCCACCCGGGTCAAGATCACGGTCTGGGTCACCTCCGGCAGGGTCAGTGTCTCTCCTGCCGCGGCAGCAGCGGCCAATGCAGAAGAGACGCCGGGCACCACCGACCACTCGACCCGAGCCTCGTCCAACGCCCGCACCATTTCCACCAATGCGCCATAGAGCCCGGGATCTCCCGTCTGGAGGCGAATCACGGTGACGTGGCGAGCCGTCTGTTCGATCAGCCACGCGGTAATCTCTTCCAAAGTCATGCCCTTGGAATCCCGGATTTCGCAGTGGCTGGGCGCGTAACGGGTGGCCGCTTCATTCACCAGAGACCCTGCATACAGGATGGCATCTGCCTGCTGCAGCAACTTCACCCCCTTGAAGGTCAGAAGTTCGGGATCCCCGGGGCCCGCCCCAACGAACCATACCTTACCTGCCATGGGATTCCCAACCTTGCCTGAAAGAATCCGATGCCCCGGACAACGTCCAATGCTCAGCGCACGAGAGCTTCAACACGATACTCGAGACAGTGGCGGGCAATGGGGGAGTCCCGATGGCCTTTGAAAGCAACCAGCAGGGTCCAGGTCACTACCGGTTCGATCAGGACCAAGACCAGGTACGAGGCCGCAAAGGTGGCCCAGGCCGAAAGTGGTGTGGGAATCTCGCTGAGCGACAGCCAGAACCCCACCATCAAGGTCACGCCACTGTAATAAAGCGCATCGAGTTTGAGAATGGTTTTGAGATCGGCCGTTTTCAAACGGTGTCCCACCGTGCCATGCAGCAGCACCAGAGGTATGGCCAGCGACAGGGTATTCACCCCCAAATGCACGAGGTCCGTGGGAACGAACAGGAGCCCCTGCAGGAGCAGGCCCAGGCCAAAACCCAACAGGGTCGGCACGAAGCCGAAGATGAGGTAGATGGGCATGGCCCCGACGAAATGCAATTCCGAGGGGCCGACCGGGAGGTGGTACATCTGCATGAACAGAGTGAAAAAAACCGCCGCAATGGCGGTACGAATCACCATCGTGGGCTGGCGGAGCAGAGCAAGACTCTGACTGCCCAAAACCCCAAGTGCCGTCACGTTCGCCACGGCGATTTTGGCGGAAGAAATATAACCTGGTTCGATATGCATGACGATTCCCTTATATGATCAAGACAGTAAGGGAGTGAGGCAGGAATACCGAGTGATCGGCAGACATCCCTGATCTTCAAGCCATTGCAAAGAACCCAGCCTTCGCCTGACCCGTTACCGCCCACACCCCGTGGCTACAACACTTCAATGAATACAGGCCGGTCTTCTGGCTTACCTTCGACGAAGCACCCACCTTCCCACACCCTCAACGGCGCAGTGGCTCTCAGGTACTCCTCAGGATTACAGCAGCGGGGGCTACGCCGGAATCATGCAGGGTCTTCCCGCATTCACCGAACTTCCCGTTTCACCTCTGGACGCGATAACGCGCACAGTGGCACCTGTATCAAGGGATGCAGTATAAACCATTCGCCAGAAGCCCGTCGGACTTCGTGCTGTGTCCCGAAAAGGATTTGATACAACTGGCACACCCCCCTTCTGAGATCATGGCGGGTAGTCATTTTTCGGCAGGTGGCCTGTTAAACTCCACGGAAGCCAAGGGAGGAATCGATGAAGAAATGGATCATTCCATGGACAGGCGCGCTGTTGCTTTGCCCTTCCTGGTTATGGGCGTGTACCGGGAACTGCGGAGATCAATGGGCGGTGCTGACCCCGCGCGGCACGATTGCCGGCCACGAAAAAACCCTGATTCTGACGGCCCTGGGCCTGATGCTGCTGGTGGTAGTTCCCGTCATTCTCATGACCTTTCTGTTCGCCTGGAAATACCGCGCCTCCAACCCGCGGGCAGACTACGATCCGGACTGGGATCATTCCATCCTCATCGAAGGGGTGGTCTGGACCATCCCGACCCTGATCGTAGCCGTGCTGGGCTACCTCGTCTGGACATCCTCCCATGCCCTGAGCCCCTATCGACCCATCGCTTCGCGGCAACCCACGCTCGAAGTACAAGTGGTGGCCATGGACTGGAAATGGCTGTTCATTTACCCGGAGTGGCACATTGCCACCGTCAATCAACTGGTCATTCCCACAGGTGTCCCCGTTCACTTCAGCCTGACGTCCGATGCGGTGATGAGTTCTTTTTTCATCCCGCAATTGGGTGGACAAATCTACGCCATGGCCGGCATGAAAACCCACCTGCATCTGATCGCCGACCAGCCCGGCATCTTTCAGGGCTATAACACCCAGTTCAGCGGGCAGGGTTTTTCCGGCATGATGTTTGAAACCGTGGCGACTTCCGGTGAAGCATTTCAACAATGGGTTCATCAGGTTGAAACCGGCGGTCAGGTACTCGATCGCGCCACCTTTGCCGCCCTGGAAAAACCTTCCATCAATGAGGCACCCCGTCTCTTCGCTCTGGCGCTACCGGACCTTTTCGACCGCATCCTATCCCAGGACAGCACGCTCCGGCCGATGACGATGACGTCTCATTCCCCCGCCCCCATGACTGCCATCGAGGATTGACCCCGTGGAAGAACTCATTTTCGGTCGTCTGACCTTGCGCGAAATCCCCTATGACAACCCCATCATCATGGCAACTCTGGGCGGTTCCACCATGCTCCTGCTGTGTATTACATTCCTGATCTGGTACCACGGCAAATGGTCCTATTTGTGGAAAGAATGGTTCACCAGCGTCGACCATAAGCGGATTGGCATCATGTATGTCGTACTGGCCCTGGTCATGCTCCTGCGCGGTTTTGCCGATGCGCTGCTGATGCGTACCCAGCAGGCCCTGGCCGAAGGCAGTGCGCAGGGCTACCTGCCCCCGGACCATTACAACCAGATCTTCAGCGCCCATGGAACGATCATGATCATTTTCGTCGCCATGCCTTTTTTCATCGGCCTGATGAATATCATCGTGCCACTGCAGATCGGGGCTCGGGACGTGGCCTATCCGTTTCTCAACTCGGTGAGTTTCTGGTTGACGGCCTCCAGCGCCGCACTGGTCATGCTCTCTCTGGGATTGGGCAATTTCTCCCATGCAGGGTGGTCGGGATACCCCCCCCTCTCGGAAAAATATTACAGTCCGGGCCCGGGGGTGGACTACTGGATCTGGGGCCTGCAACTGGGGGGAGTGGGGACCCTCATGACCGGCATCAACTTCTTTGTGACGATCCTGCGCCTGCGCGCACCCGGCATGACCCTCATGAAAATGCCGATCTTTTCCTGGACCATTCTGGTCACCAATGTACTCATCATGCTGGCCTTCCCTGCCCTCACGGTGGTTCTTGCCCTGCTGGCCCTGGACCGCTATACGGGAATGCATTTCTTCACCAATCACGGGGGAGGGAACCTGATGCTGTTCACCAATCTGTTCTGGATCTGGGGGCATCCTGAGGTGTATATCGTGATCCTCCCGGCCTTTGGCATCTATTCGGAAGTGGCAGCCACCTTTTCCAGAAAACGGCTCTTTGGTTACACCTCCATGGTCTATGCCTCCGTCGCCATTGCCATGCTTTCCTTCATGGTCTGGCTGCACCATTTCTTCACCATGGGGGCCGGTGCCAACGTCAACGCCTTCTTTGGGATTGCCACCATGATCATCGCCATCCCCACGGGGGTCAAGGTATTCAACTGGCTCTTCACCTTTTATCGGGGGCGAATCGAATTCACCACGCCCGTGCTGTGGACCCTGGGTTTCATCGTCACCTTTTGTATCGGCGGCATGACTGGTGTCCTGCTGGCGGTGCCTGGCGCCGATTTTGAACTGCACAATTCCGAATTTCTCATTGCCCACTTCCATAACATGCTGATCCCGGGTGCCCTGTTCGGCTATTTTGCCGGCTATGCCTACTGGTTTCCCAAGGTATTCGGGTTCAAACTGGACGAAACCTGGGGCAAACGGGCCTTCTGGCTCTGGATCGTCGGCTTCTACCTTGCCTTCATGCCCCTGTATGCCCTGGGTTTCATGGGTATGCCCCGGCGCCTTCTCCACTATGACAATGCGCATTGGCAACCCTATCTGGTGGTGGCCTTGAGCGGGACCCTGATCATCTTCGGGGGCATCCTGTGCCAGATCCTGCAACTCACCTTCAGCATTCGTAACCGCGCCCAGTTGCGCGACGAAACCGGAGATCCCTGGGATGGACGTACGCTGGAATGGTCCGTTCCCTCTCCCCCACCTGCCTATAATTTTGCCCGGATTCCCCGAATCCACACACGGGATGCCTTCCTCGCCATGAAAAATCAGGCACGAGACACGGAAGAGGTGGATTATGAGGCCATCCTCCTGCCCCGCTCTTCCAGCCTGGGCCCCCTCATGGGGGGATTGACCTTCGTTCTGGGCTTCTCTCTGGTCTGGTACCTGTGGTGGTCGGCCATCCTTGCCCTGGCAGGCCTGCTCGGCTGCGTCATCGCCCGCTCCTGGGACGAACACACCGAGGAGGAACTCCCTGCGTCGGCAGTTCGCGCCATCGAAACGGCATTGCGCCATTCTGGCACTTCCGCCGCCGGTACGGAAGAACACCCGTCCCTCCAAAAATTCGCCTTTGAGAGGAATCCCCTGCCATGACCCCTGCCCAGCCCCTCCTGGACCTCGGAAATCCCGTTCGGGAACACCCGGACCACGATTCGGTGGATCTCACAACCTTCGGCTTCTGGCTTTACCTGATGACGGACTGCGTCCTTTTTTCTGCGCTCTTTGCCACCTATGCCGTGCTTCACAAGAATTTCGCCGGCGGGCCGACCGGCAAGGATCTTTTCGATATCCCCTATGTCTTCGTCGAAACCCTATGCCTGCTTCTATCCAGCACCACCACCGGCTTTGCCCTGTTGTCCATGCAACGCCAGGACCGCACTCGTCTGCTCTACTGGTTGGGATTGACCGCCTTGCTGGGCCTGGGTTTCATCGGAATGGAGATCCATGAATTCATCCGCCTCGTGAGCGCAGGAAATGGCCCCCAGCGCAGTGGCTTTCTGTCTGCCTTTTTCACGCTGGTGGGAACCCATGGATTGCACGTCACCATCGGTCTGCTCTGGATGATCAACCTGATCCTGCAAATCGGGCGCCGCGGGATCACCGTTCCCATTCAGTCGCGCCTGATCCGACTCAGCCTGTTCTGGCATTTTCTTGACCTGATCTGGATCGGCGTCTTTACCCTCGTTTACCTCATGGGAGTCCGCTCATGAAGACATCCGTCGCCCGTCATGGCTCCCTGCGCGCCTATCTGGGCGGATTTGCCGCCTCCCTGTTCCTGACCCTGGCCTCCTTCGGACTGGTTCTCTATGGCCCCCCCCTGGAGTCTTCACTCCTGTTCGGAACACTCGCCCTGCTGGCCATTCTCCAGATCATCCTCCAGATTTATTTTTTCCTGCACGTGGATACCTCTTCCGAACAACTCTGGCACCTGCTCCCCCTCCTCTATACCCTCCTCATCGTCACTCTGCTGGTGGGCGGCACGCTATGGATCATGCACAACGCCAACCTGCACATGATGTCGGGGATGGACCCCTAGAAAATGAACACCCTCGCCTTCAAGGCCGCCCCTTCCCGGCGGGACCTCCTGTCCCTGATCAAGCCGGGCATCGTGCTGGCCAATCTGGTTTCCGTGGTCGGGGGATTTGGCCTGGCCGCCCGAGGACAGGTCACCTGGTCCCTGCTCGATGCCACCCTCTGGGGCGCCGCCCTGATCCTCAGCGCGGGCTGCGTCTTCAACAACCTCATCGACCGGGACATCGACTCCTTCATGCAACGTACCCGACAGCGTCCCCTGACTCAGGGGCGAATCACCCCCACGCAAGCCCTGGCCTGGGGCACCCTGTTGTTGGGCAGCGGCGCCTGGGTGCTGGGACACTACACCAATCTCCTGACCCTGGCGGTTTCCCTGACCGGCTTTTTCGTCTATGTTGGCTTGTACAGCCTGTACTTCAAACGTCACTCCTGGCTGGGTGTCTGGGTCGGCAGCATCGCCGGAGCCATCCCTCCCCTGATGGGCTACACGGCCGTCACCCACCATCTTGGGCCGGGCGCCTGGTTCCTGTTTCTGATCTTCTGCCTGTGGCAAATCCCCCATGCCCATGCCATCGCACTCCTGCACCTCGAGGATTACCGCCGGGCCGGACTCCGTCTCCTGCCCATCACGCACGGCGAAGAGGTGGTGCGCCAGCGTATGCCCTACTACATTGGGGCCTTTCTGCTGGCCACCCTGCTGCCTTTCTTCCAGGGGCTGACCGGGCCAGCCTACCTGCTTGTGATGCTGACGGTGGGCGGGGGCTGGCTGGGAACCACCTGGAAAACCCGTCATCATCCCCACCTGAAATCCTGGGCCCGGGGCCATTTTCTCTTCTCGATTCTGGCCATCATGATCCTCAACTTCATGCTGGTGCTCGACCCCACCGTCCTGTTTCGAGGTCCCTGAGCCGCCCGTGACCCGGACCAGGGAAGGTACTTGCCGAAGGGTGAAACTTCCATCAAACCCGTCACAGAATGAAACACTTCTGCAGAAATGCTAGGATTACCATGGGGGCCGCTTCCCCCTATCCACAAGAGGTGTTCCATGGCAAAACGTGCTTCAACCCCGCCCCTTCCCCACGATCGCCCCGGACTGGACAAAGTGTCGCTCCAGCGTAGCATTTCCAATCATCTGCTCTTTACTGTCGGCAAGACCCGGGACAAGGCCTCTCACCATGATTGGTTCATGGCCGTTGCCCATGCCGTGCGCGACTGCATGACGGAAAACTGGATTCAGACCCAGGAGCAGCTTCACCGGCACGAAGGCAAACGGGTCTATTACCTCTCCCTCGAGTTTCTCCTCGGCCGAATGTTGGTCAATAGCCTCTACAATCTTGAATTGCTCGACACCTGCCGGGAATGTCTGGCCGATCTGGGGGTGGACTTCGAATCGATCCGCGCCGTGGAAGAGGATGCGGGCCTGGGCAACGGGGGATTGGGACGCCTGGCCGCCTGTTTCATGGATTCCCTGGCCACCCTGGACTACCCGGCCTGTGGCTATGGCATTCGCTATGAATACGGCATGTTCCATCAGGACATCGAAAATGGCGAGCAAATCGAACGTCCGGATAACTGGTTGCGTTTTGGCAACCCTTGGGAATTCCGTCGTCCCGAAATCAGTTACGAGATTCACTTTGGCGGAAAAGTCACCCACTACCGCGAAGAAGACGGCGTAGCCCGCTATCACTGGGTGGATACTGAAGTCGTCCTCGCTCTGGCCTACGATCTTCCCGTCCCCGGACATGCCACCCCAACCACCAACAGTTTGCGCCTATGGTCAGCCAAAGGCACCCATGAATTCGATCTGCGCTACTTCAATGAAGGCGATTACATGGAGGCCGTCGCCAACAAGAACGACTCCGAAAATCTTTCCATGGTCTTGTACCCCGATGATTCCAGCATGGAAGGCCGGGTGTTGCGCCTCAAACAACAATACTTTTTTGTCAGCGCCTCCCTGCAGGACATCATACAGCGCCATTTGAATCATCATCCCGACCTGAGCAGGCTGGCCGACAAGGTAGCCATCCAGCTCAACGACACCCACCCCAGCCTGTGCATCCCGGAACTGATGCGCCTGTTGCTGGACGTGTATCACTGGGACTGGGATTCGGCCTGGAACCTCACAACCCGCCTGTTTTCCTATACCAACCACACCATCATGCCCGAAGCGCTGGAAACATGGAGCGTTGACTTGATGGAGAAACTGTTGCCCCGCCATCTGCAACTGATTTATGAAATCAACCACCGCCTGCTTGAAGAAGTACGCCACCATCATCCCGGCGACCCCAGCATACTGCAGCGCCTTTCACTCATCGACGAAACAGGCGGGCGGCGTGTCCGCATGGCTCATCTGTCCATCGTCGGAAGCCATCATGTCAACGGGGTCGCCCAGTTACATACCCAGTTGCTCAAGACCACGACCTTTGCCGAATTCGATGCCCTCTATCCGGGCAAGATCCTCAATGTCACCAATGGGATCACGCCACGACGCTGGCTCAATGAAGCCAATTTCCGTCTTTCGGCCCTGCTTTCGGAGACTCTGGGCGAAGCCTGGAAAAATGATCTGTCCCAACTCTCGGCACTGGCCCATCGGGCCGACGATGAAACATTCCAGCATCGTTTCAAAGCGGTGAAACAGGCTAATAAAGAGGCCCTGGCCACATATCTGCTCCACCGCCACGGCATGACGCTCGATCCCGAGACCCTGTTTGACGTACAGGTCAAACGAATTCACGAATACAAGCGTCAACTGCTCAATGTACTGGGGGTCATCACCCGCTACAATCGCTTGCGTTCGGGACAAGGTGATCACATGGTCCCTCGTACCGTCATCTTCAGCGGCAAGGCGGCCCCCGGCTACGTCGCAGCCAAGCGCATCATTGCCCTGATCCACGCCGTGGCCGAAGTCGTCAACAACGACCCCCTGGTTAACGACCGGCTCAAGGTCGTCTTCATTCCCAATTACAATGTCACCATTGCCCTGCGTCTCATTCCTGCCGCCGAACTGTCGGAACAAATCTCCACTGCCGGTACCGAGGCCTCAGGAACGGGCAACATGAAACTGGCGCTCAACGGCGCCCTCACCCTGGGGACCCTGGACGGAGCCAACATCGAAATTGGGCAAGCCGTGGGATGGGATAACTTCTTCGTGTTCGGAGAGACTGCCGAGCAGATCGCACAACTTCAAAAAAGCGGTTACCACCCACAGGAATTGGTCCATACCCACGATGAGTTACGCCAAGTCCTGGACATGGTGGCCCAGGGGTATTTTTCCCCCGACCAGCCCCATCGCTTCGCGCCCATCGTGGAAGAACTCACCACCCGCGACCGATTTTTCCTGCTGGCGGATTACGAAGCCTACATCGCCGCCCAGGAACGGGTGGACGATGTCTACCGCAACCCCACGGAATGGACCCGGCGCTCCATCCTCAATGTTGCACACATGGGGGTTTTCTCCAGCGACCGGTGCATTCAGGAATACGCCCGAAACATCTGGCATCTGAACCACTGAACCGCCGGATTCCCGTCGAATCAGGCGGGGTCATGAAAGCGCTTTTTACGGGGGAGAGGCAGATGGGCAATGATATCAGCCATCAACTCTCCCGAGTGACCTGAACCGTAGATCTGGCTCCCGGCATAACTCTGTTGCAACTGGTAGGCCAGGGCCTGTGCCATGGCCTGGGGTTTCCAGGGGCTGTCGCGCACGTTGCTGGCACGTTCCCGCCCATTCTGACGCTCGCCCAGATTCACCACCGGCGTACCCAGAAAAGCGCATTCGCGGATCCCCACACTGGAATTACCGATCAAGCAGCGCGCCTGACGCAATAAACGCAAGAACAGGCGCCCTTCCAGATTGGTGATCATTCCCATGGGCGCATGAGGATGATCGCGCCGGAAATCGGTCACTGCCCGGGAGGTGGCTTCCGATCCTGCATCGCTGTTGGGGTTGAAGACCACGAAAGGCAAACCACTGGCGCTGACCACCTGCAGGGTCATCATCATGTGGCGATAACTGGACTCATGCTCCGTGGTATCCGCATGCTGCAATACCATGATGAATTCGCCCTCGAGGTCGAAATGATCCAATCCCTCCTGCCCAACCAGCGCCAGTGCCAGGTCATCCAGAGAGATCTGGCAGGCTTCCCGCGCCAGATCGATGGAGGGACATCCGGTCACATAGATACTGTCCGGGTGTTCCCCCATGCGCATGAGACGCGCTGCCGCCTGGGCATTGGCCACCAGATGAATGTCGGATAACTTGGTCACGGCATGACGTACCCGCTCATCGATATTTCCGGTGATTTCCCCACCTTGCACATGAATCAGGGGAATCCCCAAATAGGACGTAGCCACTGCCGTCCCGAGCGTCTCATAGCGATCGGCGATGGTGATGACCCAATCGGGACGATGGGTCTCCAGGTGGCGCGTCGTAAATAAAATGGTCTGCGCCGTCGTTTCCGCCATCCGCCCAGGGTCATTTCCCGGAACCAGCGTCTCCCCTTCCGCTGCCACATGAAATCCGTCTTCGCGGATCAGGTCAGCCACCCGGCCATGTCGGTCAGAAAGTGCAGAACCGGAACAAAGGCAATGTAAATCAACCCGTTCCAGTCGATTCAAGGCTTGCAGGGTGCTTCGGATTCGGGAATAACTGGGACGGGCGGTGATGGCAACAAGGATTTTACGGGCAACGGACATCATTGAGTTCCATGAAATGATCTTTGGGAAGCGCGTGGGCCAGTACCTGGCCGAGAAGGCGAGGCAACGCTTCGTAACCCAACCCCCCTCCCGGTTTCTTGAAAGCCAGATCGGAACGTGTCAGGGAATGTCCGGCCGGCAGATCCTGGGTGGTCACCCAGGATCGCCCGAAAATGGCAGGATCAAAACCCAATCGTTCGAGTTGTACGGACTTCAGGACGGGCGAGGTACGCATACTCCAGGCGAAGAGCGCACCATCCACCAGCGCTTTTAGCCCGGGGGGGGTAAGGGAGGCCGGAACATCCGGTCCGAACATGCGTTCATGCAACGTCAGATGAACTTCCAGGAGTGAGGCGCCCAGATAAGTCGCCACGATCCCTGGAACAGGCGAGGCCGAATGATCGGACAACCCGACCGGAAAGGCAGGCTCCGCCTCGAGCAAGGTTTCCAGCAGATTGAGGCCCACCTCCTGCGGGGGGGTGGGATAACGGCTGGTACAGTGCATCAGCGCCACGGATGAACCGCGACGCTGGAATTCTTGTGCCAGGGTCAGTAAATCTTCGGAGGCCATCAGGCCACTGGAGAGCAGGACGGGTTTTCCGGTGCGTCCCACCCATTCCAGCAATTCCGGGTTATGAACCTCACCGGAGGCGATTTTCCAGGCCACCATACCCAGGGCGTCGAGCCATTCACAGGCACGAACGGAAAAAGGACTGCTCAAAAACACCAGGCCATGACGCTCTGCGTGATGTTTGAGTATCTTCCACTGTTCAAACGTAAATTCCATACGCTGCCAGTAGTCATAACGGGAACGATCCTGCAGGCTGAAAGGAACGCGCCAGGGTTCGTGCACCGTACTTTCTTCTGCGGCCAGATGAGTTTGAAATTTGACGGCCTGCACCCCGCACTCGGCAGCCACTTCGATAAAAGCCATGGCCTGCCCCAGACTGCCCTCATGGCTTTGAGCGACCTCGGCGATAACGAAAGGAGGGTGATCCGGACCGATGTCATAGTCAGAAATTCTCATGAACGGGTCCTGTATGAGTGGTAATTTGTACCAGTCAATTATATCAACGGGCACTTTTGCGATTGTAACAAATGGTTCTTCCCGGCTGCGTCTCCTTCGGAAAAACGAACATCATGAACCCTCGATCTTAAGTCACAATTAGACTCGCCGGAGTCGGGGTGGTTACAGTACGCAAGAAAATCTCGGCTTATAATGCCCCCTCCTCCCCCTCTGGACCGATCTCCCTGTGACCACGACGATTCCCGAGCACCGCCCCACCCTTTCGGGCTCCCTCTGGATGCTGGTGGCGGGTCTGAACTTTGCTCTGATGGGAGTCTTTGTCAAGTGGGGCGCGCAGGATTTCAGTGCCTCTGAACTGGTATTTTACCGTTCACTGTTTGGCATGCTCTTCCTCCTGATCGTCGCCCGTCAGCCCCTCGGGGCCTACGCCACGGTACATTGGTTCCGCCACCTGGGACGCAGTTTATCCGGGCTGATTTCTCTCTGGCTATACTTCCTGGCCCTGGCCCATTTGCCCCTGGCCACCGCCGTCACCCTCAACTACACCTCTCCCCTCTTTCTGGCGGCCATCCTGCATTTCACCCATCCCCATGACTCCCGCCCCGGGTTACTGGGGCTTCTGGGACTGGGGTTCGGGGGCGTGATCCTGTTATTGCAACCCCATCTGACTCCACAACAGTGGGCCTATGCATTGATTGGGCTTCTATCGGGCATGGGCGCCGGACTTTCCTACGCCCAGATTCGCAGCATGGCCCGTCTGGGCGAACCGGACTGGCGGGTCGTGTTTTATTTCACCACCCTTTCCACCGTGGTGACCGGCCTGACCCTGCCTTTTCAACCCACCCATGCCTGGTCCCTGCATTCCCTGTCCATCCTGGCCGGACTGGGGTTGTTTGCCACGCTCGGGCAACTCACCATGACGCGCGCCTACCGCACCGGTGTGACCCTGGTGGTTGCCAACCTGGCCTATGGCACCATCGTCTTTTCCACCCTGCTGGGAATGGTATTTTTTACCGAACGTCCCTCCCTGACAACCTGGCTCGGCATCGGAGTGGTCATTCTGGCTGGCGTGGGGTCGAGTCTCTGGCGCTCGTCACTGCCCGCCAGATCCCTTCCAGCAGTTGCAGCGGGGTCGGGGGGCACCCCACCACCACCACGTCCACCGGAATGACCCGACGAACCCCACCCAGACAGGCATAGGATTCCCCAAAACACCCCCCATCGTGCCCGCAGTCCCCGACCGCCACCACCCAGCGAGGTTCCGGCAATGCCGCGTAGGTACGGCGCAGAGCCTCCTCCATGTGACGGGAAACGGGGCCCGTCACCAACAACAGATCGGCATGGCGCGGACTGGCAGAAAAACGCAGACCCAACCCGGTCAGGTTGTACTGGGGGGCATTGAGCGCATGGATTTCCAGTTCGCAGCCGTTGCACGACCCCGCGTCCACATGCCGAATCACCAGGGCCCGCCCGAAGCGCTGCCACAAGGCCTGTTGCCAGGTATCCAGATCAGCCTGCGGCCAGGAAAAAGATTCACTGCGCAGCCCATGGCGTAAAATCTCGCTCAAAATATTGGCCATCATCCATCCTGTCCGCTGTAACTCAAGTTGAAGGATTTGTTGATCAAGGGAAAATCCGGCACGATATTGCCCTGCACCGCATGTTCCAGAACGGGCCAGTTGCTCATCGACACGTCTTCCGGATGCCAGCGCCGCACCTGCCCTCGAGCCCCCATTTCCAGAGCGACGAATACCTCGCCTCGCCACCCCTCCACCCAACCCACCCCAATCCCCGCACACAGCGGGGGCGAATCGTCCCAATGGCTCGGTCCGGACGGCAAATGTTCGACAAAATGATGGATCAGGCGCAAGGATTCAAAGATTTCATCGAAGCGCACAGCCACCCTTGCCGCCACATCCCCCTGGGTGCGCGTCGCCATGCGCACTTCAGCCTGCGCATAAGGCGGCGTGGGACAGGATACACGCAGATCCCAGGCCTGGGCCGAGGCTCGTCCCGCCAACCCCACCAGACCAAGACGGGCGGCCAACTCCGGAGGCACCCGTCCCGTGCCCAAATAGCGGTCCTGCACCCCCGCGTGTTCCTGTAACAGGTCCCGCAACCGGTACACTTCCTTCTCCAAAGTCACGCATTCCTCCCGCAGGGATTGGCAGTCGCTGGCCGTCAACGCCCGGACCACTCCCCCCAGTTGGATCTGGTCGCGCAGATAACGATGTCCCACCAGACTTTCGTGGGTGCGCAAGGCAGTTTCCTTGAGCGCCCAGAACAGGGAAAACCCGGCACTCAATCCCACGTCGTTGCACAGGTACCCCAAATCTCCCAGATGGTTGACCAGACGCTCCCGTTCCAGCCAAAGGGCACGCAGCCATTCGGCCCGTTCCGGAATCTGCCGTCCCAGAATGGATTCCAGCGCCTGAGCCGTCGCCCAGGCACCGGCCACCGTACTGTCGCCGGATACCCTGCCAGCCAGATGGATCAACTCTGCCGGCGCAAGGGATTCGGCCCGTTTCTCGATCCCCTTGTGGGTATACCCCAATTGGGTGTCGAGACGCAGTACCCGTTCTCCCACCACGGAAAAGCGAAAATGTCCCGGTTCGATGACGCCGGCATGCACGGGCCCCACAGGGATTTCATGCACCCCTTGCCCGCTCACCGTGACAAAAGGATAGGGTTCCCGGACCCGTGGGGGGTAAGCCTCTCCGCCTTCTCCTTTCCGCAACGGGAAACGGTCGGGGGGCCAGGCGTCGTGGCGCAGCCACGGGCGCCCATCCGCAGCCCCCTGGGCAAGCAGGCCCAGCAGATCATGGGTGGCGCGTTGCAGACGATTGGCATTGGCGAACACGTCATCCAGGGCCGGGTAGGTGGGATCCCGGGCCGGAAGGGGCACACGCACCCAGCAGAGTCCCTCCTGCACCGCCAGGGCCAGATGCAGGACAAAGGTTTCTTCCCCTTCGTCACTGCCCCATAGAGAAACCAGACGCGCCCCGCGTTCCTTTTGCCCCAGACAGAGATTCCGCAGATCCTCCCGGGATACTGTCTCCTGCCAGGCTGGCACAGTGCCCGGCAAGGTCCGCACGATGGGCATCGAGGTCGTCACGGCTAACCCAGCAACGCGGCAGCCTGACGGTACCAGATCGCCAGGGCCGGCGGCAGATAGAGGCCGAGGATCAGGACCAGGGTCAGGTGCAGGAACACCGGCAGGATGGCCGGAGGGTGGGGCAGGCGCTGTCCGGTGGCCGGGCCGAAGACCATGGGCTGGACTTTGCCCAGAATCGCCGCAAAAGCCACGCCCAGAGCACCCAGCAAAATGGGGGTAGCCCAGGGCTGTTCATGCATGGCCGTGGTCAGGATGAGGAACTCGCTGGCAAAGACGCCAAAAGGAGGCATGCCGAGGATGGCCAGTGCGCCCAGCAATAGCCCCCAACCGATGGTAGGGCTGGTGCGGATCAAGCCGCGAATCTGCTCCATGAGTTGTGTCCCGCTCTTCTGGCTGGCGTGTCCCACGGCAAAAAAAATGGCTGATTTGGTGAGGGAGTGCATCGTCATGTGCAGTAGTCCGGCAAAATTGGCCACCGCTCCCCCCATCCCGAAGGCAAACGTCATCAACCCCATGTGCTCGATGGAGGAATAGGCAAAAAGACGCTTGATATCCTTCTGACGCATCAGAAAAAGCGTTGCCACGACCACGCTGAAAACGCCAAACCCCATCATCAGATGCCCGGCAAAAGGTTGGTGCAAGGCACCATCCACCAGTACCTTGGTACGTAATATTGCATACAGGGCCACATTGAGCAACAGGCCGGACAGCACGGCGGAAATGGGCGTCGGACCTTCAGCATGAGCATCGGGCAGCCAGTTATGGAGCGGGGCAAGTCCTACTTTGGTGCCATACCCCACCAGCAGAAACACGAAGGCCAAAGAAACGATGGTGGGCTCCAGTTGCCCCTTGACCTGGGCCAGATGGGTCCAGAGCAGGGCATTCCCCCCTTCGCCCAGAACTTTTTCCGCAGCAAAATAGAGCAACAGGGTACCGAAGAGGGCCTGGGCGATGCCGACCCCGCACAGAATGAAATATTTCCAGGCCGCTTCCAGACTGGCCGGAGTTCGATACAGGGACACCAGCAATACCGTGGTCAGGGTCGCCGCCTCCATGGCCACCCACAGCAGTCCCAGGTTATTGGTGGTCAAAGCCACCAGCAACGTGAACAGGAAGGCCTGGTACATGCCGTGATAAAGGCGCAACCGGTTTTCCGAAAGCCGCCCGTGCTGCACTTCATTTCGCACGTAGGGACGGGAGAACCACGCCGTGGTCGTGCCCACGAAAGCCGTCAACCCCACCAGAAAGACGTTGAAGGGATCCACCACGAACTGTTCATCCCAGGCGCTCACCCGCCCCTCCCGCAGCACCCGCATCGCCAGAAACGCTGCAGCCCCCAGGGTGGCGAGGCTGAAAAGAAGATTAGCCTGCGGTGCCCGCGCCCGTTGCCCCGTGACGCCCAGCCAAAGCCCGCCCAGCAATGGAAAACTCAACAGTACCAAAATCTCCATGTCATTCTTCCTTGAGTTTTTCCATGTGGCGGATATCCAGACTGTCGAAGGTTTCGCGGATCTGAAAAAAGAAGATCCCAAAAATGAACATGCCCACCAGCACGTCGAGGGCCACCCCCAGTTCCACCACCATGGGCATGCCATAAGTGGCCGAGGTAGCCGCCAGGAACAGGCCATTTTCCAGAGCCAGAAAACCAATGACCTGGGGCACGGCTTTACGGCGCGTGATCATCATCATGAAGGACAGCAACACGCTGGCCAGGGCAATGCCCAGGGTATTGCGCAAGATGGTGCTGGAAAAATGCGAGATGGGCAAAGCCAGGTTGAAGGAGAAAATCACCAGGCCAATCCCGACCAGCATCGTGGTGGGAATGTTGATCAGGGTTTCCACGTCCCATACCACGTCCAGACGGCGAATCAGGCGATGCAACAGCAGGGGAAGGATCAGGACCTTGGTGAGCAGGGTCAAGCCCGCCGAATAGTACAAATGGGGCTGATGCGTCAGCCAGGCACTGTCCACAATGGACAAGGTCAGGATCAGTCCTTGCCAGGCGAAGAGGTGAATCAGGGTCAGGATGCGGCGCTGGGAAAGCATGGCAAAGGCGATCAGAAGCAGCAACGAGGCAAACAGATCGAGCAGTTGCTGTGCAAAGGGGGCCGGGTTCCAGTGACTCATGCTCACGAACCCAGCAGGTAATGCAACAGAATGGCCAAGACCGCCAGCAGAAAAGCCGTCCCCAGATATTCTGGAACGCGAAACAAACGCTGTTTGGCCGAAACGGTTTCCAGCACAGCCAGGCCTGCGCCCATTACCGTCAATTTCAGAAGAAACAGGATCAAGGCCCCCAGGATCCCCCATCCCTGCTGACTGTCGGTCAGGCCAAAGGGCAGGAAAAGCGCAAAGCCAAGACTAAAATAGATCAGCAATTTCAGGGCGCTGGCCCATTCGATGAGGGCCAGATGACGTCCTGAATATTCCAGGATCATGGCTTCGTGGATCATCGTCAGTTCCAGATGGGTCTCCGGGTTGTCTACCGGGATCCGTCCATTCTCCGCCAGCAGCACCATCAGGAAAGCAACCCCGGCAAAGGCCAGACTGGGATAGAGATAAAATCCACGCGCCGCGAATCCGGTCACCATGAAACGCAGAGAAGTACTGGCATTGAGGGACGCGATGGTAAAAAACACCATGAGGAGTGCGGGCTCCGCCAGAAAGGACACCAGCATTTCACGGCGTGCCCCCAGCGAGCCGAAAGCCGTCCCCACATCCATGGCCGCCAGTGCCAAAAACACCCGGGCCAGGGACAACAATCCCACCAGAGCAATCACGTCCACTGCACCGGCCAGGGGAAGATCGGTGATGACCATGGGAATCAGACTGGCGGTCAATCCCATGCACCCGAACAGGAGATACGGGGTCACCCGCAACAGGGGAGAGGCTGTTTCCGCCAAGACCACTTCCTTGTGAAACAGTTTGAATAACTGCCGATAGGGCTGCATCAGGGAGGGGGCCCGCCTGTTTTGCAACCAGGCCCGCCAGATTCCCACCCAGCCCATCAACAGCGGTGCCAGCAGAATGCCCAGAATCTCTTGCCCGCCCTGGAGCAACCAGTTTACCGGCGTCATGGCCGGGTCCCCGTCACAAGCGCCAGCAAGGCCAGCAGGGTGGTAAAACTGAACAGCAGATAGGTGGAGATGCGCCCTTGCTGCAACCCCCCCACCACCTTCACCAGGCGGGCCACGCCCCGCACCAGCGGCAGGTAGCAGAGGGCCCAAAGGGGGTCGCGCACCTCGCTGTGGTAATGCGGATGAGGATCGAAGGGACTGGGAATCTCCCGTGACAAGCCGAAGAATGATTCAAAAATCTGCTTGATCGGCTGACCAAACCCATCAGCACTGTCCTGCATGCGCGCAGTCTGGAAGGGGTAGCCGCAGTCCCAGGCCGGAGCCCGCCGCCAACGGCCATGAAAAAATCGTCGTACCCCCAGAAAAGTCAAACCCACACTCACCAGGATGACGGCAAACAGGATCAGCGGGCTGTAACTCGCCCGGCTGGCCGCGACCGGGGTGACCCATAACCAGCCGTGTCGGGCAGCACTGGCCCCCAATCCCTGCCCCACCAGCGCATGGGTCACCGTATCCAGTTGCAGGATGACCGAACTGGGAAACAGGCCCAACAACACACAACCCAGGGCCATCCACCCCATCCCGAAACGCTCCCAGAAACCGATGTCGTGTACCTCACCAGGCACCAGACCCCGTGCCTGCCCCAAAAAAATGATGCCGTAAAACTTGACCATGGCAAATCCTGCCAGAGCCCCGACCAATGCCAGCACGGCGGCACCCAAAGGCAGGACCATATTGAGCCAGGGCTGCGGCAGGTCCGGGCGCAGCAGATAGGCCTGCAACAACAGCCATTCCGAGACAAACCCGTTGAAAGGCGGCAATCCGGCCAAGGACAGGATGCCCACCAAACTCAGTCCCGCCGCCCAGGGCATGACCCGGATCAGCCCCCCCAATTTGGCCATGTTCCGCTCTGCCGTGGCGTGCAGCACCGATCCTGCGCCCAGAAACAACAGGCCCTTGAAAAAAGCATGGTTGAGGGCGTGATACAACACTGCCGCCAGGGCCAGGGCAGCAACCGTTTCTTGCCCAGCTCCATGGAACAGCAAGGTCAGACCCAGCCCACTCAGAATCAACCCCATGTTTTCCACGGAAGACCAGGCCAGCAACCGCTTGATATCGGATTGAACGGCGGCGAAGAGCACGCCGTAGAGTGCCGTCAGGGAACCCAATCCCACCAGAAGCGCGCCCCACCACCACAAGGGCTGTCCAAGCAGATCGAAAAGTACCCGCAACAGGCCATACAGGGCCATTTTAAGCATGATCCCGCTCATCAGCGCCGATACCGGAGAAGGTGCTGCCGGGTGGGCTTCGGGCAACCAGGAGTGGAGTGGCAGCAGACCTGCCTTGGCGCCAAACCCGATCAATGCCAGAAAGAACGTCACGCTTGACCAGAAACTGCTCAAGGAATGATGCCGGAGCGTGGCAAAGGCATAATCGCCGCCTGCGCCGCTTTGTAACAAGCCAAAACACAGCAGCAGGGCGATGGCACCCAGGTGCGCCATCAGGAGATACAGAAAACCCGCCTCACGAATCGCCGGAATCTCATGATCGGTGGTCACCAGAAAGTAGGAGGAAAGTGCCATGCCTTCCCAGGCCACCATGAAGAAGTAGGCATCATCCGCCACCAGCACCATCCCCATGCTGGCGAGAAAAAACGCATAAAGCAGGGTCAGGCGCTGAAAATCGCCCGCTTGAGTTTCTGCCATGCGCCGGAAATACCCCGTCGCATAAGCACTGATCCCACTTCCTGCCAAACCCAGCAGAGTCAGAAAAAACGCCGACAGAACGTCGAGACGCAAATGAAACGGCATACCCGGCAAGCCGATGGGCAGGACCAAAGTCTGTGCCCCCCCCTGCAGAGCCCAAAGCCCTGCCCCGGCCATGAGGACGGATAACCCCGTGATCAGGGGAAACAACAGGGACCGCCCCAACCGGGCGGGCAGTACCAGCCCCAGCAAACCCAGCCCGCCCCACCCTGTCAGGATCAGTCCTACGAGATCGAGGGGCAGCAAGGTCATGGGTTCAGTCCTGCGACAAGCGGCTGCGCGGCATGCGTGCCAATTGCTCGGAAGAACCCCGGGCGTGAATGAATTCCCGGATCATCTGGCGCACCACCTGGGAAGGCGTCAGATCATGCAAGCGACAGATCTCCTCAAAAATTTCCTTCTTGATGGGATCGATGAGAATGCTCAAACGAGCCGTGCGATTTTCCATGGCCTCTGAAATGCAAATTGAATTCGTTTTTAATAATATTTGATTATAACAAAAATCTCTTCCCGCATCCCGATGACTGAGATCATCTTACTCCTGCTTCCGGCTGACCGGGTCAAATGCGGCAAAGGCCCTCGCCTGGATTACAATGACAGACGCAGGAAACATTGGAGGCTTCAACCATGAAATTGAATGATCGGGTCATTCTGGTCACCGGCGCCAGTTCCGGACTGGGACGCCATGCTGCACGAGCCCTGGCGGCGGCGGGAGCCACCACAGTCCTGCTCGGCCGCAACGAATCCCGTCTCGATGGGGTATACGACGATATCGTCGCCGCCGGGCACCCCCAGCCGGTGATTCTCCCCTTCGATCTGGCCAAGGCCGACGATTCCCGTTTCGATGCCCTGGCGGACACCCTGGGCCAGGCTTTGGGCAGACTCGATGGGATCCTGCATAGTGCCTGTCAATTCATAAGGTTAAGCAAACTTTCCCAGCAAAGACTGGATCATTGGAAAAAAGCTTTTACCACCAACCTGTTCGCACCCTTCGCACTCACGCGCGCCTGTCTGCCCCTGCTGGAAGCGGCGCCGGACGGAGCGGTTCTGTTTACCGCCGAACAACACGGTTTGTCCCCGGATGTCTACTGGGGAGGATTCGGGCTGAGCCAGGCCAGCCTGATTGCCCTGGCACGACTCTTTGCCCAGGAGCATCAGGACACCCCCAACCTGCGCTTCAATGTTCTGATTCCAGGCCCCGTCGCCTCTCCGATGCGCCATCGCACCCATCCGGGCGAAATACCGGAATCCCTGCCGAACATTTCATCCCTCATGCCCCATTACCGGTACTGGCTGGGACCAGACAGTCGCGGACGAAGCGGGGAAATCATCCAGTGCGAGAGTGGCTACGACCCATCCCGGAAAGCCTGAACCGCTTCTTCGACCCGTTCCACCACAATGAGACGAATCCCGTCCGGGGCCTGCCGGGGAGCATTGGCGCGGGGCAGCAGGGCCACCGCAAACCCCAGTTTTGCAGCCTCGCGCAAGCGTTCCAGACCTCGCTGGACAGGACGCACCTCCCCTGCCAGCCCGACTTCACCAAACACCACCCAACCGGCCGGCAAAGGTCGATTGCGCAAACTGGAGACGATGGCCAGCAAGATGGCCAGATCCGCAGCGGGTTCGCCAATGCGTACCCCGGCTACGGCATTGACAAAAACGTCCTGGTCCCCGCAGGAGACCCCGGCGTGGCGATGCAGCACCGCCAGGAGCAGGGCCAGGCGATTTTGCTCCAGACCCACCGTAAGCCGGCGCGGGATACCCAATCGACTCTCGTCCAGCAATGCCTGAATCTCCACCACCAGAGGGCGGGTGCCCTCCAGGGTCACTGTGGCGCAGGAGCCGGGCACAGGCTGGGCATGACGGGACATGAACAGGGCAGAGGGATTGCTGACTTCACGCAAACCCGTCTCGGTCATCCCGAAGACTCCCAATTCATTCACGGCCCCGAAACGGTTCTTGATCGCGCGAATCAAACGGTAACTGGAACTGCCGTCTCCCTCGAAATACAGTACCGTGTCCACCATATGCTCGAGGATACGCGGGCCAGCCAGGGTACCCTCCTTGGTGACATGTCCCACCAGGATCACGACCGGACCACCGCTCTTGGCCAGGCGGGTCAGTTGGGCCGCACAGTCACGCACCTGGGATACCGAGCCTGGCGCAGCTTCCAGCGCATCACTGTACAGGGTTTGTATGGAGTCGATGACCACCAGTTGCGGTTGGTGCTGCCGAATGACCGCCTCCACTGCCTGCAGGCGCGTTTCGGCCAACAGGTCCACTGCAGCCCCTGACAGTTGCAGACGATGCGCCCGCTCAGCCACCTGCTCCGCCGATTCTTCCCCGGTCACATACAAGACTCCGTGCTGTTTTCCTACCTGAGCCAGGGATTGCAGCAAAAGGGTGGATTTGCCGATCCCCGGGTCTCCGCCCAGCAACACCACCCCGCCCGGCACGAATCCCCCGCCCAGGACCCGATCAAATTCCGCCAGTCCGGAGGATAAGCGCTGCAAGGATTCGGCCTTGACCTGATGGAGGGGCTGAACCACGGAAGAAGGCGTCAGAGAAGAACGTTGGGCGCGCCCTTTCCCCTCCCCGGTCCGAAACTCGGCCAGTGCGTTCCAGGTCTGGCAATGGGGACATTGGCCCTGCCAGCGCGGGGATTCCCCGCCGCATTCCCGACACACGAAGACACTTTTGGCACGGGCCATGCGGGGGTGCTCAGAATGGGCGGCCCGAGTACGTCTGGGCGAAATTTTCGAAGCGGGTGTAATGGTTCAGGAAGGTCAGACGCACCGTCCCGATGGGACCGTTGCGTTGCTTGCCGATGATGACTTCCGCCGATCCCTTGTCCGGACTGTTCTCGTTGTAGACCTCATCCCGGTAGATGAACAGGATCACATCGGCATCCTGCTCGATGGCGCCCGATTCGCGCAGGTCAGACATGACCGGGCGCTTGTTGGGGCGCTGTTCCAGACTGCGGTTCAACTGCGACAGCGCAATCACCGGGACTTTGAGTTCCTTGGCCAAGGCCTTCAGGGATCGTGATATCTCGGAAATTTCCGTGGCCCGGTTCTCCCCTGCCCCGGAACTGGACATCAATTGCAGGTAATCGATGACCAACAACCCCAGGCCCCCGTACTGACGGTGCAGGCGACGTGCCCTCGCGCGCAGATCCAGGGGGTTCAAGGCCGCACTTTCGTCGATCTCCAGAGGGGCCTGGCTCAAATCTCCCAAGGCACGGGTCAGACGACTGAAATCCTCGGGTTGCATACGCCCTGTACGTAAACTTTGTTGATCGATGCGTCCATGCAGACTCAGCAAACGAAGGGCCAACTGCCCCGCCGACATTTCCATGCTGAAAATCCCCACCGGCAATTTGGGACCCAGGGCGACATGTGCCGCCATGTTCAGTGCCAGGGCGGTTTTACCCATGGATGGTCGGCCAGCGATGATAACCAGATCCCCTGCCTGCAAACCAGCCGTCATTTTATCCAGATCCACGAATCCCGTGGGGACTCCGGTCACCGGGTCATGATTGCCGGCCCGGTAAAGTTCATCGATACGCGTGACGGTTTCTGCCAGAGAAGTGCTCAGGGGGCGAAACCCCTGGGTACCCCGTGAGCCATGTTCGGCAATATGAAAGATTTTGGCTTCTGCATCATCCAGCAAGGTACGGGCGGAGCGTCCCGAGGGGGTGAAAGCACTTTCAGTGATTTCCGTCCCCGCCTGCACCAGACTGCGCATCAGGGCGCGTTCCCGCACGATTTCGGCATACCGCCGGATATTGGCGGCACTGGGCGTATTCTGGGCCATGGCCGCCAGATAGGCCATGCCGCCCACGCCTTCCAATTCCTGGCGTTGGCCCAGTTGGTCGGACAGGGTCAAAAGATCCGCAGGGCGATTCTGCTCCAGCAGCAACAGAATGGCGCGGTAGATGCGCCGGTGATCCTCGCGATAGAAGTCGGAATCGGCGATCAAATCGCCGATCTTGTCCCACGCCTGATTATCGAGGAGCAGCCCGCCCAATACCGCCTGCTCGGCCTCGATGCTATGAGGCGGAACCCGCAGGGAATCGAGCGCGCTGTCCATGAAGGAAGAACTATTCGGCCACGACCACCACCGTGATGTCCGCTGTCACATCGCTGTGCAGGGCCAAAACAACGGCATGATCCCCGATCATCTTGAGAGGACCATTGGGTAACCGGACTTCCGACTTGTGGGTGTCAAATCCCTGAGCCTGCAAGGCAGTGGCAATGTCATGATTGGTGACAGAACCAAACAGACGTCCATCGACCCCGGCTTTCTGGGCGATCTGCACCCGCAGCCCGGTCAATTTCTCGGCCCGCGCCTGGGCCTGGGCCAACAGTTCGGTCTGTACTCTCTCCAGTTCCACACGGCGTGCCTCGAAGGCTTCCTTGTTATGGGTCGTGGCACGCTTGGCCTTGCCTGTGGGGATCAGAAAATTACGCGCATAGCCTTCCTTGACCTTGACGATATCGCCCAGTTGACCAAGGTTGACCACTTTCTCCATGAGGATGATTTCCATTATCTTTCCTCTCCTTAATGCAAGTCAGTGTAGGGCATCAGGGCCAGAAAACGGGCACGCTTGATGGCGGTACCGAGTTGGCGCTGAAAACGGGATTTGGTGCCGGTGATACGGGCAGGAATGATCTTGCCGTTCTCATTGACGAAATCTTTCAGGATTTCCACATCCTTGTAATCCACCCATTCGATCTTTTCCACGGTGAAGCGGCAGAACTTGCGGCGGCGGAACATCCCACCGCGATTGCCACCCCGGGTATCCTTCTTGGCATCCTTTTTATTCGCTCTCATGATCTCTATGTCCTTCAATCAATTGGTAAGTATCGGCCCTCAGGACCAACTGTCGGCTGTGGCGACTGGGGGGAGCCAAAAAGCCCCGACACACCAACCGCTGCCCGACGCAAAGTGTACTGAGACGGTGCGCCATGTCCCCGGCTACCCAGACTCTGATCTCGAATTCCGTGATCACCTCATGCCCAACTTCCTGCTGGGCCGACCGATGGTGCAGAATCATTTCGATCACCGACAAACCGCTGGGCGTATAACGCAGGGGTTCGACCTTCACCACCGCGCCGCTCACTACGACGATATTGCGGTTCAACGAGGAGTCGCGGCTTCTGCACTCTCCACTTCACGATCTTCACGGGGAGCCCGTTTCTCTTCCCGCAACATGGGTGAGGGCGTGGTCACCGCATCCTTCATCAGAATGGTCAGATGGCGCAATACCGCATCGTTGAAGCGAAAGGCATTTTCCAGCTCGGCCAGAACCGCAGGTTCGCACTCCACGTTCATCAACACGTAGTGCGCCTTGTGAATTTTCTGGATGGGATAGGCCAATTGACGCCGCCCCCAGTCCTCGAGACGGTGGATGGCCCCACCGCCCTGCGTGATCAGGCCTCGGTAACGTTCCACCATGGCCGAAACCTGTTCACTCTGATCCGGGTGAACGATAAAGACAACTTCATAATGCCGCATAACATCTCCTTATGGATGAAATCGCCTGGAGCGATTCAATCGAAGACACTCACTGTTCTTCGACAAGGGGTTGAGGGAGGCTGGATTCTATCTCATTTTCCCCGGCGCATCAACCGGAACCGATGAGTCGCTGCGCAGACGACGCCGACGCGTTTCATACAGACAGATCCCTGCTGCCACCGAAACATTGAGGGATTCCACCGAACCCAGCATGGGAATGCGCACACGCTGATCGCAAGCCTCGCGCGTCAGACGCCGCAAACCGCTTCCTTCCGCCCCCAGTACCCACGCCATGGGCTGCCCCACGTCGGTCCCTTCCAGATCCGTTTCTGCCTGATCATCCGTTCCCACCACCCAAACGCCATGGTCCTGCAAATCACGCAAGGTACGAACCAGATTGGTTACGGTCAGGTAAGGCACGGTATCCGCAGCACCGGAGGCCACCTTGGCCGCCGTGGCCGTCAGGGCAACGGAACGGTCGCGCGGTGCCACGACCGCATGCACCCCCATGGCATCGGCCACACGCAGACAGGCACCCAGGTTATGCGGATCCTGGATCCCGTCCAGGGCCAGAATCAGAAGGTCCGCCCCAGCCTCGCTCACCACGGTATCGAGATCGAGGGTCGCATGAATGGGACTTACCTCGGCCACCACGCCCTGATGACGGCGCGTCCCCGCCATGCGGTCGAGCCGCTCGCCTGCCACCATGCGCGGATGAAGACCCGCTGCCTCGACCTGGGCGAGAAACTCGCGCAAACGCGCATCCTGACGCTCGCCATCCACATACAGGGTACGGATGGAGTCCGGATGATGGCGCAACCGACTGGTCAACGCATGAAAACCGTACAACAACTGAAATTTTGACATCACACTCTCTCGGGTCGACCAAAGGTCGATTATAGCCTGCCGTCCCTAACCTCCACCTCATGGGCAGAACTTCAAGCGCCCCCCGCATCGGGTTCCCGCTCAGCGCTTGCGCTTCGCGCGAGTCGGCTTGCCTGGGGGCATTTTTTCCTCTGCCGGCACGAAATCGATCTTGAGGGTTTCCATATCGACCCGCACCAGACGCACCTGCAGACGATCGCCCAAACGATAACGCTGCCCCGTACGTTCACCCAGCAACTGATGGCGGACCTCATCATGATGGAAATAGTCGGAACCCAGTTCCGAGATGTGTACCAATCCTTCCACATAGACCTCATCCAGCGCCACGAACAACCCGAAGTGCGTGACCGAACTGATGGAGCCATGAAACAGTTCTCCCACCCGATCCTTCATGAAGAAACACTTGAGCCAGCCCTCCACCTCGCGCGTCGCTTCATCGGCCCGTCGTTCCGTATAGGAACAATGAACCCCGATATCCTTCCAGGCCGTACGTGGCGTGTACGTAGCCCCGCCCAGCACCGCCCGGATGGCACGGTGTACCAGCAGATCGGGATAACGCCGGATCGGCGAAGTAAAGTGCGTGTAGGCATCGTAGGCCAATCCGAAATGACCGATTTTCTCCGGGCTGTACTGCGCCTGTTGCAGGGAACGCAGCAGGACGGTTTCGAGCAGGCGTTGGTCGGGACGGCCTGCAATGCGCTGGATCAGTTGCGCGTAGTCCGCTGCACGCGGTTTATCGCCACCGGGCAAGTGCAGGCCAAATTCCCCCAAAAAGTCCCGCACCGCCTGGACGCGCTCAGGGGCAGGCGCCGCATGAATTCGCAGGAGGGTAGCATGGTGATGCCGATCCAGGAAGTCTGCCGCACAAACATTGGCCGCCAGCATGCACTCTTCGATCAGGCGATGAGCATCGTTGCGCTCCACCGGTTCGATGCTCTCGATCTTGCCAAAGTCATCGAAGATCATGCGCGTTTCTGCGCTGGAAAAATCAATGGCACCGCGTTTCTGACGGGCAATCAGAAACGCCCGAAAAACCCCGTCCAAAGCCAGTAAATGCGGAACCAGGGGGCGCCGTGCCGGCGGAGGGGCCTGGGGATGCGCCAGAATGCCCGCCACTTCAGTGTAGGTAAGACGCGCCTTGGAATGCATCACCGCAGGATAAAAACGATACCCCAGCACTTCCCCCTGAGAGGAAACCTGCAAGTCACAGACCATGCACAAACGATCCACCTCGGGATTGAGAGAACACAGACCGTTGCTCAGAGCCTCGGGCAGCATGGGGATGACCCGGCGCGGAAAATACACGCTATTGCCCCGGGAGTAGGCTTCCTGATCCAGGACATCGCCCGGTTGTACATAGTGCGATACGTCCGCAATGGCCACCACCAGACGAAATCCTTCGCCCTGACGTTCGGCATACACCGCATCGTCGAAATCCCGCGCCGTCTCCCCGTCGATGGTCACCAGAGGCAAAGCGCGCAAATCTTCCCGCCCCTCCAGGTCATTCGGCATCACGGTACTGGGCAGCCGGGCCACCGACTCTTCCACCGCAGGCCCGAAGACATGGGGCAAATCATGCTTGCGCAGGGCAATCTCCACTTCCATGCCCGGGTCGGCGTAGCGCCCGAGAATTTCCGTGACCCGGGCCACTGGCTCGGCCTGGCGACTGGGTTGCGACAGCAATTCCACCATCACCACCTGCCCAGGTTCCGCCCCGCCTTCCTGCCCCGGCGCCACCAGAATGTCCTGATGGATACGCCGGTTCTCCGCCACCGCGAAGAGCACGCCGTGTTCCCTGGCAAGACGGGCCACCAGATGGGTATTGACGTGCTCCAGCACTTCCACGATCACGCCTTCGGGACGACCCCGGTGATCGGTTCCCACCGGGCGAACCATGATGCGGTCGCCATGCAGGACCCGCGTCATTTCCTTGGGGCTGAGAAAGATATCCGGCCCGCCGTCTTCCCGCAGCGCAAAACCGAAGCCTTCCGCATGTGCTTCCACCCGCGCCCGCACCAGATCCAGTTTGGCAGGCAGGCATAGCGCATTCTTTCGATTACGCATCAACTGGCCTTCCCGTTCCATCGCGCGCAACCGACGCCCGAAGGGATCTCTCTCCTGGCTCCGGATGGACAGCATGCGTTCGAGGTGTTCTACCGTCAGGGGAACCCCTTCCCGCTCCAGAATCTGTAAAATGTATTCACGACTGGGCAGGGGCTCGTCGTATTGGGCTCGTTCCCGCTCCAGAAACGGGTCCTGGGCACGGAGTGATTTTTCGGTTGACAAAGTTTATAAATCCTATAGAATGCGTGGGCTTGTAGGGCCGAGATGGCGAAATTGGTAGACGCACCAGGTTCAGGTCCTGGCGGTGGCAACACTGTGGAGGTTCGAGTCCTCTTCTCGGCACCAGAAATCATGGGAAAATTCCCGAAGCGAACTATAACATATCGACCTTAGCCGGTCTGCAGGTTTTTGGCGAGATTCGCACAATGTCTCATCAGGACCGGGTTCTGAAATCCTATTGCACCACGCGTGAAGCCTCCAAACGACTGGGAATTTCCCTGCGTACGGCCCAGCTCTGGGTGGAACAGGGGATTCTCGAAGCCTGGAAAACCCACGGCGGACACCGTCGAATCTGTCGAACCTCCGTGGAAAACCTGGTCTCGAAACGGACACAAAACCCGTCTGGCACTGCCACAGGGGCTCCTTTTGAAATCCTGATCGTGGAAGACGACGAGACTTTGCGTGCATTGTATCTGGCGCAGGCTCGCCAGTGGCCGATGAAACCAAACCTGCGCTCGGCACGCAACGGTTACGACGCGCTCGTCCAGATGGGACAACACGCCCCCGACCTCCTCATCACCGATCTGCACATGCCCGGCATGGATGGGTTCGAAATGCTCCATACCCTTCCCACCATTCCCAGCCTCACCTTCATGAGCATTTTGGTGGTCACGGGCCTGGACCCGCAGGAAGTGGCACAACACCCGAAATTCCCCAAGGGCATCCCCATCCTTCCCAAACCGGTCCCTTTCGGTCAGATACAGGACCATGCGTGGCGTTGCTGGATCTCGAAAGCCCGCCATTTTCCCTCAGGCTCTCCCGCACTGGGTCTGGCACGCTGAACGCCCCCCCAACCGATCAGTCCGACTCTGTCTGGATCTGACGCAAAACGGCCCGGTTCTGGTCCAGCAACACCTGCAACCGTTGTGCAGAACGCGCAATCATCAGGAGGTATTCCCGCTCCTCGGAAGCACTCACCCCTCCCTCCTGCAGAAGCGCGACAAACCCCTGGATCGCCGCCAGGGGGGTGCGCAATTCATGGTCGAGCGAAGAAGTCATCCTGACCATCAGGCATCGTAGGGGTGACGCAGAACGATGGTTTCGCGCCGATCCGGACCGGTGGAGACCACATCGATGGGCACTTCACAAATCTCGACCAGACGTTCCAGATAACGGCGCGCATTGAGCGGCAACTGATCGTAGTGTTCCACCCCCACGGTGGACTCATCCCAACCGGGCATTTCCTCGTACACCGGTTGGCAACTCTCCAGAAGTTCTGCCCCCAGAGGCAAAATATCGCAGAATTGCCCATCTGCCAACTGATAACTGGTACAGATCCGGACGGTTTTCAACCCATCCATGACATCCAGTTTGGTCACACAGAGACCGGACACCCCATTGATCTGGATGGCGCGTTTGAGAGCCACGGCGTCGAACCAACCGGTACGACGTGCCCGACCCGTCACAGCGCCGAATTCATGCCCACGCGTCGCCAGACGGTGTCCCACCGCATCATCGAGTTCCGTCGGAAATGGGCCGGAACCCACACGGGTGGTATAGGCCTTGGTGATCCCCAACACGTACTCGAGTTGCTGCGGACCTACCCCGCACCCCGGTGAAGCAGCGCCGGCAATACAATTACTGGAAGTCACAAAGGGATAGGTGCCGTGATCGATATCCAGCAGGGTTCCCTGAGCGCCTTCAAACAGCAGGTTATGTCCAGCCCGATGGGCATCATGCAAACGTCGCGACACATCGGTCACAAGGGGACGCAACCGATCCGACCACTGAAGCGCCTCCTCCTTGACCTTCGCCAGATCCAGCGCTTCCTTCCCAAAATAACGGGTCAGGACAAAGTTGTGGTAATCCAGCACCTCACGCAATTTTGTCTCGAGACGGTCAGGATAAAAGATATCCTGCACCCGCAATCCGCGCCGCGCCACCTTGTCTTCATAGGCCGGGCCGATTCCCCGTCCCGTGGTTCCGATGCGTCCTTCTCCCCGCGCTTCCTCGCGCGCCTTGTCGATGGCCACATGGTAGGAAAGCAAAAGGGGGCAGGCCTCGCTGATCAGGAGTCGGGAGGTGACATCCACTCCCGAGGTTTCCAGCATCTGAATCTCGCGCATCAGGGCATCCGGAGACAGAACCACGCCATTCCCGATGTAGCACGTCACCGTATCCCGAAGAATCCCTGCCGGAATCAGACTGAGTACGGTTTTACGACCACCGATGACGAGCGTATGACCCGCATTGTGCCCCCCCTGAAAACGCACGACTCCCTGAGCCCGGTCTGTCAGCCAGTCCACCAGTTTACCCTTGCCCTCATCGCCCCATTGGGTCCCCACCACCACCACGTTGCGTGCCATGCGCGCCTTGCTCCCTTGTTTATTGGAATGTTTTCAACCGGGGCAGAAGCGCCTTGAGATCCAGACTGAACCCCACAGCCGGACGCGCCTGCCCAAAACTCTCGCCGATATCATCATACCGCCCCCCGCGCGCCACGGCCTCGGCAAACCCCGGACAATAGACAGCGAAGACCAATCCGCTATGGTAATGGACGCCGCGCAACTCCGCCAGGTCGAAAGACAAGGCCGTATGGGCGGGCAAGTGCTGCCGGACGGCATCGAGGGGAGCCAACATGGATTCCAGATCAGCCCATCCCGCCAGCGCCTGACGCGCAGCTTCCAGAACCTGACCGGGCGGACCATTGAGCCCACCCAGGGCAGAAAAACGCCAGTTCCACGGGGCGGGCAGAGCATGTGCCCAACGTTTCAGAGAAGGGACATCCCGCTGTTGTAAAATCTCGGTCACCTGCGCAGCCTGGCTGCGATTCAATCCGGCCTGTTCGACCATCCGCCGGAACAGGGCCACCTGCCCCACATCCACACGCACTTCATTCAGACCCAACTGCTCCAGACACGCCAACAACAGATTCAGAATCTCGAGATCGCCCTCCAGACCGGCCACGCCATACAACTCCGCCCCGACCTGAAAAGGTTCACGGGAACGCGTCGGCGCTTCCGGATGCGTCTGCACCACGGACCCCGCGTAACACAACCGGTTGACTCCCTGATGATTCATGCCATGGGCATCGATGCGCGCAGCCTGCAAGGTCATGTCCGGGCGTAACCCCAGTTGACGCCCCGAGAGGGGATCCACCAGGGAAAAGGCCAAGGGCCCCAGTTCCTGCCCCGACTCCACCGCCAGAGACTCCACAAACTCCACCAGGGGCGGAATGACGAGTTGATAACCCTTCCCCCGCAGGGTATCCAGCAACAGACGACGTGCCCCTTCGAGGCACCAGGCGGATTCCGGTAACAAATCTTCGAGATGATCAGGCAACAGCCATCGATAGGTCATGATTCTCCTTTCTGGAATGGGGATCTAACCCGTCACCCAGACCACACATTGAAACAGGACAACCCCCAGCACGATTGCGCCAAAACCGAAGGAACGAACCTGACGGTCGCTCATCTGGCTCAGCCGGATCACCGTTTGACGCCATCGCTCGGGCACCAGAAAGGGAAGAATCCCTTCCAGCACCAGGACCAGCGCAAAGGTTCTCAACAGCACTTCCATGGTCAGTGCTTGAGGGGCGCCGAGCCCGTCCCGGTGGGAGAATTGAAATAGCGAAAAAAGGGTGCGGAAGGATCGAGGACCAACACATCCGCCTTGCTCCTGAAGCCCTGCTGATAGGTTTCCAGGCTGCGGTAAAAAGCGTAGAACTCGGGGTTCTTGCCGTAAGCCGCACTATACAGGGCAGCCGCTTTGGCATCCCCACCCCCCTTGATTTCCTGGGCCGTGCGGAAGGCGTCCGCCAAAATCACCTCACGCTGACGATCCGCATCGGCCCGAATCTTTTCTGCCTCGCCCGCACCGGTGGAGCGCAATTCGTTGGCCACCCGCTTGCGTTCCGCTTCCATGCGCCGATATACCGATTCCGTCACCTCCGGCGGCAGTTCGACGCGACGGATGCGCACATCCAGGACGTGTACCCCGATCTGCTGGGCATCCTTTTCTGCCCGCTGGCGCATGGATTCCATGATCGATTCACGATCTCCCGATACCGCCTCGTGCACCGTGCGTTGGGCAAAGGCTGCACGCAGGTCATCATTGATCGTTTGGGTCAGGCGAATCTTGGCGCGCTGTTCATCGCCGCCCACGCTCACATAGTACTGTTTGGGATCGTCGATTTTCCACTTGACGAAATAATCCACCAGCAGGGGCTTTTTCTCGGCCGTGATAAACCGCTCCGGATCATTGTTGTCCAGCGTACGGATCCGGTTATCAAACAAACGGACGTTCTGTATCAAGGGAAATTTGAAGTAGAGGCCGGGTAGAGTCCGGACGGCCACCACCTCGCCCAATTGAAAAACCACTGCATACTGAATCTGGTTGACCGTATACAGGGCCCCGGAAAGCAGCAGGACCAACCCGGCAACGAGAACGATGCCCATGCCCCAATTCTGTTTCATGGTCGGACCTCCCTTTCCCGGTTGCGCATGGCATCGCGCCCGCGCAAGTCATTCTCGGAAGGGATCTCCTGAGGGGTTCCGGCTGCCGCCGCTGGCGCGGCACTCGCCCCAGCGGAGTCGGAGCCCGCCAAATTGGCCAGGGCACTGGCCTGGATCAATTTGTCCAGAGGAAGATACAGGAGGCCGGTCCCTGATTTCTGGTCAGCCACGACCTTGCTGGTGTTGGTCAACACCTGTTGCATCATGTCCTGATAGAGGCGCTGACGGGTCACTTCCGGGGCCTTGAGATACTGCACCAATACCTGATTGAAACGGCTGGCATCGCCTTCGGCCCGGGCCACGACGCGCTGCTCGTAAGCCTTGGCTTCTTCGTTCAGGCGAGAAGCCGCACCGCGTGCGCGGGGGATGACGTCGTTGGCATAAGCCTGCCCTTCGTTATTCTGTCGATCACGGTCCTGGCCGGCTTTGACTGCGTCGTCAAAAGCCGCCTGAACGGGTTCGGGGGGCTGGGCATTCTGCATGTTGACCTTGCTGATGGCGATGCCGGTATGGTAGCGATCGAGGATCTGCTGTATCAATTTTTCTGATTCAGCCGCAATCTGGGAACGTCCTTCATACAGCACATAGTCCATCTTGCTGCGTCCCACCACCTCACGAATGGCGGTTTCAGCGGCCTGGACCACGGCTCCATCAGGATTGCGGTTATTGAACAGAAATTCCTTGGGATCCTTGATGGTGTACTGGATGGCATACTGGTTGTCGATGATATTCTCGTCATCGGTCAGCATGAGGGATTCATGCAACACCTTGGACTTGAGGGTATTTCGGTACCCCAGTTCCACGGTACGCACCTGCGCCACGTTGAGTGGACTCCCCACGGCCTGTGCCTCGATGGGAGAGGGCAGGTGCCAGTGCGGGCCGGGGTCGGTCAGTTCCTGAAACTTGCCAAACCGGAGGATGACGCCCACCTGCCCCGCATCCACGATGTAAAACCCTGACAGCAGCCAGATGACTGCCACTACCGCCACGCCGATCAGGGCCATGCGTTCGGGTGTTGGCAAGGAGACCGAGGGCATTCCCTTGCCGGGACGGGGAGACGGCGCCCCCCCCGTACCCCCTTTGAAACGACGCAAAAACTGCCGCCATACCTCGTCCAGATCGGGCGGGCCCTGATTGAAAATCCACCAACGGGAATGTTTATGTGCCATGACTATCCTGTGTTTCCTGAAGGACCGGCAATTCACCCGGCCTGCCTGGGGACTGGCACCGTTCCAGAAAAGCCTGCCTGATCTCGTTCAGGCCCGCGCCTGTAAGCGCACTGGCCCAAACCGCCGAAATTGTACCACAGGCATCCCGTTCTATCCGCCCACATTCCTGGGCCAGCAAGTCCACCTTGTTATAGACCCGTAACTGGGGAACCTGATCCGCGCCTATCTCCGCCAACACGAGGTTGACCGCTTCGATCTGGGCCTCGCGTTCGGGGTCGGCATGGTCCACCACCAGCACCAGCAGGTCCGCCTCCCGGGTTTCCTCCAGGGTGGCACGAAATGCATCCACCAGCGTATGGGGCAGACGGCGTACGAAACCCACCGTATCGGAGAGCGTAACCTGCAGACCCGGCGCAAGGTACACGCGTCGGGTCAAGGTATCCAGAGTGGCAAACAACTGATCTGCCACATAACTGTCTCCCTGAGTCAGGCGATTGAAGAGCGTGGACTTGCCCGCATTGGTATACCCCACCAGAGAGACATTCAACACCCCGGCCCGTTGTCGCGCACGACGCTGCAACTGAACGGTGCGGCGCACCTTGACGAGACGGGACTGCAGGGTTTTGACGCGCACTGCCAGCAAACGGCGGTCCGTCTCCAGTTGGGTTTCCCCGGGTCCGCGCAGCCCAATTCCTCCCTTCTGCCGCTCCAGATGCGTCCAGCCTCGTACCAGACGCGTGGACAAACGCTTCAACTGGGCCAGTTCCACCTGCAACTGACCCGTGTGGCTGCGCGCGCGCTGGGCAAAGATGTCGAGGATCAAACTGGTCCGGTCGATGACCCGACAGCCCAGACGCTGCTCAAGATTGCGTTCCTGGACGGGGGACAGTTCATCGTCCACGATGACCAGCCCGACGGCCTCGGCCTGGACCCGCCCAGCGACCTCCTCAACCTTGCCCGACCCCAGGAAAGTGGCGGAATCTGGGCGTTCGCGGCGCCCCTCCACCCAGCCCACCACCGTGAGGCCAGCACTTTGAGCCAGGCGCTGCAACTCGTCCAGAGAGGACTCCGCAGGGCCTCGACCCAGAACCAGACGGACCAGCAGGGCACGGTCTGCATTGGCTGATACCGCCTCAGCCACACGCTCCAACCCCCCCTGTCCCGCCTTGGTACGCGCAGAGGCACGCCCCTGACCCAGAAGTGGGCCCAAATCCGTCATGAAGTTAATCTTCGGTGCCGGGTTCCGGAGTGTGGAGGGTGATGCTCCGCGCCGGGACGACTGTGGAAATGGCGTGCTTGTAGACCATTTGGGTCGTGGTATTTTTGAGCAGCACCACATATTGATCAAAGGATTCCACCTGTCCTTGCAGCTTGATGCCATTGACCAGATAGATGGAAACGGGGACATGCTCCTTGCGGAGTGCATTCAGGAACGGGTCTTGTAACAGTTGCCCTTTGGCGCTCATCATGATTCCTTGTAGGGTTTGGTTGTATTGTCGGCGAAACAGCCCCTCTCACCGAGAGGTGAACGGTACATTCTACCGGATTCGAGCCATCACCGGGCAAAGAGTTCCCCATACCCGATTCGACGAGTCAGAAAAAACCAGAGGGGTAAATAAAACCGAAAGAATCTGGTAGGCGCGATTGGATTCGAACCAACGACCCCCACCATGTCAAGGTGGTGCTCTAACCAACTGAGCTACGCGCCTACGGATCGTGCTTCAAGCCTGCGCATTATAGGGCATCCCGGTTATCCCGTCCAGTCACCGGGGGGAAATCTCGCCTCAGGCGCTGGCGATAACAAAAAATCAGCCCTCTCCCGGCAGCACGATCCTGCAGACTCACCGCCCCCCCCAAACGTTGGGCGGCCTCGCGGGCAATGGTCAGCCCCAATCCGCTGCCAGCCACGTTGGACCCTACCACCCGATGAAACGGATCGAAAACCCGGATCTTTTCATCCTCCGGAATACCCGGACCGGCGTCCTCCACTTCGAACACGCAATCAGCCCCCTCAGCCCGGATCCGCAAGGTCACTTCACTGCCTTCCGGGGCATAGCGCAAGGCATTGTCCAGGGCATTGCGCAGGATGAGGGGCAGCAACTGGGGATCCGAAACCACTTCCAGGGCCCCTGGACACTCCAGTCCCAGATCCATGTGCCGAGCCTCAGCCAGTGGCATCAAATCACTCACCAGCGTGCGCCCCAACTGGAAACAGGAAACCGGGACCCATTGCGTCGACCCCACCTGACTGCGCGCATGACTCAGCAACTGTTCCACGAGTTGACAGGTGCGCACGATACCTTCCTTGAGCGGTTTTATCCTTCCGGACAGGGAAGAGGGCGCAGACTGCTCCAGATTCTGAACCTGGAGCAGCAAGGCCGTCAGCGGACTGCGCATTTCGTGGGCAGCATCGGCAATGAAACGACGCTGCGCCTCCATCAACGTACGAATGCGCGCCAGCAACTGGTTGATGGAGAGCATGAAAGGAACGACTTCGGACGGAATGGCCTGGGCGCTCAGCGGTTCCGGCTGCTCCGGCGACTGGTGGTCCAGTTCCCGGGCCAGACGCGGCAAGACGGCCAGTTCCCGACGCACCACATGCGCCACCAGCAGCATCAGCAGGAGCAGAAGCAGGAGCAGGGGCACCAGGGTCCAGAGGGCGCTGTGCAGCGCCAGGTCGTCGCGGGCATCGATGACCTGGGCCACCGCGATCTTGCCCCGGGCGCCCGGACGAATGAAGACCCGCCATGCCCCTTCCGGCCCTTGTACGGTATGAAACCCCGCCGGCAATCCGGAGGAAATCCAGGGAACCTGCCTGGACGGCAGCACACTGACCAGAATGCGTGTCTCGGGATCGATGTCCCGGTCGATGGGAAGCCCCAGTCCGCTGTTCTGACGCAGAAACTCCGTGTCCACCAGAGCGGCGATCTGACGCAGGGTATCATCCTGAAAATCTTCCCCTTCGTCATAGGAGAAACGGAAGGAAACCATCCCGGCCAATATCCCCGTCACCAGGATCGTCACCCCCAGCGCACGCAACAACTGTCCCTGCAGTGACCGTTTCATCGGCGTTCCACGCGCCAGCCCGTCCCCCGCACATTGCGAATGACCTCTGCACCCAGTTTGCGCCGCACCCCATGGATCAAAAAGTCCACAGCATTGCTTTCGACCTCTTCGTTCCAGCCGTAAATCCGTTCTTCCAGTTCATGGCGGGTCAAAATATGCCCGGGATTCAGGAGTAGGGCTTGCAGCAGGGCAAATTCCCGCGCACTCAGCACCACCCGGACGCTCCCCCGCCCGGCTTCGCGCGTGGCCGGATCGAGCGTCACATCACCATTCGTCAGGAGCGGTGATGCCTGCCCTCCCTGGCGGCGAATGACAGCACGCAAACGGGCCAGCAATTCATTCAGATCGAAGGGCTTGATCAGGTAATCATCGGCACCGTAATCCAGGCCGGCAATCCGATCTTCCACGGCATCCCGGGCCGTGATGATGATGACGGGCAGACGCTGCCCCGCCAGGCGCAGGCGTCGCAAAACCTCCAGTCCATCCCGACCGGGCAGTCCCAGATCCAGCAGGACGGCCTGATAGTCGCTGTCCTGCAATGTCCCGGACACCGCCAACCCGTTGGCAATCCGATCCACGGCATAGGCATGGTCGCGCAAAGCCAAAGTCACCGCTTCGGCAATCATGTCGTCATCCTCCACCAACAGGATACGCATCAGGGAGACGACCTCCGTTTCACCTCAAACCGGTGCGACGTCAGAACATAAAACAGGAGCGGCATCACCACCAGCACCAGGGGTAACTGCACCATCATTCCGGAAATGATCGCAACGGCCAGGGGTTGCTGCATCTGAGCCCCCTCTCCCCAGGCCAGCGCCAGGGGCAGCAGAATCAGGATGGCCGCCAGGGTGGTCATGGCGATGGGACGCAGGCGGTTCTTCCCGGCCAGGATCAGGGCCGTCTGGCGGTCCAGACCGGGATCAAGACTGCGCCATTCGGAAAAGTAGAAGATAGCCACTTCAGTGACGATGCCCACGATCATGGTCATCCCCATCATGGCTGAAATATTGATCTCGATGCCGGTCAACCACAATCCGACCATGATGGACGCCAAAGACAGGAGGGGCATCAGCATGACCACCAGGGCAATACGAAAACGCTCGTAAAGCGCCAGCAAAAGCAGAAACACCAGGGCCACAGCCGCCAGAAAGACCTGCACCAGCCCCTTGAATGCCGCCTGCTGCTGCTGATACAGCCCGCCCAGTTCGTAGTAGTCCCCTGCCGGCAAGGCAACGGAAGTCATGGCCTTCTGAACGGCGTGCAGGGTCGAGCCCATGTCACGCCCACTGATGCGCGCCGTCACTGCGATCATCCTCTTCAGGTTATCACGGTTGATTTCGGGCTGTCCGTTGACGCTACGCAGGGTGGCGATCCTCCGCAGGGGAAAGAGATGACCATCCGGTGCGCGCAGCATCATTCGTTCCACCTGATACACATTGGCTCGAACGGACTCCGGGAGCCACACCCGCACGTCGATCATTTTATAACTGTTTTGCACCTGAGTCGCCACCACTCCGGAAAGTTGGGCCGCCAGCAGTCCCGTCACCGCGGCCGGATCCACCCCTTCCAGCGCAGCCCGATCCCGGTCCACATGAATCTCCAGGGCGTCCCCCGCCGGATTGATGCCATTCTTGACATCGACCACCCCGGGAATCTTGCGGATTGCCGCGGCTGTTTTCAGGGCAACTCCCTGCAGTTTCACCGGATCATCGGAATACAATTTGATCTCGATGGGTTCGGGCACCGAGGTCAGATCCCCGATCATGTCCTCCATCAACTGGGCCAACTCGATTTCCAGGCCAGGCACCTGCGTCTCGACCTCGTGACGGATCCGGTCCATGACCTCTTCAATGGGTTGGCGAGGTCGGGCCTTGAGACGAACGAAAAAATCGCCTTCGTTGGCCTCGGTGACTCCGCCGCTCAATTGCGTGCCGGTGCGTCGGGAATAGGTATCGACATTGGGATCCGCCTTGATGATGGCTTCCACCTGGCGCAACAGGCGGTCGGTTTCACTCAGCGAAGTTCCCGGCGGAGAACGGTAATCGAGTACGAAGCCCCCTTCATCCATGGCGGGCATGAACCCCGAACCCAGCCGTTCCCAGGCCAGCCCCCCGGCCCCCAGCAGCGGCAGAATGAACAGCAGGACCCTCGACGGATGTCGAAACAGCCCGCGCATCAGGGCCTCATAGTGATCGTGCCACCAGCGGGTCAGACGCCCCCCTTCTTCCTGAAAGGCGTCCCGTCGGCCGAGAAAAATATCCGCCAGCAGGGGAACAGCCGCCCAGGTCACCAGAAAGGACAGAAACAGGCAGATCACCATGGTCAGGGACAGGGCCTTGAAAAAAGCCCCGGTCACGCCATCGAGAAAGGCCAGGGGGATGAAGATCACCATGGTTGCAGCCGAGGAACCCGCCAGAGGAGCCGTAAACTCCCGTGCTGCACTCATCACCCGCTCATGGGTCAACTGGTGGCTGGAACGCAGGCGACGAATGATATGTTCCAGCATGACGATGGCATCGTCGATGATGAGCCCCACCGCTGCTGCCATTCCGCCCAGAGTCATGATATTGAAACTCATGTCCAGCACTCTGAGCAGGATCATGGAAGTTGCCAGAACGGAGGGAACCACCAGCACGGCAATGATCGTCACCTTGAGATTGCGCAGAAACAGAAGGAGTATCCCCGCTGCCAGGGCTACGCCGATGAGAATGGCATCGCGCACGCTGGCCGCCGCCTGCAACACCAGTTGACTCTGGTCGTACCAGCGCGCAAGTTTAACTCCGGGAGGCAGATGAAACGCCCGGATACGCTGCTCGATGGCATGGGAAATCTGGACACTGTTGCCCGAAGGCTGCTGATAGACATTCAGCAAGACCGCCTCGCGCCCCTCGGCATTGACCCGAATCCACTGGGGGGTGGTGCTGATCGATACCTCGCCCACATCTCCGACTCGTACCACCCCACCGTCGGGACTGTTCAGCAGCACGGTCTGACGGATGTCTGCCAGGGTTTGCAGACGCGTATCGGAAATCCCCAGATATAACTTGTAATGGTCTTCCAGGCGACCGATGGCCGAAATCACGTTGGCCGCCCCCAGGATCCGCGCCACGTCTGCCACGGTCAGGCCGCAGGCCTGCAACCGGCCAGGATCGAGGGTCACCCGGTATTCCTCCTGGGTTCCTCCCACGGTCTGAACCCGTGCCACCCCTTCCACGCCCGACAGGAGCGGGCGCAACTGGTACTGCGCCAGATCACGCAGCGCCGTGAGGGATACCTGATCCGACGTCAGGCTGTAGGCCATGAAGGGAAAGACCGTCGGGTCCATGTGACGGGTCAGCATGGTCGTCCCGGCAGGCAGGGTGGGCAGAATCTGCGCAATGGCCGCATCGACCTGCATGGTCGCCACGGTCATGTCGCGTCCCCAGGGAAAGTTCACCGAAACTTCGGCCGTACCCCGACTGGTGGTGGAACGAACCGACAGTACCCCGGGCACCCGGCGCACCATCTCCTCCACCGGAATGGTCACCTGCATGGCCATCTGCTCAGCCGGCCGGTCGCCCGCATCGAGGGTCACTTCCACACGGGGAAAATCCACCTGGGGAAAGAGGGTAACCGGCAACCGAAAGGCCGTCACACTCCCGGCAAGCACCAGTGCCAGCAAAAAAAACAGCAGGGAACGCCGGTGCGCACGTACCCAATGGCCCCAGTTCATCGCCCGGACCCACGCACGGCCATGCCGTCGCTCAATTCGTAGTTACCCTCCACCACCACCGGCAGAGCCGGGTTCACCGCCCCTTCCACGCCCGTCATCGCTCCGTTTTCAAAGGCAGTCACGGTCACACGCCGGGCATGGTCTCCCTGTACCTGAAAAAGGTACGCCTCCCCTGCCTCATCGCGCAATACGGCAGAACGCGGTACGACCCACAGGGTTCGGGTCCGCACCTCCAGGGTCGCACGCACCTTCATGCCCAGAACCGGATCGATGCCGGGATCGAGGCGGACCCACACGTCCAGCCCCTGCGTCTGGGCATTGATCATGCCATGAAGGGCTACCACGGTTCCGTGCCAGGATTGTGCCTGTCCGAAGAGAGGCGTCATGGTGACCGGTGTACCCTCGCGTACCTGCCCGGCCTCTTCCACGGGAAGCGTCAATTGAACCTGGGGCTGCGCCCGTCGCGCCAATTGCAAGACGGTGGTCCCCGCCGGAATCCGTTCGCCCTGTGCCACGCCTTGAGTCAGAATCACCCCGTCGAAGGGGGCAGTGACGGCCACCCGTTCACTGCCCGCCCCCAACCGATTCTGGGCCTGCAGGGCGCTTTCGGCGTCGTGCAGCGCCTTGCGAGCGGCCTCCAACTGGCTGACCGTGACCAGTTGTTGTTCGTACTGCCGCTGCAGACGGGCATATTCGTTGCGCGCAAAGTCCCACGTGGTCTGCGCCTGGGTATGACCCACCACGCTGGCCGGGTCCGTCACGAACTCGAAGAGGGGTTCCCCCCGAACCACCCGCTGGCCGGGTGCCACCTGCACCCGGTCCACCATCCCGGCACGGGGCAAGGCAATGCTTTGAGTGTTCCCCGGGGTCGAAGTCACCGTGCCATAACCCGCCACCGTAAAACTCATGGCCTGGCGTTGCAGAGGCCGGGTGCGAACCTGCACCACGCTCTCCTCTTCCCCCCAGGCAGCCACGCTGCCCAGGACCATCGCCAGCACCCACAGTCTGGTCACGAATCGATTCATTTCATCTCCTTGCCGGAAAACTCGCCGCCCACCAGTGTCTCGAGCGCCACGCGCTCTTCCCGTATGGCTTGTTCGAGCGCGATTTTCTCTGTCAATTTGGTCAGGTGCGCTTCCTGCACCAGTGCATTGGCCGACAGATCCAGCGTCCCCGCTTGCAGCGCCAGCGTCGACTGTCTGGCGACCCGGGTTTGCAAGGCCAGGTTCTCGTCGAGAGAACGTAGCGTGTGTTCCAGTTGGGTCAGATCGGACAACAACTGGGCAATTTCCTGTTGTGCCGTATTGATGCGCAGTTGATATTCATCGTGCAGGCGCTGACGGGTGGCCTTCTCGATGGCAATCACCCCACGGTTGCGATTGAGGATGGGAAGATTGGTGCTCACGGCATACCCATGATAATTGGTACCGTTATTGTCCCGTGCCTTGAGCAGGCCGAAATTGATGGCCGGAAACTGGCCCAGAATGGCCTGCCACAAACGCTGGTCCTGGGCCTCGTACCCCGCCGCCAGGGCACGCAAATCGGGTCGGCGTTGAGGAAGGGTCGGCAGTTGGGCACGCACTTCCGCCGCATCGGGAATCGGTACGTTGGCCTCGCCCACCAGATTCAGCACCGTTTCCGGGGCCAGGCCGAGCAAGGCATTCAGGGCCATCCGGTTCTGGGACAGCACCAATTCCGTGTCGCTGATCTGGCGTTCGATCCCCTGCAGCGTCGTCGCATCCGCGCTCAGTACCGTCACGGTCAGATTCCCCTGGGCCAGGGCACCTTCTTCACGGCGCCGAAGTTGTGCCGCAACCTGTCGACTTTCCTGGAGGGTGGCCCGCAAATCTTCTTCGGCGCGAATGCGCACGAACAACAGCCGGGCCTGCCCCACCACCTGCCACTCCTGCCAGAGCAAGGCCAGATCCGCCTTGTGCGCCTCCGCATCAGCAGCGGCCTGACGGGCATGATGCAGCACCAGGGCACTCAGGTCGTAGTTGAGCCCCACATCGAAAGCGATGACATTTTCTCCCGGGGTGCTGGTTTCGGGAATCTGCGGCGAGTAAAAGAACTGGGGATCGGGCAACAATCCGGCATCGAAGGCCTGAGCCCGCGCAATGCCCAGATCGTCACGCACCAACTTGAGGTCGGGATTGTTGACCACCGCCAGGGTAGCCACTTCCGTCATGTCCAGACCATCGCGGGGATCGAAGGGATGGGCAGCCAGTTCAGGAAAGGGCAGACTTTTGGGATCCACCTGGAGACGGGGCAATTCCCTGGGCCATGTTGGCATGCTCACCAAAGGTTCGGGCTGATAAAAGGTGCACCCCGCCAGCAGGGTCAACCCCAGTACCCACCCACTTTTGCCCCCTATTCCCACGCCTTTCTCCCGTCGAAGACCATCCATCCGGTGGCACCAGGGCCACTGACCTTCAGGATAGCGCAGAAGAATTAGGCTTGAATTAGCCCTCGTGCCAAATCGCGTTGCAAGTCGCTCACCGCTTCCAGCCCCACGGACAGGCGCAGCATGCCAGGCGTGATGCCTGCCGCCTGGCGCACTTCCTCGCTCAATCGACCATGGGTGGTGGTACCCGGATGCGTCAACGTACTTTTGGTGTCCCCCAGATTGCCCGTGACGGAGATCAGGCGTACGGCATCGATGATGCGCCAGGCCGCCTCCTGCCCACCCGCCACTTCGAAAGTCACCACGGCCCCCCCTTTGCCGCCCTGCTGACGCATGGCCAGGTCATGCTGGGGATGGGAAGGGAGCCCAGGGTACAGCACGCGTGTCACTCCAGGCAGAGTCTCCAGCCATTCGGCCAGTACCTGGGCGCGGGCACATTGGGCCTCCATGCGCAGGGCCAGGGTTTCCATGCCCTTGAGGCAGACCCAGGCATTGAAGGGACTCAGACTCGGGCCTGCGGTGCGCACGAATTGATAAACCGGACTGTCCATGACCAGGGCCTGGGAACCCAGAACCGCTCCACCCAGCACACGTCCCTGTCCATCCAGATATTTGGTGGCCGAATGGACCACCAGATCCGCGCCCAGTTCCAGGGGACGTTGCAGGATGGGGGTGCAAAAACAGTTGTCCACCACCAGATGGATTCCATGGTCATGGGCTACGGTCGCCAAACCGGCCAGGTCCACCAGTTCCATGGTGGGATTGGCGGGAGTCTCCGCAAAAAACAAACGGGTTTCGGGACGCACGGCCCGGTCCCAGGCATGCAGGTCGCTCAGGGACACAAAGGTGCTGGTGACCCCGAAACGCGCCAGAATGCCGGTCAGCATTTGCACCGTGGACCCAAACAGACTGCGCGCAGCCACCACGTGGTCCCCTGCTTTGAGCAACCCCATGAACACCGTGAGAATGGCCGACATGCCGCTGGAGGTTGCCACGCAGGCCTCGGCCCCTTCAAGCGCTGCCAAACGTTCCTGAAAGGCACTCACCGTGGGGTTGGTAAAACGGGAGTAGATCATGCCCGGTTCACGATTGGTAAAACGGTCTGCCGCCTGCTGTGCATCGTCAAAGACGTAACTGGAGGTCAGGTAGAGGGCTTCGGAGTGCTCGTTGAAGGCACTGCGGTGAATACCCGAGCGGACGGCACGGGTTTCCAGAGCCCATTCGTCATCCGGCCAAGGCGAAACATTCTCTGTCGTCATTCCCCACTCCCTCCCTTACGCAGCCGTTGCGCGCAAGTTGAAATCCAGATCCAGTTGCTGGGCCCGATCTCCCTTCTCGTCCGCGCGCTGATTTTCCAGCACCTGCAGGTAGGCCTCGTCCACATCCCCCGTGACATACCAGCCATTGAAACAGGAAGTATCGAATTCACGAATCCCGTAGCGAACCCCGTCCATGGCCAGCACCAGATCGTCCAGATCCTGATAGAACACCCGGTCCGCCCCGATTTCCCGGGCAATGGCTTCATCATCCCGCCCGGTGGCCAGTAATTCACGCCGGGTCGGCATGTCGATGCCATACACGTTGGGGAAACGCACGGGGGGGGCCGCCGAGGCAAAGATTACCTGTTTCGCGCCACAGTCCCGCGCCATCTGAACGATTTCCCGGCTGGTGGTACCCCGTACGATGGAATCGTCCACCAGCAGCACCGACTTGCCGCGAAATTCCTGGGCAATGGCATTCAGTTTCTGACGAACGGAACGTTTTCGCTCCGCCTGGCCGGGCATGATGAAGGTGCGTCCGATGTAGCGATTCTTGATGAACCCCTCGCGATAGGGCACGCCCAGCGTGGTGGCCAGTTGCAGGGCACTGGGCCGACTCGTGTCGGGAATGGGAATGACCACATCCACCACCAGGTCCGGTGCCAATTGACGAATCCGTTGCCCCAGCCGTTCCCCCATCCGCAGGCGGGTTTCGTACACGGAAATCCCGTCCATGACCGAATCAGGTCGGGCCAGGTAGACGAATTCGAAGATACAGGGTACCTTGCGTGCCTGCGGGGCACAGAGGAGCGTGTGCAAGCGTCCGTTCTGATCGATGAAAAGCGCTTCGCCGGGTTCGACATCGCGCATCAGGGTAAAGCCCAACGCATCGAGCGCCACGCTCTCCGATGCGACCATGTACTCCGTCCCCTGGGGCGTTTCATGAGAGCCGACCACCAACGGACGAATGCCGAAGGGGTCGCGAAAAGCCAGCAGACCGTGGCCTGCAATCAGGGCCACCACGGCATAGGCCCCACGACAGCGTTGGTACACCCGGGTCACCGCCGCAAAGATTTCCGGCGTACTCAGGCGATGTCCCTGAGCCACTTCGTCCAGTTCATGGGCCAGCACATTGAGCAGGACTTCCGAGTCCGAACGGGTATTCACATGGCGCCGATCCTCTTCGAACAACTCGGCGCGCAGGGCAGCAGTATTGGTCAGATTGCCGTTATGTCCCAGCACGATGCCAAAGGGAGAATTGACGTAGAACGGTTGGGCCTCTGCGGACGAAACGGCGGAGCCTGCGGTCGGATAACGGCAATGGGCGATGCCCATGTTGCCCAGCAGGGAGCGCATGTCACGGGTGCGAAAAACATCCCGCACCAGTCCCAGGCCTTTATGCATGTGAAAAGTGTTGCCTTGCGCCGTCGTGATGCCTGCGGCATCCTGGCCGCGGTGCTGCAGGAGTTGGAGGGCGTCGTACAACAACTGGTTGACGGGTGAGTTCGCCACGATACCGACGATTCCGCACATGAGCCCTGTCCTCACAGAGTATGACAAGGCGTCATTTTAGCGGATTTATCGGTTGGACGGCGGGGAAACCCCACGGCTCGAATTTTACCCCGCAGTCCCATCACCGGAACGAGGGGCAATGTTAGAATGGGCAGCCTTCCTTTTGTCGGGAGTCCGCTCCTTGATCGACGATATCCTGCACAGTTCTCTCTGGACCTACTTTGCCACCTATACCTGGATAGACCTGCTGCTGGCAGGGATACTGCTGCTTTCCACCCTGTTCGGCTGGATCCGCGGCATGGTGCGGGAATTTTTCAGTCTGGTCAGCTGGCTGCTGGCCTTCTGGGTGGCGCACGCCTGGAGCGAAAAGTTGGTCAATGCCCTGCATCCCTGGATAGCCCAGGAAGTCCTGCGCTGGGTACTGGCTTTCCTGTTGATTTTTGTAGGGGTCCTGATTCTGGTACGGTTGGTCAGTACCCTGCTCCAACGCATCGTCAAAAAGATCGGACTGGGTTCCCTGGATGGGCTGCTGGGCGCATTGTTCGGCTTGCTGCGCGGGGGATTGATCGTTCTGGCGCTGCTCCTGCTGGCCGGGCTCACTCCCTTGCCGCACCAGGCCAGCTGGAAAGAGGCGCGCCTCCTGCCCTATGCCATGCCGGGCGTGCACCGGGTTCTGGGCTGGTTACCCCCCGCCCTGTCCCGCCTCTTCCACTATTGAGGCGATGACACCCGTATGCCCTGCACCCCCAACTGGTTCAGCCGTTGCAGGGCAGAACCCAGTGCGGGTTCGCTGGGGAAAGGGCCGATACGCACCCGCCAACGGGGCGTCCCTGTCGACTCGAGGGCGTCGACGCGAGGGGGAAATCCCAATTTGAGCAATTTTTTTTCCAGTTGAGTCACCCGTTCCTGATGGGCGAACACCCCCACCTGGATCCAGATCTCCGTTCCTGTGGTCGCCGCCGTCCTTTTGTCGGCGGCCTCTTCCTTCGCCAGGACAGGACTGACCGCCCCCGTTTTGGCCTTGACGACCACCGGTTCGTTCCCGGACACCTGGGGGTGGGATTTCCGCACGGGAACCGCCGTCGACGAAGGCGTGGCTTCCTTTTCAGCCGACAGGTCCACCAGTTCCTCCTTGATCACCACGCCGCTCTGTGCAGCGGGGGAGGTTCCCCTGGAGCCTCCCGCAGAGGATCCCGTCGCCGGCGCCGCACTGTAGAGTTGCGGCACCACGGGAACGACGGGCGCCGGAGAGGGCGTCGGACTGACGGTTCCCTCCTTGGGCGCACGCGCCTGGTCGAGCAACAGGGGAACGCCCACGGCCGTCAACGAAGCCAGCACGCCCACCCCGATCAGGCGCTGGCGATGACGCTGACGCATCAATTGAAGGTCAGGGTTGTTTTCCATGCGGTCAAAGGGCGGACACTTCCTCGGGATCGATGGTCAGGATGCTCAACAGATTGGCGATGCGCGCGCGCTGCTGGCGTCGATCCATGATCATGTCGATGGCGCCCTTGGCCAGCAGGAACTCGGAACGCTGAAACCCGTCGGGCAATACCTCACGGACCGTCTGCTCGATCACCCGGGGTCCGGCAAAACCGATCAGGGCATTGGGTTCGGCAATCACCACATCCCCGATCATGGCAAAACTGGCGGATACCCCGCCCATAGTGGGGTCGGTCAACACCGAGATGTAGGGCAAACGGGCTTCGGCCAAACGAGTCAATGCAGCACAAGTCTTGGCCATCTGCATCAGGGAAAGCAATCCCTCCTGCATGCGCGCCCCCCCACTGGCCAGAAAACACACGAAGGGACATTGGGAATCGAGGGCTGCCTGGACCGCGCGCACGAATCGCTCCCCCACCACGGACCCCATGGACCCCCCCATGAATTCAAATTCGAAGGCCGCCGCCACGATGGGCATTCCCTCGAGAAAACCCTGCATGACCACCAGGGCATCCGTTTCGCCCGTACTGGTTTGAGCCTCGCTCAGCCGTTCGGTGTAGCGTCGACTGTCCTTGAACTTGAGCGGATCGATGGGCACGATTTCCGCACCCAGTTCCACCCGTCCCTCCGGATCCAGAAAACCGTCCAGACGAATGCGCGCCGTAATACGCAAATGATGCGCACACTTGGGACAGACGTGCAAATTGGCCTCGAGATCCGTGCGATAGAGCACCACCTCACAGGAAGGGCACTTGACCCACAGCCCTTCAGGCACCGATCCCTTGACGTTTTTCTTGTCGCGCTTGATGCGCGGGGGCAATAGTTTCTTGAACCAACTCATTGGGCACCGTCCATGGCAAGACGAAATTGACGCATCAGCGTCTCTGCGCGGTGAGGCACCTCCGTCGGGATACTGGCCTCGATTTCTTCGACCAGGCGTGACCCGACCACCACCGCATCGGCAACTTCCGACAAACGTCGGGCCGTGGCTCCATCGCGAATGCCAAAACCCACCCCCACCGGAACCCTGGCGCAGGAACGAATACGGGCCACCTGGGCAGCCACTGCCTCCACCTCCAGATGTCCCGCGCCGGTCACGCCCCGCAAGGAGACATAGTACAGGTATCCCGTGGCAAGTTGCGCGATTTCACGCATGCGCTGCTCCGTCGTGGTGGGCGACAGCAGGAAGATGGTATCGATCCCGACCAGGGACAGCGCAGCCTTCAGATGGCGCGCCTCGAGGGGAGGATAGTCCACCACCAGCACGCCATCCACCCCGGCGTCCCGAGCCTGCGCCGCAAAGGCATCGAGCCCCAGACGTTCGATCGGATTGGCGTACCCCATCAGTACCACCGGGGTCTGGTCGTCCGTCAGACGGAACTCGGACACCACGGCCAGCACGTCGGTCAGGGTCACCCCGTTCTGCAAGGCACGCTCGCTGGCGCGCTGGATCGTGGGACCATCGGCCATGGGGTCGGAGAAAGGAATCCCCAGTTCCAGGATGTCGGCCCCCCCGGATACCAACGCCCGCATGGTCGGGACAGCCAACTCCAGTAACGGGTCGCCCACGGTAAAAAACGGGATCAGAGCCTTCCGGTTCAAACCGGACAGGTGTGCAAAAGTAGATGCAATTCGCGACAAAATCAACCTCTCCTAAAGATGCAAGCCACTGCGTTCGGCCACCGTCGCCATATCCTTGTCCCCACGCCCGGACAGGTTGACCAGAATAATCTGATCCTTCCCCAGCACAGGGGCCATCTTCATGGCCTGGGCCACGGCATGACTGGATTCCAGAGCCGGCAGAATCCCTTCCAGACGGCACAGGGTATGGAAAGCCTGAAGGGCTTCTCCATCGGTGATGGCCACATAGGATGCCCGGCCACTGTCCTTGAGCCAGGCGTGCTCCGGTCCCACGCCCGGATAATCGAGTCCCGCCGAAATGGAATGGGTTTCGATGATCTGGCCGTGCGCGTCCTGCAGCAGGTAGGTGCGGTTGCCATGCAATACCCCGGGAACCCCGGCGGACAGGGACGCAGCGTGGCGTCCGCTGGACAGGCCGTCTCCTCCGGCCTCCACCCCGATCAGGCGGACCGACTCCTGCAGGATGTAGGGATAAAAAATCCCCATGGCATTGGACCCTCCGCCCACACACGCCAAAATCACATCGGGCTGGCGCCCCACCAGGTCGGGCATCTGAGTCAGACACTCGCGCCCCACCACCGCGTTGAAATCGCGCACCATGGTGGGGTAAGGATGGGGACCGGCCACCGTACCAATGATGTAGAAGGTATCGTCGATGTGGGTGACCCAGTCACGCATGGCTTCATTCAAGGCGTCCTTGAGGGTTTTGGAGCCGCTTTCCACCGGCACCACCCGAGCGCCCAGCAACTTCATGCGGTAGACGTTCTGGGCCTGGCGCCGCACATCCTCTGCCCCCATGTAGACCACACATTCCATGCCATAACGTGCGGCCACGGTGGCGGTCGCCACTCCATGCTGGCCGGCCCCGGTTTCAGCAATGACGCGCGGCTTGCCCATGCGCCGGGCCAGCATCGCCTGACCGATGGTGTTATTGACCTTATGGGCACCGGTATGGTTGAGATCCTCACGTTTCAGGTAGATCTGTGCCCCCCCCAAATGTTCGGATAACCGTTTGGCATGATAGATCGGGCTGGGGCGCCCCACATAGTGATGCAACTCATGGGCCAACTCGGTCAAGAATTCCGGGTCCTGGCGGTAACGTTCGTACTGCGTCTTGAGTTCCTCGATGGCGGCCATCAGAGTTTCGGATACGAAGGTCCCCCCATAGGGACCGAAATACCCTTCCTGGTCCGGCAAATCATACACGTTCATCACTTCTCCCTGTCAAAACCATCGGCCTTCGCCACCGCTTCCAAAAAATGCTGTACGCGCAGAGGATCCTTCCGCCCCGGTGTCCGCTCCACGCCACTGCTCACATCCACCGCCCAGGGATGGACCGTCCTGACCGCCTCCCCAACGTTATGGGCGGTCAAACCGCCGGACAGCACCAGAGGACAGGGTAATCGACGCGGCAACACCGCCCAGTCGAAAGTCTGCCCGGTACCGCCAGGAAGTCCCGGAACGAAAGCATCCACCAGAATTCCCTGAGCCTTTTCATGGCATGCCGCGAATTGTACCAAATCAAAGCCCTCGTGAACGCGCGCCGCCTTGATATAGGGCACCCCGTAACCCACACAGTCGAGCGCAGTCTCATCGCCGTGGAACTGGAGACAATCCAGGGAAACCGCCGCCAGAGTCCGTTCGATGGTGTCCCGGGAAGCATCGACGAACAGTCCCACCACGCTGACGAAGGGGGGCAAAGCCGCCCGGATGGCCTGCGCCTGTTCCAGGCCGAGTGCGCGGACACTGGGAGGATAAAAGACCAACCCCACCGCATCCACCCCGGCTGCTGCCACTTCCAGCGCATCTTCCACCGTGGTCAGGCCGCACACCTTGACGCGGGTTCTCATTCCTGGCGCCCCTCCGGCAAATTCCATGCTTCATCATACTCCACTGCGCTCAGGCAAAGGCCCTCCGGCGCAAAGGTCGGCGCGGCCCGGGTGCGATCACCCTGCTGCAACAATTCCGCCATCCATTCAGGGGGCATCGCACCACTGCCCACCTGAACCAGGGCGCCTACCAGATTGCGCACCATATGCTGGAGAAAAGCATCCGCCTGAAAAGTAAAATGAAATTCTTCCCCCACTGCCTCCACTTCGGCCCGCAACAGCGTCTTGACCGGCGTTTTGGCCTGGCACTCCGCGGCGCGAAAGGCGCTGAAATCATGGGTGCCGAGTATCCATCCACATCCCGCGCGCAATTTTTCCAGGGCCAGAGGGCGATGCGTCCACCCCAACACACCGCAGGCATAAGCCGGGCGTACCGGATGACTGAGCAGACGATAACGATACGTGCGCGAACGGGCCGAAAAACGCGCATGGAAAGGTTCGGCCACCGACCGGGCCCACAAAACTGCAACCGTAGGCGGCAAGTGGGTATTGGTGCCGCGCACCCAGGCCTGGAGGGGACGCGCCACGAAAGTATCGAAGTGAACCACCTGACCGGTGGCATGCACCCCCCGGTCAGTACGCCCTGCCGCAATCACGCCAATGGGTTCTCCCGCCACCGCCGCCAGCGCGCCTTCCAGAACGCCTTGTACCGTCAGGTCCCGATGCTGGCGCTGCCAGCCATGAAAGCCACTGCCTTGATATTCCACGCCCAAGGCAATTCGCCCCATCGCTCAACGATCCAGAAGAAGACGCAACATGCGGCGCAGCGGTTCGGCAGCGCCCCACAGCAATTGATCGCCCACCGTGAAAGCCCCCAGATACTCGGGCCCCATGGCCAGGGTATGCAAACGTCCCACGGGAACCTGCAAGGTGCCACTTACCGCCGCCGGGGTCAAAAATCGTTCGCTGGCTTCACGTTCGTTGGGAATGACGCGGACCCATTCATTGGCCTCGGCGATCCGTGCCTCCACCTCGGGCAAGGGTACGGAACGATGCAACTTGATGGTCAGTCCCTGGGAATGACAACGCATTGCCCCCACCCGAACGCATAAGCCATCCACGGGAATACTGCCCGGACTCCGAAAGGGCGGCAGACCCAGGATCTTGTTACACTCCGCCCCACCCTTCCATTCCTCTTTGCTTTGACCGTGCTCCACAGGCACGTCGATCCAGGGAATCACACTCCCGGCCAGGGGAACGCCACGAAAATTCCCGGTGGGCAACCCGGAGGAGCGCAAGGTTTCAGTGACCTGCCGGTCGATGTCGAGAATGGCCCCGGCCGGATCCTCCAGGGCCGTGGCCACCGCACCGTGCAACACACCCATCTGCTGAAGCAGTTCGCGCATGTTCTGGGCCCCGGCACCCGACGCTGCCTGATAGGTCATGACCGAGACCCACTCCACCCATCCGGCCTGAAAGAGCCCACCCAAGGCCATCAGCATGAGACTGACGGTACAGTTGCCGCCCACGAAGTCCCGCACCCCCGCCGCCAGCCCCTTTTCGATGACCGTACGGTTGACCGGATCGAGAATGATCAAGGCATGCGCCTTCATGCGCAGCGTGGATGCGGCGTCGATCCAGTAACCGGTCCAGCCCCGCGCGCGCAAGGCCCCGTGCACCTGCTGGGTATATTCCCCGCCCTGACAGGTAACGATGATATCGAGAGCCGCCAGGGCATCGAGATCATGGGCATCCTGCAGCGGCGCTGCCGCACCGCCGAGGGCCGGACCCACCCCGCCCACTTGCGAGGTACTGAAGAAATGCGGCGTGAAGTGCGCGAAATCTCCCTCTTCGCTCATGCGTTGCATCAGCACCGATCCCACCATCCCCCGCCATCCCACCAGCCCAACGGTTTTCATGAATCGTCTCCTCAACCGGCCTGCAAGGCCTTCACCACCGCGTCGCCCATTTGACCGGTAGACACGATCCCTTCACCGGCCTGGGCAATATCGGCCGTCCGGATGCCCTGAGCCAGCACGGAGCGCACGGCCTGTTCGATCCGGTCGGCAAGATCGGACCGATGCAGGGAGTAACGGAACATCATGGCAACCGACAGGATCTGGGCCAGAGGATTGGCCTTGCCTTGCCCGGCAATATCCGGAGCACTGCCATGAATGGGCTCATACAAGCCCTGGCCACGGGCATTCAGGGAGGCCGAAGGCAACATGCCGATAGACCCCGTCAGCATGGAAGCCTCATCGGAGAGAATGTCCCCGAAGAGGTTGCCGGTGACGATGACATCAAATTGACGGGGATGGCGCACCAGTTGCATGGCCGCGTTATCCACCAGCATGTGACTCAAGGTTACCTCGGGATACTCGGGGGCGATTTCCGTCACCACGTCACGCCACAACTGTGTGCACTCCAGCACGTTCATCTTGTCCACGGAACAAAGCCGCCGCTGGCGACGCATGGCGGCCTGAAACCCCCAGTGGGCCACGCGCCGGATTTCCGATTCGGCGTAGACCATGGTATTGAAGCCTTCCCGTTCACCCGCCGCATTGGTCCGGAGCCCGCGCGGCTCACCAAAATAGATGTCGCCCGTCAACTCCCGGACGATCAGGATATCCAGGCCGGAGACCACCTCGGGACGCAACGTGGAAGCCGCCACCAGTTCGGGAAAAACCTGGGCGGGACGCAGGTTGGCAAACAGGTCCATGGCCTTGCGCAAACGCAATAGACCCCGCTCGGGACGCTGTTCCCGGGGCAGGGCATCATACCGCGGACCGCCGATGGCGCCGAACAGGACGGCATCAGCCTGTTCACAAAGCGTCAAAGTGGACGGAGGCAGGGGATCTCCCGTCTGATCCACCGCCGCCCCACCCACTGGGGCCACCTCCAGTTCCAGGGAAACTCCTTCGGCGCGCAAAACTTCCAGTATCTTGAGGGCCTCGGCCACGATCTCGGGTCCAATGCCATCTCCAGGCAATACGGCGATTTTCATGATTCCTCCTGAACGGACCCTGCAAGGCCCCACTGTCGAAACCGGACATTATCGCATAGCCCGCCAGTCGGGGCTCAAAACTCAGGGGTAGTCCTGGCGCGTGGGGCGAATCAGGATGTCGCTGACATGAACATGGGGCGGACGACTGAGGATATAGTGAATGGCCTGCGCAATATCTTCTCCAACCAGAAGGGGGCCGAAGTTACCCTTGAAGGTGTCGACCATTCCCGCCGAATACCCCGCCCCCTCCTGAAAGCCGCTCAATACCAGGCCGGGCTCTACCAAACTGACCCGGATACCCTGCGGCCCCACTTCCCGACGCAATCCTTCCACCAGTGCGTGCACGGCAAATTTGGTCGATCCATACACGGCGCTGAAGGGAGAAATATGGCGGCCCACCACGGAGCCGATCACCACGATGTCTCCGCCCCGACGAGGATAATCCACCTGCGGACGCAGGTGCTGAGCCGATTTTTGCATGAGCGAAAGGGTGGCCGTCACATTCAGTTTCAGGATCTCTTCGAAACGGGACAGATCGACCTCGGTCACAGACCCACCCAGGCCGCGCCCGGCGTTGACCACCACGGCATTGGCGGGCTGTCCGAAATAGGCCTGGGCAGCGCTGAACAACTGCGCCTGCACGGCCTCCTCTGTGATATCTCCGGCCACTCCATGAAAATGCGGACCCCACTGACGTTCCAGTTCCTGCAACTTGCCGGCATTGCGCCCATTCCCCAGCACCCCATAACCCTGGGCAATGAGGGTACGGGCCGTCGCCTCACCGATGCCCGAAGTGGCACCAGTCACAATCACGATTCGGGAAGGGGAACTCATCATGCTTTACTCCTCAGGGTGCAAAAAATTGGTAAGTGGCCGTATAGGTCACCTTGGTCACCTTGGTCACCTTGCCTACTTTTTCTGCCGTACATCCCTTCGCCGGGGCCAGGCCACCCCGCGTATGAATTTGCCGGATGCTCGTCGCGTGCGCCAGGGAGCCACTGCCCACTGCATCGCCACCCTTCCACAAGACCCAGGGAATATCCTCGCCTTCCTTGGGCGCAGGCGCACTGGCCACGACCGCCACTCCGGTGAGGGCAGTCCCATCCTTCATGCTCCAGCGCGGCCCCTTCACCAGGCTGGCCAGGGCATTCCCTGTCCCGTCGTAGAGATCGGCCACCGGTCCCTGTGCCACCCAGGTATAGGCATTGTCGCCGTTTTTTTCACAGGCATACGTCTGTACGCCCTCCCCCATGGCCTGCAGGATCATTTTCTGATCTGAGGGGGGAGTCAGGGATGCCGGCAACTTGGCGTCCTGTTTCGTGGCACAGGAAGTCAGGGCCAGGAAAGTCAGTCCAAGCAGGGAGAAAGATTTCGGAAACCGTACACACCGCATGATGTCACTCCGACAGAACTCAAGGAAGGACAGTATAAAATGCCGGTGCCTTCCTGTCACGACAGAACTCGATGGCCCCGGGATTTTTTCCAACGGGTTTACGCTCGGCGGATAACTGGTAGAATCCCCCCTCGTCCAAACGGGTTTGATGGGATCTAGGCATGATAGTTCTGGGGATCGAAACCTCCTGTGATGAAACCGGGGTGGCCCTGTATGACAGCGCAAGGGGACTGAGGGCAGAATCACTGCACTCCCAGATCGCCCTCCATGCAGCCTATGGCGGAGTAGTCCCGGAACTGGCCTCGCGGGATCATATTCGTCTTCTGGTCCCGCTCATCGAACGCACTCTGGACCAAGCCCAGGCCACCCTGGCAGACCTGGATGCCATTGCCTACACGGCAGGGCCCGGCTTGGCCGGTGCGCTGTTGGTGGGCGCCTCGGTAGCCAGCGCGCTGGCGCGCAGTCGACATCTGCCTGCCTGCCCGGTGCACCATCTCGAAGGCCATCTGCTTTCCCCCTTTCTGGCCGCCGAGCCGCCCTCCTTTCCCTTCGTCGCACTGCTGGTCTCCGGCGGACACAGTCAGTTCATGGCCGTGGAAGGGTTGGGGCGCTATCGCCTGCTGGGGGAAACGGTGGACGATGCCGTCGGGGAAGCCTTCGACAAAACGGCTCAATTGCTGGGCTTGCCCTATCCGGGAGGACCCGCACTGTCCCAATTGGCCCGTCAGGGAGATCCGGCGCGCTTTCGTTTGCCCCGTCCCCTCCTCCAGAGCGGCGACCTGCAACTCAGTTTCAGCGGCCTGAAAACTGCCGTTGCCCAGCGGGTACGCCGTCAATCCCCGACGGATTACCCGGACATCGCCGCCGCCTTCGAAGAAGCGGTGGTGGATGTGCTGACCCAGAAAACCCGTCTGGCCCTGCACATGACCGGATATACCCAATTGGTGGTGGCAGGCGGGGTGGGCGCCAACCAACCCCTGCGCCAAGCCCTGCGTGCACAACTGGAACCTGCCGGTATCCGGGTCACCTTCCCTCCGGCCCATCTGTGTACGGACAATGGCGCCATGATTGCTTACGCAGGTTGCTGTCACTTGCAGAATCCCGCGCTCCTGGCCCGTCTCCGGGATTCCCTCTCTCCAGGCTTCATCATTCACCCGCGCTGGGATCTGGCCGCCTACGCAGCCCATCTCTGACCGGGTTCGCCGGATCAGGCCCTCACGCCCTCCCCGCAGACCGGGCAGAGAGGATCGCGCAACAAACGCACGGTACGAAATTCGCCGCTCAGCCCGTCCAGAAGCAGGACCCGCCCCACCAGCGGATTGCCCACCCCACTCAACACCTTGAGCGCCTCTCCTGCCTGCAGGGTGCCCGTGGTACCAGCCAGGGGCGCAAAAACGCCCAACAGGGCGCAACGTTCCTCTTCTTCCGTCCAACTCTCCGGCGGATAGAGGCACGCATAGCAGGGAGTATCCTGCCGACGAAAATCAAACACGCTGATCTGGGCCGAAAATCGAATGACGGCCCCCGAAACCAAAGGAATGCCGCGCTCGTGGCACGCCTGGTTGAGGGCAAAACGGGTGGCAAAATCGTCGCAACAATCGAGGACCAGATCCACCCCACCAAGACGCTCCCCCCATGCCCCGGGAGCCACCCGCCGGGGATCGGCATGAACGTCAATGGTGGGGTTGAGTTGCCGCAGGCGCTCGGCCGTGGCGTTCACTTTCAGACGCCCCACATCCGAGCTGGAAAGGGCGATCTGGCGCTGCAGGTTGGTCAGATCCACCACATCCCCGTCACACAGAGTCAGGGTACCGACTCCCGCAGCGGCCAGATAAAGGGAAGCGGGCGAACCGAGCCCGCCCACGCCAACGATCAGGACATGCGCACGAGTCAACCGTTCCTGCGTTTCTGCTCCCCACGGTTCCAGCAACAAATGCCGACTGTAGCGTAACAGTGCCGAATCTTCCACTTCCCTCTCCCGCACGGGGCTCAGTGCGGTTTGGTCGCCTCCTGCTTGAGGTAGGCCCGTGCAGCATCCAGTTGCGGATCCGGCAACTCGTCACCCTTGGCCCCCGGCTTGTGCGCGGGTTTGCCCGTTTTCTCTGTCGCAGGTACCGCGGGCTGAGCGGGGGGAGTCGTCGCCCCATTCTCGGCAGGTTTGACAGTCGCCTCCCCTTTGTCCGCCGCCCCATCCGTGGGATTGGAAAGATGTCCCGTCAGATCCGACTCGTGGATCCCCAGGGTGGCTTCCACTGCATCCGCGTCATCGGGCATCACCTTGTCGGGTTCAATCCCCTTGGCCTGGATGGAACGCCCATTTGGCGTGAAATAACGGGCCGTGGTCAATTTCAGGGCAGTATTCCCGGACAGGGGCAAAATCGTCTGGACCGATCCCTTGCCGAAAGTACGCACCCCCAGGATGAGCGCCCGATGGTGGTCCTGCAAGGCACCGGCCACGATCTCCGAAGCCGAGGCCGACCCACCATTGACCAACACCACCAGCGGCAACTTCTTGATGCCCTTGGGCAAATCCGTCAGGTAGTCTTTCTCGCTCGCATCGCGCAGGTAGTTTTCAGGGGTCACCGTCAGATGCATCTTGGCATCGGCCACCCGACCTTCGGTGTAGACCACCAGAGACTCAGGCGGCAGGAATACGCCCGCCACGCCCACCGCCGCGTTCAGCAACCCCCCGGGATTGTTGCGCAGGTCCAGGATCAGACCTTTGGGCTGATCCTTGTTGTCCTTGTAGAACTGGGCTACGGCATTGGCCAGATCCTCGCCCGTATGTTCCTGAAACTGACTGATGCGAATCTCGCCATAGCCTGGCTCGAGTTCCTTCAACTTGACGCTCTTCATCTTGATGATGGCCCGTTTCAGGGTGATCACCAGTGGTTTGGGCTCGTTCTTGCGCAGAATGGTGAGGGTGATGGGGGTATCGGGTTTGCCGCGCATGCGTTTGACCGCATCATTGAGGGTCATGCCCTTGATCGCCGCATCATCCAGTTTGATGATGTAATCCCCGGATTTGATGCCCGCCTTGGATGCAGGCGTATCATCGATGGGGGTAACCACCTTGACCAGGCCATCTTCCATGGTGACCTCGATCCCCAGTCCGCCAAACTCTCCCTGGGTGCCATCCTGAAGTTCCTTGTACGCTTCCTGATCGAGGTAGGCCGAATGGGGATCCAGTCCCGCCACCATGCCGGTGATGGCTTCCTTGATCAATTTATGATCGTCCACCGGTTCGACATAATCGCTCTTGATGCGTCCGAAAATTTCACTGAAAACACGCAGATCTTCGATCGGCAGGGGAGTCCCGGCAGGCGTGGTCGACTTGTCGGCCACCGCCGAAAAATTGAGGGTCAGGGCAAACCCGAGCAGGGCCCCCAACAGGATCAAACCCAGTTTTTTCAACGGCCCCACCATAATCTATTTTCCTTTTTCAAACGCAAAATTTAAGGGAAATCCCCATCAGGGATTCCCGACCCAGCGCATGGGGTCGATGGGTTTCCCTTGATAACGAAGTTCGAAGTATAGCCCTGATTCATCATTCTCACCGGTGTTTCCCGCACTGGCCACCACACTCCCGGTCTGAACCTTTTCCCCCACCCGGGCAAAGAAACTCTGCGCACCGCCGTAGAGACTCATGTAACCGTCCCCATGGTCAATGATCAACAAGTTGCCAAACCCCCTCAACCAATCCGCATAAACCACCTGCCCTGCTGCCACCGCCCGCACCTCCCTGCCTTCGGGCGCATGGATGAACACCCCCCGCCAGGTCAGGCCGGTCTCTGCCCGTGGACTGCCGAAGTGGTTTTTAAGTTCCCCGGCCATGGGCAAACGCAAGTGACCGCGCAAATGGGAAAACGCACTCTCATCCTTTCCCGCTTCCGGAACCTGGTCGATGGTGGCGACGGTACTTTCTCCCGCAACCGGAGCGGCATGCCGGTGTGGTGGAACCGCCCGGTGCGGGGCGGTCGCCGCATGGCGACGCGCCTCACGCGCCAGACGATCGATCAATTGGGTCAGGCGAGCTTCATCATGGCGCAGCGATTCCAGATTCTTGCGCTGGCTGTCGAGACGACTGGAAAGTGACGCCATCAGGGCCGCCCGGGTTGCATTTTCTTCCTTCAGGCGCTTTTGCTGAAGAGCCATTTCCGCCTCGACCCGGACCAGAGCCTGCATTTTTCGTTCGCGATTTTGGGTAATCTCCTCCAAAGCCTGGAGGTTTCCATTCAACTCATCGATCTTCGAGGCTTCATGACGTGCCAGTACATCCACATAGTAAGCCTGTCGCGTCCATTCGTCGGGATGGGTCACCCCCAATGCGGCGGGCAGAGGGGTACCTGCCTGCCAGTAGTACCGGTATTGAATCCAGCGTTCCAGGCTTCGTTGCTGACGCGATACGTCGGACTGGGTGTCTTCGGCCCGAAGATGCAGCCCCCCCAGTTCGGTCTGCAACTGGGCCTGCTGAAGTTCCAGCCGATGCAATTGACCCGTCGTGGCACTGATGGTCTGTTCGGTGCGTTGTAACTCTTCCCGGACCTTCTGACGGGATCCCTCGGTGGTGGCAACGTCTTTTTCCACCTGATGGATCCGTTTTTTGAGGTCATGCAGATCCCGGGTGGGACTGGCTTCCCCCTTCCCTGCCCACAAAACCGACAAGATCAGTTCGCTCGCCAGTACTGCCCGAAAACACGCACGGAGTACCGGTTTCACCGCACCCTCAGGACTGCAGACGACCCTGATTGGCCACGGCCAGGGTCAACGCCTCCACTTTGGCAGGGTCACCGAGGTAATAGTGATCGAGCACGGCACCCTGGTCATCCAGTTCATAGATCAGGGGAATTCCCGTGGGAATATTGAGTTCCATGATCTCCTCACGGGTATGACGCCCGAGGTGTTTGATCAGCGCGCGCAGGGAGTTGCCATGAGCCACCACCAGCACCTGACGACCGGACTGAACCATGGGTGCCATGACCCGTTCCCAGAGGGGAACCACCCGCGCCACCGTATCTTCCAGCGTTTCCCCCGCCATGGCTTTCAGGGCATCCGGGTCTCCATAGCGCGGATCACGGCGCTCCGAACGGGGATCCGTCTCCGCCAGCAAAGGGGGAGCGGTATCGTAACTACGCCGCCAGATCAGCACCTGCTGTTCACCGTATTTTGCTGCGGTCTCGGCCTTGTCCAGGCCCTGCAGGGCACCATAGTGACGTTCGTTCAGCCGCCAGTCCGGAACCGTGGGGATCCACATCCGCTCGCAGACTTCCAGCCCCAGCCAAAGGGTCTTGATGGCTCGTTGCAGTACGGAGGTATAGGCAATATCGGGCAGCAGCCCTGCATCCTTGATCAACCGACCGGCTTCCACAGCCTCCAGCAACCCGGCCGGGGACAGTTCCACATCGGTCCAGCCGGTGAAACGATTTTCCAGATTCCAGACGCTTTGTCCATGACGCAACAACACCAACTTTTTCATAGTCAACCCTGACACTCTTCATCGATGAAACCTTGCCATTCTACCAGAAAGCCCAGGCTTTCTCAGCAACGGTTCCCGGCACTGAAGGCGCTCAATAGACGACCTCCACCGGGTCGAGACTGCGCCACAACACCCAGGTCACCACACTGCGCCATGGCCGCCAGCGTTCCGAATGCAAAACCAGGTCTGACACGGGAGCCTCCCTCAGTTCGGGGAAATGAAGGCGCAGGGCACGCTGCAACCCCAGATCCGCCACCGGAAAAACGTCTGGACGACGAAGATAAAAAATCAGGAACATCTCCGCACTCCACCGCCCGATCCCATGCACCCGAGTGAGCAGTGCCTGGACCTGTACATCGGACGCGGCACGCAACGCCGCTTCCGTCACCAACCCGGTACTGAAATGCCGCGCCAGATCCTTGAGATAATCCACTTTGCGCAAGGAATACCCGCACTGGCGCAATCGTTCGGGGCTCAGTTCCCGCACCGCAGCGGGTTCAAAAGTGCCCAGGTCACAAAACCGTTTCCAGAGTGAATCGGCCGCCCGAACCGAGATCTGCTGGCCGGTGATGGCGCGCGCCAGGGTCTGAAAGGCGCTCCCCGACTCCGCCCAGGTCGGTCGGCCACAACGGGCCATCAGGACGTCCAGGGGCGCATCGACCCCCCTCAAGGCCTGCATCGCCCTGTCCCAGACTCCCTCCTGATCGAGACGGACGGGAGCATCTTCGGCCACGGCAGGGAATGGAGAATTCATGAAATTCCTCATCTCAGGGTGATTTTGCACATGAAAACACGGATCTCAGTAAAATGGGGGAATTTTTGGATATCCGAAGGAAATGACCGTGCTGGATTTTCTATTGCAACACGTCGCGCTGGTTGTGCTGGTCCTGGCCAGTGGCCTGATGCTGGTGTGGCCCGAAGTCCAATCCCTGATCGCCCAGGAAAAATCCGTGACCACCCTCGAAGCCACCCACCTGATCAACCAACGCCATGCCCTCGTCATCGATCTGCGCAGGGAAAAGGATTTTGCCCTGGGTCATCTCCCCAATGCCCGCCATTATCCCACCGACGAATTGAACGCGCGTGTGGCGGAACTGTCCCAGTGGAAGGAGCGCCCCGTGCTTCTGGTCGCCTCTGCTCAAAGCACCGGAACTGCCCGCCAAACCCTGCTCAAGGCGGGCTTCGCGGATGTTTTCGTTCTCAAGGGGGGAATGACGGCATGGGTCGAGGCAAACCTGCCCATCGCTCGCTCTTCCTCTCCGCAGTGAGTGCCTCTCATGCCCCGTGTCCAAATGTATTGCACTGCGTTTTGCCCCTATTGCGTCATGGCTGAAAAATTGCTGACGCACAGGGGCTTCACCCCCATCGAAAAAATTCGCGTCGATCTGGACCCCGCCGAGCGTGATGCGATGATTCATCGCACCGGGCGCCGTACCGTCCCGCAAATTTATATCGGCCAGACGCATGTGGGAGGGTTTGATGATCTCGCCACACTGGACCGCCAAGGTTTACTCGATCCCCTGTTAGACAATGCCTGAACTTTCATTTTTTTATTGACCCCACGCCAGGACCTACGCACCATGACCCAAAACGGACAAGCCAACACCCCTCTGTTCTCCATCGAAAAGATTTATCTGCAGGATTCCTCCCTGGAACTCCCGCTTGCACCAAAGATATTTCTGGAACGGGAGACACCCCAAATCGAAATCCAACTGACCAACGACAGTCAATCCATCGAAGAAGGACTTTATCAGTGCACCGTCACCGTCACCGTCACCGCCAAAATCACCGATAAAACCCTGTTTCTGGTGGAAGCCAAACAGGCGGGGATTTTCCGCATTCTCAACATTCCGGCGGAGGACATGCCCATCCTGATGAATGTGACTTGTCCCAACATCCTTTTCCCCTATGTGCGCGAAGTGGTCTCGGATTTATCGACCCGCGCCGGCTTTCCGCCGGTCATTCTCAATCCGGTCAATTTTGAGGTGCTCTACCACCAGCAAATACAACAAAACGCCATGCCTGCCCCCAGCACGGTCCAGTAATCCATGCGCCTCACGGTTCTGGGAACGGGCGCCTGGGGTACGGCCCTGGCCCTTTCCCTGAGCGGATTTCATTCCGTCACCCTCTGGGGACGCGACCCCGACCAGGTCCAGGCCCTGCGCCTGACACGAGAGAATCGTCGCTATCTGCCTGGTCATGCCCTGCCCCCTTCCCTGCAACTCTCATCCCACCTGCCCAGTGCCTTGCAAGATGCCGACCTGGCGCTGCTGGTGGTTCCTGTCGCCGCTCTGGAGGAAATCCTGAGCGCCCTCGCCACCCTGAGCCCTCACCTGCCTTTTTTATGGGCCTGCAAGGGCGTGGAACAGGGAACACGGCGCCTGCCTCACCAGATCGTTCGCGCCCACCCCACATTGCAGGGCCCGCACGGCGTGCTGTCCGGCCCCTCTTTCGCCACGGAAATTGCGGCCGGATTGCCTGCTGCCCTGACCCTGGCCTCGTCCAACGAAACCTTTGCCCAAAACACGGCACGCCTCCTGCATCACCCACACCTGCGTCTTTATTCAAGCACGGACCTGGTGGGGGTTGAAATTGCCGGAGCCCTGAAAAACGTCATGGCCATCGCCAGCGGGCTCTCCGACGGCCTGGGCCTGGGCCTGAATGCCCGGGCGGCCCTCATCACCCGGGGGTTGGCAGAAATCACCCGCCTCGGCATGGTACTGGGCGGACGTCGTGCAACCTTCATGGGGCTGACGGGTTTGGGCGATCTGATCCTCACCTGCACGACGGCCCTCTCACGCAACTACCAGGTGGGACAGGGACTGGCTCAGGGACATCAACTGGGTCCCCTGCTGACCGGTCTTGGCCATGTGGCTGAAGGAGTTCCCACCGCGCTGGCAGCCCTTCAACTGGCCCAGGCGCACGGAGTGGAAATGCCGATCACGGCCACGGTTCAGGAGGTCCTGAGCGGCGCATTGAACGTTCAGGACGCCGTCATCCAGTTGCTGGCGCGCGACCCGCGCGCGGAATGAACGTCCCGCTTCACAAAGCCCCACAAAACCCCTGCTGCCGCCAGGCTTCAAACACCACCACCGCCACGGCATTGGACAGATTGAGACTCCGATTGTGGGGACGCATGGGCAGACGAATCCAGGTCGATCTGTCGAACTCCTCCAGAATGGACAAGGGCAATCCCCGGGTTTCCGGACCAAAGAGAAAAACATCCCCAGGCTCATAGCGCGCACTCGTATGGGGTCCGCTCCCACGGGTAGTCAGCGGAAACCAGCGCCGTGCGTTCAAAGTCTGGCGACAAGTGTCCCAATCGGGGTGCACCGTCAGCACCATCCGCTCATGGTAGTCCAACCCGGCCCGACGCAAGTGCCGATCGCTCACCTCGAACCCCAGGGGGGAGACGAGGTGCAGACGGGCTCCGGTATTGGCACAGAGGCGAATGATGTTACCGGTATTGGGCGGAATCTCGGGTTGGTACAGCACCACATCGAACATGGGAAATCCTTGTCAGTTCCGCGCATTGCGTTGTTAAAAAGGGTCCGGAGCCGGTGCCTCGGCACAGACCCACACGTCCACCCCGCCCACTCCCACCTGATGCAGGGCCTCGGTCGCCGCCTCGAGCGTGGCCCCGGTCGTCAATACATCATCCACCAGCGCCACCCGTTGTCCCTGCAATCGAGCGCTGGCACGAAAAGCACCGACCACATTGCTCTGTCGCGCCGCACGGGGCAGTTCGGCCTGGGGCAGGGTCGCCCGCAGACGGACGAGCCCTTCCTGCACCGGGCAGCGCAACCAATGCGCCAGGGGGCGGGCCAACTCGAGTGCCTGATTATACCCGCGGCTGCGCCAGCGTTGGCGCGACAGGGGAACGGGAACCACGCAATCAGGCAAACGGACGGGCCCTGAAAGTTCCTGCCAGACTTGAGCCAAAGTTGGAGCAAGGTATAGTGCCTGACCAAATTTGAGGGCACGAATCAGGGAAATCACCGGATAGACATAATCAAAACCCACCCGTACCTGACCCACCCCCACCAGGGTGCGCTGGTGTGCCTCGGCATGACGGGGGAGGGATGCCCAACAGTCAGCGCAGAGCGTGCTGTCCGTCTCCACCGGCATGGCGCAGAGAAAACAGGGAGAAACCACGCCACGGCACAGGACCTGCCCTCCCTTCACCCGCCACAGGGCAAGCCTTTCGGCGATTTCCTTCCCCCGGAAACCCCACCCACCCCATTTCTTCGGGATGCTCGGCATTTGACACCTTCCTTCAGTTACCGGACAATCCGCTACCATGATGAATGATAGCCCCCTTCGCGCCCCCCTCCCGTTCCAAGAAAGCGCCTCCACTGCGCCTGTTTGGACCCGTGCCACCCTGACTGCGCTCTTTGAATTGCCCTTCAATGACCTGCTGTGGCATGCCCAGTCCGTACACCGCGCCCATTTCGATCCCAATGGCGTGCAACTGTCCACCCTACTCTCCATCAAAACGGGCGGTTGTCCCGAAGATTGTGGATACTGCCCTCAGTCGGCCCACCACAGCACGGACCTGGCACGCCAGTCCCTGCTCACGACCGATGAAGTGCTGGAGGCTGCACAACGCGCCAAGGAGGCGGGGGCCACAAGGTTTTGCATGGGCGCGGCATGGCGCAGCCCCAAGGAACACGATCTGGACCAGGTCATCCACATGGTTCGCGCAGTGCGTGACCTGGGTCTGGAGACCTGCGCCACCCTGGGCATGCTGAGCCCCCCTCAAGCCGAGCGTCTGAAGGAAGCCGGCCTGGAATACTACAATCACAACCTGGACAGCGACCGGGAATTTTATGGGGACATCATCAAGACCCGTCAGTTCCAGGATCGTCTCGATACGCTGCAAGCCGTACGAAGCGCGGGCATGAAGGTCTGCTGCGGAGGCATCGTCGGCATGGGTGAAACCCGTGCCCACCGCGCCGGCCTGATTCATGAACTCACCCAGCTCGACCCTGCCCCGGAATCCGTCCCCATCAACCTGCTGGTCCAGGTGCAAGGCACCCCCTTGTACGGAACCGAGGCGCTGGACCCGCTCGAATTCGTCCGCACCATTGCCTGTGCGCGCATTGCCCTGCCCCACTCTCGGGTACGCCTGTCCGCAGGCCGGGAAGGGTTGTCCGACGAATTGCAGGCCCTCTGCTTTCTGGCCGGAGCCAATTCCATTTTTTATGGGGAACGTCTGTTGACCACCGATAATCAGGACATGCAGCGCGATCGCCGCCTCTTCGAGCGTTTGGGCCTGCACGCCGAATAGTGGACACCCCTCGGGAAATCCTGCGTCTGCGCCGAGGGTTCCTGCGTCATTCTCCCCGCGCCAACGCCCCTTCTCCCTTTCTGAGCCGGGAAATCGGAACCCGCCTGCTCACCCGTCTGGCGTACGTGACCCTGGCTCCCCGTCGTCTGCTTGATTTGGGCGCTGGCGGCGGCTGGTCCGGCGTTGCCCTGCAGCACCGTTTTCCCGATACGGCCCTGCTGGAAGTGGACTGGGTCCCCGAATTGCTTCCTGTGCCCGTCGAACGCGCCTGGTGGGCAAAATGGAGGCAACCCGCTGCCCGTTTTTCTCTGGCGGCCAGCGCACTCCAGCTCCCGTTGGTCCGGCATAGCGTCGATCTGGTCTGGGCCCACCTGTTATTGCCCTGGACCCCCATGGATCGATTATTCGCCGAAGTAGAGCGCGTTCTTGCGCCGGGCGGACTGTTCCTGTTCTCCACCCTGGGGCCGGATACCCTGCGCGAATTGCGTCCGGCTCTGAGCGAACTGCCGGAAGGAACGCAGCGCCTGGGCCCTTTCAGTGACATGCACGATCTGGGCGATGCCCTGGTACGAGCCCGTATGGCCGACCCGGTCATGGAACGGGAGGATCTGCACATCGATTATCCCGACCTGAACCTGCTCCTCCAGGACCTGCGCGCCCTGGGTCCCGCGCCAGCGCCCCGTCCGGCGAACCCGGTGGGGAAACAGGCCTGGCAGCGCATGACCCGCGCCTACGAGGGACAACGCTCGGCGACCGGGTTTCCCACCACCCTGGAAGTCATTTATGGGCAGGCCTGGAAGCCTCAACCACGCACTCTGCCCGATGGACGCGCCGTGATCGAAGTGCGTCCCGTGCCCCAGGCACCCATCGGGCTTTAGGTCAGTCTCCCACGGCGGGATGGGACCGAAGATGGTTTTCGACCCCGCTCAGGATTTCCACATGAGCCTCCTGAGGGCCCGCCCAGCCCTCCACCTTGACCCACTTGCCTTTTTCCAGATCCTTGTAATGTTCAAAGAAATGCACGATCTGTTGCAAGGTCAATTCCGGCAGGTCCTCGACACGCTCGAGGTGACGATACAAGGTACAGAGTTTGTCCACGGGCACGGCCAGCAACTTGGCATCCTGTCCCGCTTCATCGGTCATCCTCAGCACACCCAACGCCCGACAGCGCACCACCACGCCGGTGATCAGCGGCACCGGCGTGATCACCAGCACATCCACCGGATCGCCATCCTGGGAGAGGGTTTGAGGAATGTACCCATAGTTGCAGGGGTAATGCATGGCAGTGGACATGAAACGGTCCACGAACATGGCGCCCGTTTCCTTGTCCAGTTCGTATTTGATGGGGTCCCCGTGCATGGGAATTTCGATGATGACATTGAAATCAGTGGGCAGGTTGCGCCCGGCGGGCACACGATCCAGATTCATGAGCGATCCTTATGGTCAGAATGAAAAAATGCGGGGGCAACCCCCCCCCCGGCAACCCCCCCATTATAACGCTTGGGGCCTGTCCAGTCTGCTAGAATCGACGCTTTGAGGAACAGGGAAGAGTCATGCACGTCACGGTATTGGGAGCGGGAATCATCGGCATCAGCACGGCCTGGTACCTGCGCACGGCAGGCTTCGAGGTAACCGTGATCGAGCGCCGATCCGAGGCAGCCCTCGAAACCACCTTCGCCAATGGGGGGCAATTATCCACCGGCCATGTAGAACCCTGGGCCACCCCGGAAACCCTGCCCCAGATCCTGGAATGGCGCCACCATGAAAATTCTCCCCTGCTCTTCCGTCTCCAGGCCGACCCCCACCAATGGAGCTGGGGCCTGCGCTTTCTGCGTGAATGCCGTCCTCAACGCAGCGCCCACAACTTTCATCAATTGCTGAATCTGGGTCAGTACAGCCGGGCTGCTTTTCATGCCCTGCGCGCAGAAGTGAATCTGGACTATGAAGGACTGGACCGAGGCATCCTCAACCTGTATGACTCACCCGCCTCGTTGGCCCGTGGGGAAAAAGCTGCCGCGCGGGTCAACGCTCTGGGCTACGAACGCCGCCCCATCAGCATGACCGATGCCATCGCCCTCGAACCCGCCCTGGCTCAGGCCCTCCCGCACTGGTATGGAGCAACCTATACCCCTGGCGACGGCAGCGGCAACGCCCGCCTGTGGACGCAGGGTCTGGCCCATCTCTGCGCCGCCCGAGGCGTGCGCTTCCAGTACCAGACCACGGTAACGGGTTTTGAGACCACGGCTCGACGCATTCAGGGCCTCTGGCTGCAGCAGGAGTCCACCCCGCGCCTGCAGGGCGTGGATGCAGTAGTGGTGGCACTGGGCAGCGAAAGCGCCCCTTTGCTGCGCCCCCTCGGACTGAATCTGCCGATTTATCCGGTCAAGGGCTACTCCATCACCATGCCCCTGTGCCACCCCGAAAACTCCCTCCAGGTCAGCATCACCGACGATGCCCACAAGATCGTCTTCACCCGTCTCGGCAATGACTTACGCGTAGCGGGCACCGCCGAGTTCTCCGGCTACGACCACGGCTTGAACTGCACCCGTCTGGAAGCGCTGGTCCAACGCGCCCGCCAACTGTTCCCCCATCTGGCCGACTATTCTCAGGTAACCCCGTGGACGGGACTGCGTCCCGCCACCCCTTCCAATTGCCCCCTGATCGGCCCCACCCGTTGGGAAAACCTGTTCCTCAATACCGGCCACGGAACCCTCGGCTGGACCCTGGGAACGGGCAGTGGAAAAGCGCTGGTGGAACTGATGCAGGGACATACGCCCGAACTCGAATTCGACTTTACCCGTCCCGCGTAAAATCCCGAACTCAGGGCTTGAGGGCTGCGTAGAGGTGAGGCAGACTGCGGTCCAGACGAAAATCGATCCCCGAATGGGTACCGTCAAACTCTTCGTGGACGTGAGGCACCCGAGCCCGGGTCAAGGCAGCGGACAGTTGGCGTACCCCGTAATGCAGATGGTACTGATCGCGCCAACCACAATCCAGGAACAGACACTTCAACTGGCGCAGGGTCGCGGCGTGACGGGGTGCGGCGTACACGGGATCGCAGGCCTGCCAGCGGGCCCATCGCTCGGAAAGCAATGCCCCGGTCTCGAGATGAAAAGGCAGACGAAAGCCATTGGGCGCGGCGGGATCGGGGTCATAGGTCGCGGCCATGCCCAGATTCATGAGGGCGTGGGTCTCGGCACTGGAGGGACGGTCCAGACGACAAACCGCCGCCAGAAAAGAGGCCACACGCCCATCATCCAGCCCCTGGGTCAATGCCTTCCGGGCATGGGCCCGCTGCTTGAAATTTTTTTCCGCCACGTCGGGGCGGAAGCGGGCCAGCATGTCCAGAGTATTGGGCCAATCGCCCCGATAGACCAGATCAAATCCCGCATCGCCGGCGTGACTGACCACCCCGCCCCAGCAGTCCGGGGAGAATATGGCCTGAAACAGCGCCCCATAGCCGCCCGAGGATTTGCCAAAGACCCCGCGATGGTCACGCTTGGCCAGGGTACGGAAGGTGGCATCGATGAAGGGCACCACTTCCTGGCTCAAATAATCGCCATAGGCACCCAGTGCGCTGGAATTGACATACTGGTTGCCCCCCAACCGGGTGAAACAGTCGGGAAAGACCAGAATGACCGGCCCCATGGCTCCGCTGTGGATCAGGCGGGCAACCCGTTCAGGCACGGTCTCGTTGAAGGGTTGCCAGTTGACCTGACTGGGCCCGCTCCCAAAGTATCCCGCCAACCCGTACAACACCGGGTAACGCTGAACGTTCCCCGGCAGGTCATAACCTTCAGGCAACCAGACCGGAAAACGGCGCTGGGTCGGATCGTTCCAGGGATTTCCCCGCAGCACCCGCGAGTCGAATTCGACCCACACCAGACGCCCGGGAAAGACGGACTGGGTGCGCAGGGCCATGACGGTCAGCCGTTGACCCGGCGGCGGTATTCGCCCGTGTTGGTATCGATTTCGATCTTGTCGCCGGTCTCGCAAAACAGGGGCACGGCAATCTTGTGGCCATTCTTGAGCGTCGCCGGTTTCAGGACCTTGCCCGAGGTATCGCCGCGCACGGCCGGCTCAGTGTAATCGATCTCGCGCACCACCGAACTGGGCAACTGAACGGAAATGGCGCGTCCCTCGTAAAGAGTGATCTCGCAGGCCATGCCATCTTCCAGATAGTTGAAGGCATCACCCAGGCTGTCCTTGTCCATGTCATACTGGTTGTACTCGTGGTCCATGAACACATAGGAAGGATCGGCAAAGTAGGAATAGGTTACTTCCTTATGCTCCAGAATGACCTGATCCAGTTTGTCATCGGCCTTGAAGACGGTTTCGCTGGCAGCACCGGTGAGCAGGTTGCGCAATTTCATCTTGACCACGGCGGAACTGCGCCCGCCCTTGTTGTATTCCGCCTTCTGGATCACCAGGGGGTCCTTGCCCACCATGATCACATTCCCGACCCGCATTTCCTGTGCCTGTTTCATACGCCACCCATGTTGAATTAATTGAGACCTAACCGCTCATTTTAACTCAGGATTGGAGAAATTCACAAGTTTCGTAACCAGATCGGGCTCCTCGGCCAGCCTCTCGCTCCAGGCCAGGGCGTGGCGTTCCCACTCTTGCCAACGGGGCTCTATGCCCTGCCAGGCTGCCGTCATCTCACCCCACCCGTTCCAGGCGCGGAACAGATCCGCGACGGCCTCGGCCAGCACCGTCTCCAGGCCCGCCAGATAGCGTTCCAGAAACGCATCCAGTTTTGCCCGGTGCCCCCCCTCTGCCTGCGGGTAGAGATGCCACAGAAAGGGTCTTCCGGCCCATTGGGCGCGCACGAAGGAGTCCTCTCCGCGCACCAGATTGAACCGGGAGACCCAGAGCAGACCGTCATACTCGTCCTGTGTGTGCAGCGCCACCCGGACCGGCTCGATCCTGCCCCACGCCTCGCCCGCAGGCGCACGAAATGGATCGGTCCGTCCAATCCGTTCGGTGATCTCCATCCCTTCGAACAATACCCAGCGCCAGGCCTGTCCCGTGCGCACCATGGCTTCCCTCAGGGATTGCCAGGGGGCGTCCGGGTAGGCAAACAGGGTGAGGGTCGAAAGATTCGTTTTTTCTGTCAACCCCCAGGACCGCCAAATGGCCTTCTGCCGGGCCAGGGAATTCCAGACTTCGGAACGCCGGGCAAGCAGACCGGGCTCACGCAGCAGGCCTCCCGTGCGTGGGGTAAACCCTGGGAAAAAAAAGTGCCGTGGCCCCGAATAGCCCGGAATGGGTGCAGGCAATCCATGGCATCCTTCCACCCAGGATTCCGCGCTCAGGTAGTCAAATAGAATCCAGCGCGGAATGACCCGACGGTGTTGAAGAAACGCTTGCACCGAAGCGGGGAGATCACAACTGAAAGAACTCACCACGGATACCGGCAGGTCGTGGTCTTCCGATTCCAATTGCGCCGGATCCTGCTCGACGACCGCCCACGGCAGGATCCGTACCCCCTGGATCTGCTGGGTCGGGGCATCGGTCACCAGCGCAGGACAGAACCGCGCCAGGGTCTGCAAACGATCGATCACCAGAGTGACCGGGGGCGCAGACGAAAGCGCTGCCAACTGTCTCGCCAGACGCCAACTGACGCCCGCATCCCCCAGGTTGTCCACCACCCGGCAGAAAATCCACCAGGCGTGCGTGCTCATGGGAGCGGACAATGAACGGTCACGCCGGCAGTGTCAATCGCTCCACCGCTTCCGCCCCTGCTGCCGCAATAATGCCATCCTGAAAGGACTGTACGCCGGAAATCCCGATGGCCCCTACCAATTGCCCTTCGCTAAAGAGGGGCAACCCCCCCTCTACAGGGGTGTTCCCCGGCAGATTGAGCATGACGACGCGTCCGCCCACCACCGTTTCTTCCATCACCTTGGTGGAACGCCGGAACAAAAAAGCGGTGCGGGCTTTTTCCTGGGCGACCTGAACCGATCCCACCTGGGTATGATCCGCCCGTTCCAGAAGCATCAGGTGCCCCCCCTCATCGAGGATGGCAATGACCACGTTCCAGTGATTTTCCACCGCCTTGGCGCGTGCAGCGGCAGCGATGGCGTGAGCGTCGGAAAGGGAGAGTGCGCGTTTCAATTCCATTCTGTCATCCTTGTCGTATTCAATGATCCTGCCGGATCAAAAGTCGATATGCAAACGCAGTCCGTACACATCGACCGGACCGCGCAGTTGATTGTACGCGGGATTGCCGATGTGTTGCCAGTCCGCCGTCAGGTGAACCCCTTC
>JAKABO010000032.1 GCA_021796835.1 Pseudomonadota bacterium | reverse complement strand
GTTTCACCCGGTGAGTGCGCTTTTCCCGGAACTACCTTCAAACGAGTTTGAAGCGCTGGTGGCCGACATTGCGCAGAACGGCTTACGGGAGCCGATTCATGTGATGGGCAAGGCGATCATCGATGGTCGGCACCGTTACCGCGCCTGTCTTGCAGCCGGAATCGAGCCGCAGTTCGTACAGGTCGCTGAAAACGCTGATCTGAATGCCCTTGTGATCAGCCTCAATCTGCGGCGCCGACATCTGTCCGAGAGTCAGCGGGCAATGGTCGCGGCCAAACTGGCAAGTATTGAGCGGGGTCACTTCCATGGGAACCAGCATGTGGTATCGGCAAATTTGCCGATACCAACGCTCCGGCAAAACGCTGCGGCTGATCTGCTCAATGTTTCGGAACGTAGTTTGCGTAATGCGCGAACAGTTCAGGCCAGTGGGATTCCAGAACTCGCCAGCGCCGTAGAGCAAGGCGATATCTCCGTCTCGGCCGCAGCCGCTGTCGCGCGTCTACCGGAACCGACACAGCAGGAAATCGTGCGTCGCACCCCTGATGAAATCCGCTCCATCGCCCGTGAGGTGCGAGATCGCATCCACGATGCCGGTGTGGTTGGCCCTTCGGCGGTGCGTATCTTTGACAAGGTTGCTCAGGAGCAGAAACTCACCGGCATCGAGCAGTGCGCCGTGGTCTACGCCATCAAGGCTGATACTCCCGATCTCCCCACGCCATCCGAGGCACGCCGCATCGCCATTGCAGGCGATCCGGGGCTGATGGTGCTGGCTTCCGATGGTCGCTACCACATGGCGCCGGGGGACCCCGAAGAGAACGCCCGCTTCGAGCGCTGGCTCGTGTTGCGCGAAGGGCTCGAACCCCTTGGCATCATGCCGCTCTCCCCTACGGAGGCCATTGCCTCGATCCCTGCCTATCAAAAACAGAATGTCACCGCCTGGCTGGCTCACGCAGTGCCTTTCCTCAACCAATTGAACCAACTCTGGAGCCAAAAACATGCGCAATCCTGATCTCACCCAGTTGCGGGAAGCCGTGCGCGCCGAAATTGCACAGGCATTCAAAGCCGTGGGCTTTGCCAGGCCCCGCGACATTGCCCGGCAGGTCTGCGCCACCCATCCGGAGAATATTGCCGCGCTCGGCGGACGTCTGGCCGAGGATGCCCTGACTGACCTCGCCCGGCGCGAACTCAAGCACAACACCCAACAGCGCGAGTCACCTTCGCAAATGGGGCTACCCGGCGTGCCTGAAGCGCTGGCCATCCAGTTGCCGCCTGCCATCAGTATTCCCGCTGGCGCTGATGGCGACGACGAGGGGGTGATTTATAAACCGCTGGTGCAGGCCACGCTCGCCGAACTCGAGGCGCACCTGACACTGCTCTCGACCCAGATTGCCGCCGATACGCATCGCCACCGGGCATTGAAGGAGTTGCGCGATCTCGCGCTCGCGGCGGGCGCCACCAGTGAAAGCGGTGTGTTGCGAACCATCGGGGCAAGTGGATCCACTCTGGCGGAGGTGGCGAACTGCCCCCTCGGTCATTTACCTGTTCCACCCACTGGGCAGAACGCTGCCGGAGAACGACATGAATAACCCAATAGAAGCCGAACCAATGATCGACAACAAGCAGGCTGCCGCCGCACTTCGTCTGCCCTATTACTGGTTTGCCGATCATCAAATGCGGGCGCGGTATCGAATCCCGCATTACCTGATGGGCCGTCTTGTCAGATTTCGACTCTCGGAACTCTCCGCCTGGGCCTCCCAATGTTCAGCAACGCATGGCAAAAACTTGACCGGATCCTCAGCAAAGGACGAAAAATGATTGACTTCAATGAACCAGACGAATTGGTCGGTCGGAACAATAACGGCAAACGCGATGAAATCCGTGTGGCGCTGTTGGCTAATCTGGAGTCGGTGCTCTTCACCCTGTTTCCCGCAGGCAAGATTCGCCGGGGCAAATTCCTCATCGGGGACATTCTGGGCAGCCCCGGAGACAGTCTGGAGGTGGTGCTCGAGGGTGAGAAGACAGGACTGTGGATCGATCGTGCCGACAATTCGGGTGGAGACATCTTCGCCTTGATCGGAGGCTATTACAGCCTTGATGCACACAGCGACTTTCCACGGGTATTGCAACGATCCTCTGATCTGGCAGGGTGCGCCCCACCCGTCAAGGTATCCAGGACCAATAAACCAACTGCGCCTGTGTATGAACTGGGACCTGTCACGGCCAAATGGGACTACCGGGATGCTCAGGGCAGCCTGATTGCCGTGGTGTACCGTTACGATCCCCCGGGTGGCAAGAAGGAGTTTCGACCCTGGGATGCCAAACTCCGCAAGATGGCTCCCCCCAATCCACGACCCCTGTACAACCAGCCGGGGCTTGCTGCCTCAGACAAGGCTGTTCTGGTAGAGGGCGAGAAATGTGCCCAGGCATTGATCGACTCAGGGGTTGTGGCCACCACCGCCATGCATGGGGCCAATGCACCGACGGACAAAACCGACTGGTCGCCCCTGTCTGGCAAAACCGTGCTGATCTGGCCCGACAATGATAAGCCAGGCTGGGAATATGCCGATCGCGCCTCTCAGGCCATTCTGGCCACTGGCGCTTCGTCCTGCGTCATCCTCTATCCGCCTGCAGGGAAGCCGGATGGGTGGGACGCGGCGGATGCACTTGCTGATGGCTTTGATGTGGTGGGGTTTCTGGCCCAAGGACCACGGATGCAGATCCATCTTCCAGAGGACGCTTCAGCGAATGATGGGGCTGGCGCTGGCTGCAGCACGGGAGATTCCGAACCAACCGTGTGGGGTACGGAAGATGCCCTGGCGCTGGCATTTACCCGGCGCTATCACCAGGATTGGCGCTATGTATCAGGGTGGGGAAAATGGCTCGTCTGGGATGGTCAGCGTTGGCGCACCGAGGACACCCTGGCATCGACCGATCTGATCCGTCATGTATGTCGGAACGCTTCCTTGAAGGCAGACAACCCCAAGGTGGCGGCCAAACTCGCTGGCTCAAGCACCATCAGCGGGGTGGAACGCCTCGCCCGCTCTGATCGACGCCACGCCGCCACCACAAGTGAGTGGGATGCCGATGTGTGGCTGCTCAATACGCCAGGAGGCATGGTAGATCTGCACACGGGGCGCATTCGTCCCCACGATCGACGCGACCGGATGACCAAGATCACTTCGGCCACCCCCAGGGGTGAATGCCCAACCTGGAAGTCGTTTCTCACCGATGTGACGGGAAATGACACGGAATTGATGGGGTACCTGCAGCGCATGGCTGGGTACTGCATGACGGGGGTCACCAGCGAACACGCCCTCTTCTTTCTGTATGGCACCGGGGCCAATGGCAAAAGCGTTTTTCTCAATGTGCTGGCCACCATTCTCGGGGATTATGCAACCAATGCGCCCATGGACACTTTCATGGAAACGCGCACAGACCACCACCCCACGGATCTGGCCGGGTTACGGGGAGCCCGTTTCGTCTCTGCCATTGAAACCGAACAGGGTCGGCGCTGGAACGAATCCAAGGTCAAAGGAATCACGGGTGGCGACAAGGTTTCTGCCCGATTCATGCGCCAGGATTTCTTCGAGTTTTTTCCGCAATTCAAACTGGTGGTTGCAGGCAACCACAAACCGGCCATCCGTAACATCGATGAGGCCATGAAACGCCGTCTGCACCTGATTCCTTTCACGGTAACCATTCCACCCGAGCGCCGTGACGGAAAACTCACGGAAAAACTGCTCAAAGAACAGGACGGCATTCTGGCCTGGATGCTGGAAGGGTGTCTCGTCTGGCAGAAAGGAGGAATTCCCAGACCAGACCCTGTGGTTTCCGCCACCGATGAATATTTTGAATCGGAAGATTCCGTTGGCCGTTGGCTTGATGAACGCTGTGTGATGGCGGTTCATGCCAATTCACTGACCGCAGAACTGTTCAATGACTGGAAACAGTGGGCCGAGGCCTCAGGCGAGTTTGTGGGTTCCCAACGGCGCTTCTCTGATCTGTTGATTACGCGCGGGTTGGAAAAATGGCGCAATCCCGCCGGGGTCAGAGGGTTTCGCGGCCTCGGGCTGAAGGAGCCAGCGAAAGATCGCTTCACTCCTTACTCCGAAAACTGAAAATTTTAACCCTTTGATTTTACTGGAGCCCGACGCAGCCGACTCAGTTCCCTATTTACCCCCATACACGCGCGTATACGCGTCATATGGAGGATAACCGGATACTGCGCCATCTGCGTCGGGGGAGCAACACTCACCACGAGAGGATCGATGAAATGAATGGTTTGATATTGCTGACCTTGGACCTTGGAACCATCACTGGCTGGGCGCTGCGAGACCGTGAAGGGCAAATCTCCCACGGCTATACCTCGTTTCGGCCACAACGCTTCGAGGGCGGTGGCATGCGCTACCTCCGGTTCAAACGCTGGCTGACCGAAATTAAAGGCATCGCTGGCGATATTCACGCCCTGTACTTCGAGGAAGTGCGCAGGCATGTCGGAGTCGATGCGGCCCATGTCTATGGCGGACTGATGGCCACTCTCACCGCTTGGTGCGAGCACCACAACATTCCGTATCAGAGCGTGCCGGTGGGAACCATCAAGAAACACGCCACGGGCAAAGGCAATGCCGGAAAGAACGAGGTGATCGCCGCCATGCAGGCCAAGGGGCATCCGGTCACTGATAACAACGAGGCCGATGCCCTGGCGCTGCTGCACTGGGCCGTTCAACTGCAAGGAGATGGACAATGATGACACCAAGACTGATTCCTGTCCTGTCTGGGACACTCAACGGTCAACCCGTCCAACTGGTGGATGCCAGGCATCTGCACGCTTCCCTTGGCGTAGGTCGTGACTTCTCGAACTGGATCAAGGGGCGCATTCAGGAATACGGATTTGTTGAAAACCAGGACTACCTGCTCGCCAAAATGGGCGAAAACCTCCCCTTTGTTTCAGGTGAGGGCTTCTCCCCCGTTTTGGGGAAGAGTTGTGGCGGTCGGCCATCGATAGATTACTTCCTCACCCTCGACATGGCCAAGGAACTCGCCATGGTAGAGCGCACGGCCTGGGGAAGGAAAGTACGACGCTACTTCATCGACTGTGAGCGCCAGATTCAGCAGTTGCAACAGGGGCTCACTCCAGCAAGGTCCGTTGCTCTCATTGAACTTTCCCGTGCCGAGAGACAGGCCATCAACCGGCAGGCATGGGCTGATGTCGCAGGGAATACCCAGGCAAAGTTCTACGCCCGGCGTGAAGCACTGCTACGTCAATGTATCCAATCTGGAGCATCCGGTCCCGCCTCGTTACCCGATGATTTCCGGCCTGACTGGGCAAAATGAAGGAGCCCCTCATGAAAATCCATCCTCGCTGTTATTCATCGCCACTTGGGCGTTATCAGCCGGAACCCATGGACATAGAAGCCACCAAGAGGAATGGCTGGCAGGAACAGCATATCCTGGTGGTTTCCGAAAACGACAGCCGTCTGGACTTCGTGGAACGGGAGTTCATCCGGCGCATCGGCAACCGGCTCTATGGAGGGAAACGCCATGGATAAAATGGACATCGATGAGGTGGCCGCACGATTTGCCGAAGCCGCAGAAACGGGTCGACGACTTCCACCGGCGCGTGTGCAGGGCTATTTCAATGTCTGGCCCGCCTTTGCTCGCGATCAGTGGGAAACCCTTGCACTGGAAGAACCTGAATACCGATGCCTGCCCCCCAGTCCGGCCGCCATCGACCGGATGCTGGAAACCATGCGCTGGATGCTGTGGCTCGAGGTGGAGCAGCGGCATCTGCTCTGGATGCGAGCCGCGCAATATGACTGGCAGGACATTGCACGACGTTTCGGTTGTTGCAGAACCACCGCCTGGCGACGCTGGCAGAAGGCGTTACAGATAGTGACCGCTGAATTGCATGGGGGCAAGCATGAAACAATTCAAAACAGGGTTGACCAACCCTGAAACCTGCCAGTCCGCTGTGTGCAAACCATCCATGGTTGGACAGCGTGTCACCAGACCGCGTTTAATTCAGTAATACAACCTCAGGCTGGACAAAGGGTAACGGACATGCGCTTCCACCAAGCGGGGTCCGAACAGGTATCGAGGTTTCGCCAGGTTCAGACCATGCTTGGGCGGAGCAGCATCAGCAGTAGGATCAATCCGGCAGTGACGGTTTGTACCAGGGTGCCACGTTGCAGCCGGAGGGCGGTGGCACGCCATGTGGGGTCGTGCTTGGCTAGATTCGCCAAGTTGGCTATAGCTGGCTCCCTGACGCGATTTTCGACGACATTGTCGGCCAGGAATAAGCCAACGCAGAGCAGAAACCAGGCATGCAATGCTTGGTGCCAATCGGTTAGGTAGAAGAGAGCCGCGCCGCTGAGGATCAGTAGCCAGCCAGCACGGGTATAAAAGTATTCTGTGATCTGCAGGGTTCGCAACATGGCCCGGCTATCTCCCCCCCCGCGGACCACTTGGCCGGCTAGCCAGGGAACTAGGGCTAGGGGGCCAACCGCAACAACGGCGGCGAGAATGTGGGCGATTCTCAGCCAGTACCAGTAGTATCCCATTCCAATATCCTCCGAAAGGCTTCAGACCGTAGCAGTTTAGGCGTGGTTGGGTTTGCTGTGAAGGATGGCGCCGGACATCTTGTCGAATGAAACAGATAACTGCAGCCGTCTTCCATTCAACTCGAGACTGTCAACGAATTTGCTCGGACTGGCGCCGGTGACACGCCGAAACCAGTGGCCGAAACTATCACCCGAGGCGAAGCCCAAGTTTCCCGCCAAGCGTTCGTTGCCCTGACCGTCGGCTAGGCCACGCAGCGCTTCCGCCAACAACAGCCGGTCGTACCATTCGCCGAATCGGAGTCCTGTTTCGCGCCGGAACAGGCGGATCAACGTACGCTCGGTGGCGCCCACCTGACGGCCCCATTCTGCCAAAGTGAGACGACTGGATGGATTGGCCATTAAATCATCGGTCAAGCGTTTCAGGCGAGGATCGCTGGGAAGGGGCAGAACCAGTCCCGCAGCGGGTGTCTCAGCGATCTCATCGACCAGCATCTCCGTCATACGCTGGGCACGGTCCGGGGCAAGGTTGTTGGCCCGGCCAGCGATTAGCCGTTCGCACAAAGCTACCATCAGCGTTGTCGCGAGCAGTGGCTGGGCGGTTTGCGGGAAATGCCGACACTGGTCGGGCGCAATGTAGAGCGCCGCCAGGTCCGCGCTTTTGCTGGGGCGGCCCCAATGCTCGAACCCTGGCGGAATCCAAGCAGCCATGCCGGCCTGCAGCACCCAAGTGTTGCGTTCGGCGTGGCCGTGGAGAATGCCGCGCCGGATCAGGAGGAATTCCCCCTGCTCGTGGCGGTGGGGACGGTCCTCAGATCCACTTCCCGAGCAGAGATGGCGTTCGATGATCGTATTCATAGTTCGTAGTTCTGCTTTGTCAACTTAACCGCTCCCTATTGACTGCTCCCTATTGGCTTGGGCAGATCGGTTCGTCGTAAGTCGTAGTTCCCTGGTAGCAGCAACGCCAGCGGGAGGCCCAGTGCCAACAGGCACGCCAGCACGGTGAAACTGGTGGCAAACGAGTCGGCGCCGCTGCCACCGTAAAACTGCACGGCGGCTAGAGCGTTGACCCCAACTGCGGCCCCTAGGTTGCGCAGCAATTGTACCGTGGAAGTGTAACTGCCGATGTGGAACGGCGGTGCTGCGTTTTGGCACAGCACCAAGGTCGTGGTGGCAACCGCGCCCAGGCCAAGGCCAATCAGCAATTCAGACAGGGCGATACTGGTTGTGCCTCCAGCGACGGCAGTCAATGCCAAGCCGCAGGCGCCCGCGACGAGCATCAAGGCACCAAGCAACGCCGGCTGGCGATAGCCATATTTTTTCAGTGCGTTGCCGCAGATGGCCGAACTGACCACCCAACCCAGCGCTGCGACCATGACGAAGAATCCGATCGACAGAGTATTCCGGCCCCGGTTTTCATGCATGCAGAAAGGTAGCAATGTCACCGAGGCGTAGAGACCTGCACTGGACAGCAGTACCAGGGCAATTACCGCCGACAACTCGCGCTGCTGGAAAAAACCGACCGGCACCGGGCTGTGCTCAGGCGCTCTCCTAACTTTGATGTACAGCGTCAGGAAGGCCAGCAGTGCGGCCAATCCGGCGGCGAGACCGAGGTGGCTGGCCGCACTTCGGCTGGTATCCGAAAGCGTCAGCAACACGCCGAACACCGCCACTGCGAACAGGGTCTGGACTTTCGGGTCGATGCTTGCCCCAGAGCGACCCTTGCCGCTAGCTGTGGTGCGGGACAGCAAAATCAACCCAAGCACGCCAACGGGCAGGTTGATCCAGAATATCCAGCGCCAGCCGAGGGTGGCGTTGAGCACGGCCCCCACCAGCGGACCGAAAATCGCAGCCAATCCCCAGACGCCGCTTAGTATGCCTTGCATCCGCCCCCGTTCTTCGGGGCCGTACAGGATGGCGAGCAGCGTGTAGGATAGGACGATGATCATGCCGGCTCCCGCTCCTTGGCCGACCCGGGCCGCGATCAGCCACGGCAGGCTTGGGCTCAGCGCCGCGGCCGCCGAGGCGAACAAGAACAGCAGGATGCCGGCGACCAGTACCCGTAAAGCCCCGAAACGGTCGGCCAATGCGCCCGAAAGCGGCGCAATCAGGGCGAGGGGCAGCAGAAAGCCGGACATGAGCCACGGGTAGAGTTCGGGCTCGCCCAGTTTGTCGGCGATGGTCGGCAGTAGAGTGGCCATGATGGTGCCGTCGGTGGCCGCCAGAAATAACACCATGAGAACCGCTGCGAGGCCAGGGCCTTTGCCCTGAGCCGCCGCGTCAGCGTTGGGGATCAATGAAGCAGACATTTCAGCGCCTCAGTTGTGGACTCGTTGCAGACCGGAGAAGTCTGCGATTTCGGCCGCGGTTTCAGGATCCAGCCCATTGTCCACCTTGACGACCAGATCGCCGGATTGGACGATGCGGCGGAAAGCCGTGGCGAGTTTGAGTTGGACCGCCGCGGAGTGGTTGTCGCTTGAATAATCGGTACCGAACGCAGTCTTGATTTGGGCCGCCGAGCGGATTGCCAACTCGGTATTCAGCGCTTCGGTAGCGTCGATCAGTTCGTGCATCCGTATCCTTTCCGAGGAACTCAGATTCGGAATGATATGGTCGAACACAAAATGATCCGACTGGATGTGACGTGCCTCGTCGAGGCCGTGGTAGTGCAGCAGTTTGGTGAAGAAGAAACGCTGTTCCGGGTCGAGCATTTTTATCCGGCGTTCAAAGACCGTGATAAGCGATTCGCCGACGTAGGCCGTAGCGCACAGGGCCGCCAGTTTCACCATGGGCGAATCATCCTTAGCAAAGAGGCCGATCCGTTCCTTGAACAGATTGTCGGTCAATTTTATGTCCCGGCCAGACAGTTCGCGCACATAGCGATAAAAGGTGTTGGCGTGGTTGATCTCCTCCGCAGCGAAACAGGACAGGGCGTGGTACAACTCGCTGCCTTCACCGTACGGCGCGGCGGGTTCGCCTTGCAGTTCGCACAGCACCCTGACCAGTACCGCCGACACGTGCATTTCCAGTTCGGCGAGTTGGGACAGTTCTTTGTATAGGTAGGCGACGGCCTTGGCTTCCTGGCCTTGCGCGCCGACCAGTGCGCGGGAAAGGAAATCGCGTTCTTCGTCGTCGACGGCCTCGCGCCATGGTAGGCGGTTGGGGTGTAGATAATGAATGTGGGCGTCGCGGTTGACAGTGGCTAGAGTCGACATTTTATTGCTCCTTCATGCCCGATAGGACAGTGCGTTGTAAATGATGCGTCCGGTGTCCTCAATATGGCGCCGGCCGTGCATAGCCCGGGTATTGTCGATCAGCACGACATCACCGGTATGCCAGCCGACTTCGTGGGTATGGCGATCACAGACAGCATCCACCTCGGCCAGCAGGTCGGTAGGAATCGGGGTGCCGTCAGCGAAGGTGATGACTGGTGTTTCGTAGTTGTAGGACGGCCCGAAGATGCTGTTGGCGAAGGCCAGCCGGGTGTCGCCACTGATCGCGCTTTGCCGAATGGCCGGGGTTCTGAAACGGTAATAGATCGAGTTGTCTTCGTTGAGAGCGACGCTGCTGCCCTCGCCGCTTGCTGCCATCAACCCCTGCAGATGGGCAACGGTTATCTGCTCCAACTGTGTCGGACCATCCTCCTGGTCGGCGAGGGCATGCAGCGCGTAAGCCTTCCACATTGTTTCGGAAACGTTACGGGAATAGACAATATCCTGACCGGCAAAGGCAGCCCGGGCTTCCGGACGGAGGTCGTCGTAGACCAAGTAACCGTCGCAGACGGTCGTCTGAGAACCGATCCGAGGTTCGCATTCGCAATAGAACCAGCAAAGTTCTGGCCAGAACGGACTGTTGCCGTTCTCACAATGGAGTCCGACCGGATCTGTGCCAGCATCGACCTTCTGCGCAGTGTCGCCGTTGAAACGGCGGGCAGGATCGAGGCTGATGCGACCGCTGGTCTGGCGGACTAGGCGGGAGAAGCCATCGATGTTGGTAGTGAAGCCGCGCAGCAGCACGTAGCCGTGCTGGGCGAGCAGGTCAAGCAGGAAGTCGCAGCCCACCGCAGTGATTTCGGTAGGCTCGCTGGTTGTGACGATACCGCCTGAGCGTTTGGTGTGGGGTACAACACTGAGCATGAGATGCCTCCTATGGGTTCAATGAACGTACAAATTCTTCGATGGCATCGCGACGAGGACGGCCAGTCACGGTGAACAGCCGATCTCTCACTTCCGGTGAATCCGGCACCAGGATTGGGTCGGCGATACGCTCGATTTCAGACAGATGCGCTTCGGCAAAAACACGGATGGCTCTACTGGTCTCGTGCGGGTCCGCACCTTCCCGGCACAGGAATACTCCAGACAAAAACTGGCGGCGGTCGCCGAACACGACTGCTTCGGCAACTCCGGCAACTGATCGGTAGCGGGACTCCAGCCATTCGGGAGAAATATTGCGGCCATTGGAGGTGATGATCAGGGTCTTGCGCCGACCGATGATCGAAACGTAGCCGCCATCGTCGATGGTCGCGAGGTCCCCAGTGTGGAGCCAGCCGGCCTCGTCGATGCTGCAACTGCTCGGGTCAGAGCCGCAGTAGCCAGCGAATAGCGACGTGCTGCGCAGGTACAATTCCCCATCGTCAGTCAACTTGACCTCCACATGGGGCAGGGGCTGGCCAACGGTACCGATGCGGTTGGCGCTACGACGATTCCAGGTCGCCACCGAACTGTTTTCGCTCAAGCCATAGCCCTGGTAGACGGGTATTCCCCAATCTGCCAGTTTGTGCAATAGAGCCGGATCCAGTGGGCCGCCACCTGCAGCCAGAAAAGGGGGATGCTCCTGGCCAAATATATGGTGGAGAACCGCCGAACTTACAGTATCCGTGACGGGATTGGCGACCACTTCCTCACCCTTCTCGGCGATAGCTTCGACCATCGCAGGGGTCAGCGTCAGGGCGGACGGTCGGGCCCGCTTGATAAGGTCGAGCCGATCGCCGACACACACACCGGGCGAGCCTACTGGAGGCAGCGAGACCGGCGGCAGCAACACGGCTCCGCCGGACGCGAACGGCATATAAAGGGCTGTGACCTGTTCGATCAGCAAACTGAATGGCACGAGAGAGAGGTAACGCCGGTAGTCATGCTCTTCGGCGCAAGTCCACAACGCATTGAGCAAGGCATCGAGGCCGTGCCGTCTGATGCGCACCCCTTTCGGGCGGTTCGTCGTGCCGGAAGTATGGATGATCTTGCAAATTCCGTCTGTACAGGATTCGCGGGGCATGGGCATGGGCTTCGGAGGGAGGGCACAGTATTCAGCCAAGTCGAAGGGAATTTCGAGCGGAAATGCTTGGCCGGAAATTCCACGCCAAGCCGCCAACCGGGCAGAACCTGGCCGATCAGTCAGGACGACGGCGCAGTGCCGCAGCAAATGCGCCGCCTGCTCGGCGGAGAACGCCATCGGTACCGGCACCTCGACCAGATGGCCCAACATCAAAGCCAAGTCGGCGACAATCCACTCTGCGCTGTTGCTCATGGCGAGACCGATGCGCGTCTCGGCGTCGAAACGCAGGCGCAGCCGGGTGACTAGATGGCTGGCTGCATTGAGCAGGGTACCGTAACTCAATAAGGTTGATTCTGTGTCTCCGGTCACTTTGAGCCCGATGACGGCCGGGGCATCGGGTCTGGATTCGGCATGCTGGACGATGCGGGACAGCAGCCTCATGCCACGTTCTCCTGTCGCGCAGTGCGTTGCAGGACAGATCCCAAGTCGGGACCGGCTAAGTTGGCAAAGGCGAAACGGCCGCAGTGGTTACTGAACAGGTGACCACACTCCTGCAGTAAAATGATTCCGGTTAGCGGCGAGTTTTCGTAATAACTACCCCAGCGTTTGCGTTCGTCTTCCGGTAGCCGTGCCGAGCGCGCCTCTGTCAAAGCCACGAACGGGATACGGTGGTGGTCGAGCAACTTACGCAAAACAGCCGTAGTTGTGCAGAGAATGGCGCGCATGCCGAGAAACCAGGCGATAATTGGCAAGGCACAAATCAGACCCGCCGCTGCGGCAGTATGACGGGAGGCAAGCGAGCCGATTTCGACGATTTCGGCGCGTTCAACCCTATGCTTGCCGGCGCCGCCGAGCACGTCTTGTATGGTATCGTCAAGATACTGCTCCGAGAACAGACGTTCGCGCAGGAACCCGAAAGTCAGTCCGGCACAGGCAAGCGGAACGTCGCCATTTTCAGTGTTGCGTTCGCAGAAGACATAAGCGTCTGGCCGAGGATTAATGGTAGCCTGATATGCCTCCCTGAATACTTCGGCGACGAACTTGCAGGCGATTTCAGATCTGGGCGATGTCGGCGCTATGACACTGAACCTGAGGTGGCCGCCCCGGGATTGAGACCATCGATCGACAACGACGAACATGACAAATACCTCCGTATTTATTTCCCCAGTTGAGCGTACGTGCACACAACTCGATCAGTGCGATGCACCAGGCCGGCTGCAGCCGATAAGGTTGGCACTCAACCGTCTGTCATCCGCGAAGTGATCTTAGGACAGTGCCGATCCGCTGACCATGTTCGATCATGACAAAAAATCGAGTGGAAACGACAGCCGAACTGCGTAGTGTGAGCGATGACCAGACCGCAGGGCGGCCCAGGGGTCGGCAAACTCATCGGAACTGAAAGCGGGTGTGTGGACAACTGGGGTCCGCAGCGGGTGATGAGGGAGATGGATCACCGTGAAGAACACGCCCAAGTCGAGGGTGAACGCCAAGCATTGAGTGCCACCCTGGCTGAGAGCTGGCGCGGGCGCTGCCCTTTACCGATGCCTGCCCCCAGTCCAGCCGCCATCGACCGGATGCTGGAAACCATGCGCTGGATGCTGTGGCTCGAGGTGGAGCAGCGGCACCTGCTCTGGATGCGAGCCGCACAATATGACTGGCAGGAGATTGCCCGGCGTTTCGGTTGTTGCAGAACTACCGCTTGGCGTCGCTGGAAAATAGCGATCAATCAGGTTGCCCTCCAACTGAATAGTGAAAAAACTTCCAAACAGAAAGGTCACGCAGGGTAATGGTTGCCGTGAAAGTCATCGTTTTACTGTGAATGTCCTTTTTGAGAGCAAAACCGCGTGCAACACTTTGGGCGGTTTTGACTTAGAATTTCGCTACACTCTGGACAGAGTTGCGAGCAAAACAGACCGCTGGCAATTTTTCACCATAACCCGCCCAAGACCCGATCTTCGGCGGGTTTTTTATTCTGGAATCCCATGACCTCTCTGCAAATCGAATACCGGCCACTGGAGTCATTGATCCCCTTTGCCCGAAACGCCCGGACCCACAGTGACGAGCAGATCAGCCAGATCGCGGCGAGCATCCGGGAATTCGGGTTCAACAGCCCGATTCTGGTGGATGGAAAACACGGAGTCATTTCCGGACATGGCAGGATTCTTGCGGCCCGCAAACTGGAAATCGAAACCCTGCCCGTGATCGAACTCTCTCACCTGACTGAAATCCAGAAACGCGCCTTCATTCTGGCCGAGAACAAACTGGCGGAACGGGCCGGATGGGATCAGGAACTCTTGTCCCTGGAACTGACAGATCTGGAAGCGGCCGGATTTGATCTGGAACTCACAGGCTTTGATGACAGCGAAATCCGGTCGTTGCTCGATGCCCAGAATGAAACCGAATCCGAGACGGAGGATGATGGTGCTGATGAGGTGCCCGAGGCTCCAGCAGTTCCGGTGTCTCGCCCTGGCGACATCTGGCAGTTGGGAGATCACCGGCTGGTTTGTGGGGATGCGGCTGATCCAGCCGTGATCAAGGCGCTGGTGGGTGGTGAACGCGCTGTCCTGTGTTTTACCAGCCCCCCTTATGGCAACCAGCGCGATTACACCGAGGGCGTCCAGGATTGGGATGGTTTGATGCGTGGTGTCTTTGCACAACTACCCATGGCGGCCAATGGCCAGGTACTGGTGAATCTTGGCCTGATCCACCGCGACAACGAGGTCATCCCCTATTGGAACGACTGGCTCAACTGGATGCAAGCCCAGAACTGGCGGCGATTCGCCTGGTATGTCTGGGATCAGGGTCCGGGAATGCCGGGGGACTGGAGTGGGCGTCTGGCGCCGAGTTTCGAGTTCATCTTCCACTTCAACCGCAAATCGGTGCGTCCCAACAAAATCGTGGAATGCAAACTCGCCGGTCAGGAATCCCATCTGCGGGCCGATGGCTCATCCACCTCGATGCGCAAGAAAAATGGTGAAGTAGATGGTTGGTCCCATGCGGGTACGCCCACCCAAGAGACTCGAATCCCTGACAGCGTGATCCGCATCATGCGGCACAAGGGCAAGATCGGACAGGACATCGATCATCCGGCAGTATTTCCGGTGGCGCTGCCGGAGTTCGTCATGGAAGCCTATTCGCAGGCGGGCGATGTGGTATTCGAGCCTTTCAATGGTTCCGGTACCTCGCTTCTCGCCGCACAGCGCACGGGGCGCAAATGCTACAGCGTGGAAATCGCACCGGAGTATGTGGATGTGGCCATCCGCCGTTTCCAGCAGAATTATCCGGAGGTTGCCATCACCCTGGAATCAACCGGTCAGTCATTCGATGAAGTCCGAGTCGAGCGTGAAACCGGCGAGGTGACCCATTGTTGTCTCCCGCACTGAATCGCAATCCACCGGCTGTTTTTTCTCATGATACGCCACCGTAGAGAAGTGGGGTGTGGTGGTGGAATGCGGGTGGAGGAGTGGCAGACCTGAGGCCATTGGACGGATC
>JAKABO010000031.1 GCA_021796835.1 Pseudomonadota bacterium | reverse complement strand
CACTGCCGGGTCCCGATACGGTGCGGGAAGCGACCCTGACTCTGGGGTATGCGCCGGTCAAAGACTTCGAACTGCGGGCCGAACTGCGGGGAGACCGTGCGAGCCAGGGCATCTTTGCTTCGTCCAACGGAACCCTGTACCAGAGCATGGTGACCTATGGGTTGCAGGGCATTTACAAGTTTTAATTGATCAAACAAAACAATCCACCAGGCCCTGCGGGAAGTTGCCCCATTCTTCGTGCAACCTCGGCACCGGCTTGGTGCACCCCTCGGTCACATTCCCTCTTCGAGGCCCCAAAAAACATGAACTCTTCAAGCCAGACAAGGGTCGAAGCAGAGTGGCATGAATCCTGCTTCATAGTCCAGTGAAAACAGATCATTCTTCCAGGCCGGATCCGTTCCTGACGATCACTGTTCTTTGAGCAACGTTACCTTGGGAGGTCCTCATGAATTACTCGATTTTGTCATTCGCCACGTTCTACCTGGCTTCCTGGGCAGCCTCGTCCAGGCTGCCGGAGTCCTTGCGGGTCCCCATGCGCCAGCGGTTTAACATTTCCTTAAGGACACTGTGGTTAAATGCCGTCCAGTCCTCAATACTACGGTGTCACTGTCGTTCATCGATGATCCGGATCGCACGAGACGGGAGGCACGAATCCATCGATGTATCCCCGAAACCGGGGATCCCACATCCAGACAGAATTCGTTCCTGAACCTCACCGCTTTTCTTAGTGACTTTACCTTAGGAGTTTCCCATGAAAAACACTCTGTTATTCGCCACACTCTGCCTGACCGCCTGGTCGGCATCGGCCAAGTTGCCCGACCCCCTATGGACCCCCATGGGAGGAAACCCCCAGCAACAGTTCGGGATTGCCAAACCGCGTCCCGCCCTTCCGCCTGGCCTGGCCTCCAGCGCACTCAACGAACAGACTCTGCCAAAAATGAGGTGTGGGCAACAGGGCACCCAGGCCTGTGCCCGTCCTGCGTCCACCGTGACTGCCAGCCACCAGATGTAATCCGCCGGGGGGGCATGAGCATCTGCCCCCCTTTCCCCTGACTCAGTGGGGACCCAGCGCCTTCTCCAGTTCTGCCCGAGGCAGGGCGCCCGGAACCACCTCGCCATCCGCGAACACCAGGGTGGGCGTTCCGCTGATCCGGTACTTTTCCCCCAGATTCTGAATCTCCTCGAGCTGATCCTGGCACTCGTGATGGACGGGTTCGATATTTCTGAGTTGATAGTCTTCCCAGGCTTTTTCCGGATCTTTGGCACAGGCGATCCAATGCGACCGTTCCGGGGCATCGGGATGCAGCGATGCAATGGGATAGAGGAAGGTGTAGACGGTCACATCGGTGATGCTGCTCAGTTCCTTTTCCAGTTTCCGGCAGAAAGGACAATCCGGATCGGAGAACACCGCCACCACCCGTTTTCCGTTCCCTTTGACCCGTTTCAGGGCCAGGTTGAGCGGAAGTTCGTTCGGCTTGACCGCCCCCAGAATCTTGAGGCGAGCTTCCGTCATATTGTGCAGGTCATGGGCCTCGATCAGATCTCCCGCCACGAGCGTAGTGACTGCCTCATCCACGTAGAGAATCTGTCGATCATCGGTGTAGAGTTCGTACAGACCCAGGGCGTGGGCCGGATGAATCTGCAGCACATGCGGCGCCAGTTTGGGTAATTTCTGTTGCAGATGCTGACGCACCAGCGCCTCGTCTGCCTGCGCACCGAACCATACCGTACCCAGCAAGACCCCTGCCCAGAAACGCCCGAGCCAGTCCTTCCATCGTACCCCGCTTTCCATTTCAACTCCTCGATTCATGGCCTACCGATTGGCATAACGCACCAACTCGTCCTTTAACCAGGAACACCGTTCCAGCCGGTTCATTCCCCAATTCCTGGCCCACCCCCAGCGCTGCCGGGAAGCAGAAAACACATGGGCCAGTCCTCCCGTCAGACCCTGCATCACCGCCACAGGTTCCCGACGGGCCCGTTCATATCGGCGCAGGAGGGAGCGGTCGCCACAATCCGGCCCCGGCCCGCGCCCGATCAGCGTCTCAGCCAGACAGGCAGCATCCTGCAAACCCAGGTTCAGACCCTGTCCGGCCATGGGGTGTACCCCGTGGGCCGCATCACCCACCAAGGCAAAGCGGGGCGCAATCCAGCGCGCCACATCCATGCGGCGCAATTCGAAATCGGCCGGTACGGAAATTTCTTCCAGCAGACCCAGTTCATACCCCACCTGCTGCTGCAAGGCCTGGGCACGCTGCACGGGAGACATCGCCAGCAAGGCTTGCGCATGATCGCCCTGGGCTGACCATACCAGGGAAACATGTTGCCCGACGAGGGGCAGCAGGGCAATGACTTCTCCCGGCACGAACCATTGTCGGGCCACGCCGCCATGTTGTCCGCTGATCCGGTAGTTGGCCACGATGGCCCTGTGACCGTAGGGACTGAAGTGCGCGGGGATGCCGAAACGTTCGCGCAGATCCGAGTGAATCCCGTCGGCCGCCACCAGAAGCCGGGTTTGCCAGGATTGCCCGCGACTCAGGCATACCTCCAGGGCAGAGTCCTGCTCGTGAATGGCGCTGACGGTCAGCCCGGTTTCAAGCAGTTCGGGCGCCACCTTTGTCTGGTGCCGGTGCAAGGCACTCAACATGGCCCCCGCCTCCACGATCCAGCCCATGGGAGCGGTTTGCCCGCGGTTGGGCGCCAGGGAGAGCCGACCATCCCGATCGCCCTGCACTTTCATCCCCAGAATGGGCTGGATGCGCGCCTGGTCCATGTACTGCCAGCCTCCCGCGCGGCGCAGGAATGCTTCACTGGCCAGACTCATGGCATAAATCCGCTGGTCGAACCCCGCCGGCGCGGCAAACTCGGGCAGAGGTCGACGGTCGATCACCTTCACCCGCACGCCCTTCTGGTGCAAAACCAACCCCAGAGCCAATCCGGTAATCCCGGCTCCAACGATCATCACGTCCAGGGGGGGAGTCCGTCTGGTCATCCTCTCATCCCCCCCTGAAACCCGAAGGACATGACGCGGGTCAAGGCCCGGCGCATCCCCGGCAATCCATTCAGGGCCGCCAACCCGAGACCCCGACCCTGAGTCAGGAGCGGCCAATCGTTGGAAAACAGGCGAACCAGGGAATGGGTGAACCCGATTCCCCAGTTCCGGTCACGCTGACGCAGGGCCACGAACCGTTCCAGTTGGGCGGCACTCCCCAGGACATCCGGCCCGCCTTCCCCCACCAGGCGAATCAACTGGTCGGCATCCCGCAACCCCATGTTGAGCCCCTGCCCCGCCACCGGATGCATGGTCTGGGCCGCATTGCCAATGGCCACACCATGCGGGCGAATCACGCAGTCCAGGACCTTGAGGGTGAGCGGAAACCAACTGCGTCCATGGAGTTGCAGAAAATTGCCCGCCCGCCCTCCGAAGGCCGCCTGCAATTCACTCAGAAACCTTTCTTCGGGCCAACCCAGGCGCAATTCGGTCTGTGCCTGGGTTCCTGTCCACACCAGGGTATACCGCTGCCCCAGGGGAAGCAGTGCGATGGGACCCTCCGGCGTAAACCGCTCATAGGCCAGGGACCCGACCAGTCGATCCGTTTCCAGTTGGGCCACCAACGCCACCTGGGTATAGGGCTGTTCCCGTGCGGCACCAAATACCTGGGCCGTCAGCGCCCGCCCCCCATCGGCCAGGACCGCCAGGGGAGTCCGGGCACGCCACTCCCGGCCCTGTGCCTGCCAAACCACTTCGGCCTCCCCGCTGCCGGGGAACACCGCACTGACTTCAGCACCAGTCTCGAGCGACAGTCCCTCAGTCCGGCGCACCTGTTCGTCCAGACACGCCATCAGGGTGTTGTAGCGCAGGATGTAACCCAGTGCCGGCATTCCGGATTCCCGAGCCGTCAGCACGGTCTGGCCGAAACGATGGCGCTGGGAAATGTGGATCTGATCGATGGCCGTCACTTCTGCCGTGGGCCAGGCCCCCAGTTCATTAAGCAATTGCCGACTCCCCTGGGCCAAGGCCAGGGTGCGCCGGTCATCGGCACGCAAGGAAGGACGGGCCTCGAGCAGACGTACCGGTACGCCGCGCCGGGCCAGCCCCAGCGCCGTTGCCGCCCCTACGGGCCCCCCTCCAACAATGATCACCGCCGCCGGGTCTGCGCCATCCATGCCTCGATCTCCTCTACCGTGCGGGGAACGGCATCCGTAATCACTTCATGCCCCTTTTCCCCCACCACCACATCATCCTCGATACGAATGCCCGTATGGCGAAAAGCAACCGGAATATCGTCTTCCCCCCCCACATAGACGCCCGGTTCCACCGTCAAAACCATACCGGGCACCAGTCGGCGGGGTTTCCCCTGCTCGTCCACGTAGCGCCCCACATCATGCACATCCCGCCCCAGCCAGTGGCCCGTGCGGTGCATGTAAAACCGCCGGTACTCCTCCTTTTCCAGGACACTGTCCACGCTTCCCTGACATAACCCCAGGTCGATCAGCCCCTGGGCCAACACTTTCAGGGCCGCCCCATGATAGGCCGATACCCGTTTTCCTGCCTTGATCTGTCCCAGCGCGGCCTGCTGGGCCGCCAGCACCACTTCATAAAGGTCCCGTTGAGCCGCGCTGAAGCGCCCGTTGACCGGAAATGTGCGCGTAATGTCCGCTGCGTACCCCTGCCATTCGCACGCCGCATCGATCAGCAACAGGTCTCCGTCGCGCAGACGCGCCGAGTTGTCCACATAATGCAGGATACAGGCATTCTCGCCGCCCGCGACGATGGAAGGGTAAGCAGGACCGGCAGCGCCGTGGACACGAAACTCATGCAACAGTTCGGCCTCCACAGCGTATTCGTAGCGCCCCGGACGGGTCGCCTGCATGGCGCGCAAATGGGCACGGGCCGATATCTCCGCGGCCCGGCGCATGAATTGCAACTCCCGCGCTTCCTTGACCAGACGCATTTCTCCCAGGCGATCCGACAGATCGACCCACTGCCGGGGCGCACGCACCCCACTGCGCGCCTGATTCCGCAGGGTCTGCAACCACCCCTGAATGCGCCGGTCCCAGGCTTCGTCCTGGCCCATCACGGAGTACACCGTCTCGCAGCCCGCCAGCAGGGTGGGCAACAGGTCGTCCAGTTCGGACAGCGCATGGGCGGCATCCATCCCGAACTGCGCGCAGGCCTGTTCCGGACCATAGCGGCGTCCCTCCCAACGCTCCTGCTCGGGGTCCCGGGGACGGCAAAACAGCAGGCTGCGCGGTTTTTTTCCGCCCTGCAGCACCAACACAGCCTCTGGTTCGGGAAATTCCGTCAGATAATGGAAATGGCTGTCCCAGCGGTAAGGATGGCAGGTCCCCGCATTCCGTATCCGCTCGGGAGCGGTGGGAAGGATGGCGATGCCCGCCCCCAGGGAATCGGCCAGACGGCGGCGGCGGGCACGCAACAGGGACAGGGAGGTGAGGGGGACGGACATGGGTCAAACTCCTTCGAATAATTTTTCAGCACGTTGCCACTCGGCTGGCGTGCCCACATTGATCCAGGGGGAAGCGGTCCATTCTCCGCTCACCTGACGCCGGGATACCGCGTTCCTCAGCAAGGCCCCCAGGTCGGCATTTTCTCCGTGCCTCAGGGAGGTGAAGAAGGAACGCCGGAACAAACCGATATTGCCATAGGTCCCGGCCCGACCGACGGGCGGGGTCACCCTCCCCTCGCCATCCAGAGAAAAATCCCGGGGATAGCGTTCATCTTCCACCAGCACCAGATGCGCCTGCAGGGGCTGGTCTGCGCCCTCCGTCGCCGGCGCATCCCGCCATCGTTCCAAACGGGCCCTGAGTAGTTCATACGCGTAGGTGGTATGGATATCGGCACTGACCACGGCAAACACCGGATCCGTCAGAAAGGGGAGAGCCTGCACCACGCCGCCCGCCGTACCCAGGGCCTGAGCCTCCCGGGACCAGTGCAGCGGAATGCCCCAGCGCTGCCCCTGCGCCAGGAAGGCTTCCAGGGATTCGGCCAACCAGGCCCCATTGACCACGATCTCATCGAACCCCGCCCGAACCAGACCCTCGATCTGCCATTCGATCAACGGTTTTCCGCGCACCGGCAACAGGGGTTTGGGGCAGCGGTCCGTCGATGGGCGCAGGCGCTCGCCCCGCCCGGCAGCCAGAATCATGGCCTGGGGCATCAGAAGGTATACCCGGTTCGGGACGGTGTCTGCCATAACCGTTCCAGTATCGACACCAGGGGCTGTAACCCCTTGTAACGCCGGCAGGCCGTCACCAGATACTTCTCCACGCGCGGCATGTCCGCCAGATAACCGGTTTTTCCATCGCGCTGGGCAAGGCGCGCAAAAATCCCCAACACCTTCAGGTGCCGTTGCACGCCCATCCACTCGAAATCCTGATAGAAAGCCCCAAAATCCTCCCCCACCGGAATCCCGGCAGCCCGCGCCCGCTCCCAATAGCGCACCAGCCAGTCCAGAACCTGTGCCTCCTCCCAGTCGATATAGGCGTCCTTGAGCAGGGAAACGGCATCATAGGTCACCGGGCCCTGCACGGCATCCTGAAAATCCAGCACCCCCGGATCGGGGTTCGCCACCATCAGGTTGCGCGTATGATAGTCCCGATGCACCCAAACCCGCGCCTGGCCTTCGATGGCATCCAGCAACCCCCGAACCACCGCCTCGAAGACAACTCGTTCCTGCGTGGTCCAGACGGCGCCCAGATGCTTCTGCACGTACCATTCCGGAAAGAGATCGATTTCCCGCTGCAACAGGGCACGATCATAAGGGGGCAGGACCCCGTCCCGGCTGGCCGACTGAATCTGCACCAGGGCGCCCAGCGCGTTGCCGTACAGGGTGTCGGCACCGGGGCCTTGCCCCGCGCCAGCCTGCAACGCGCTCAAGTAGGAAGTCTCGCCAAAATCTTCCAGCATCATGAACCCCTGTTTTTCTTCCCAGGCCAGAATGCGCGGCACATGCACCCCCGCCTCGGAAAAAAGACGGGAAACCCGCACGAAGGGGCGGCAATCCTCCTTGTCCGGAGGCGCATCCATGAGGATGCGTGAGCCTTCCGGGGTCATCACCCGGAAATACCGACGAAAACTGGCATCGGAGGAAGCGGGCTGGATAGCCTCGAAAGGCACCGGGTAATACGGGGTCAACCACTGATGAAGGGCTTGTCGTCGCACCAATTATTTTTCCAGGAAATGAAGGCAAGGATTGCCATTTAGGTCGTTTTGTGAGATTTTAACAAAGATTTTCAACCTGATAACCTGTTCGATGTCCGCCTCGTCTGCACGTCACGCTCTTACCGCATGATCCCTGCCCTGTTACTCGCCATGGCCCTGCTCTGGCTTCCTCTGACAGGCCTGGCGTCTCCGGTGCTGGACGACGCGGGAAACACGCCGTCTCCGTCCGACCCCGAGGTCAATGACAGAAAGCCTTCCAGCGCCGCAGGCTCGGCGAAGGACCAGGGTGCCGGCCCCCAAAAAAATGGTGACCCCGAACCCCCGGTTTCGGTCATCAAACTCAAGACCGCCCCCATTCTGGAGGATAATGCCACAAATCCCGCACTGGGCGATCAAAATCCGGCCTCATTTCTCCGCGCGGACAAACTCTCCGGACAGAAGGACCAGTTCATGGATGCCCAGGGACACGCCGAATTACGGCGCCAGGGGGTGGTCATCGAAGCCGACCATCTGCACTACGATCAACCCACGGATACCGTGGAAGCCACGGGCAACGTCCGCATGATCCGGAACAACACGCTTCTCCTGGAAAGCCCTCATGGCTTCTATCAACTGGGGGGGCAGATCGGGGTCATGGACAGCCCTCATTTCTCCTACCGCGATCCCAGCACCTTGCTTTGGAAGCCACCGCCCGCCAGTTATGTCGTCCCCTTGCCCGGCAGCCCCATCCAACGCCCACCGATCTGGTTCATGCAGGGGATATCCAGGGAAATGGACCTGACGGCCGGGGACAAGGAGACCCTGCTGAATGCGACCTTCAGCACCTGCAAGGCCAGCACCCCCGACTGGTTCATTCGCACCCCGAAACTGGACCTCGACCATACCTTGCAGGAAGGCGATGCCCATGATGGCACCTTGAATTTCCAGGGAAAACCCATCCTGTATTCCCCGGATCTGACGTTTCCCCTCGACAACCAGCGACGTTCCGGCCTGCTCTCGCCGATCATCGGTTCCTCCAGCACCACGGGCCAGGATATTGCCGTTCCCTATTACCTCAATCTGGCGCCCAACCTCGACGATACCGTCACCCCACGCTTCATGAGCACCCGTGGGCTCCAGTTGGGCAACGAAGTGCGTTATCTCGACCCCTCGGTATCAGGCATCCTGAGTGCCGAATACCTGCCGCACGACAGCCAGTTGGGGACGGACCGCTGGTTTGCCTCCTGGACCCACAATCAGGTCCTGGCTCCGGGACTGACCTTCAACGCCAACGTCCAGAGCGCCTCGGACCCCAATTACATGAACGACCTCAACACCCTGATCGGTCCTCAGGGACTGGTCTATCTGCCGCGCAGTCTGGACCTGGGCTATTCCGGGATCCAGCACTGGCAGTTTGACGTCAGTTCCCTCAACTACCAACCTCTTCTGGGGGGGGTGGCCCAATACCGCATCGACCCCCAACTGTCCGCCCACGGCTTCCTGAACGACTGGCACGGACTGAATCTGGACATGTCCTCCCAGTACACCAATTTTGTCAGCCCCGGACCAAATACCCTGGCGGGAACTGCCGTGGCCAACGGCATTACCTACAACGGCAACTATCAGTCCATCGTCAGCGGCAGTCGCCTGCACGTCTACCCCACCATCACGGTTCCCTGGCGCAACAATGAGGGCTTCGTGACGTTCAAGACCGGCATGGACTTCACCCAGTACAACCTGGGGCAATTCAATACTTCCCCCCAAAGCGTATACAACCGGACCTTGCCCATCACCAGCCTGGATACCGGGCTTTTTCTGGATCGCAACTTCAGTCTGGGCGGGAGAGATTATCAGCAGACCCTGGAACCTCGGCTGTATTACGTGTACATTCCCTACCGGAACCAGAACAATCTCCCCATTTTCGACACCGGGCTGTCCGACTTCAATGCGTCCACCATCTTTACGGAAAACCAGTTCGACGGCATCGACCGGATCAACAATGCCAACCAGCTCACCGCCGCCGTGACGAGCCGTCTGCTCAATCCGACCACCGGCGGAGAAATGGTGCGCGCCCTGCTGGGCGAACGTTTCTATTTCACCCCGAACCAGGTTCTGCTCCCTGGGGAACTTCCGCCCGTCTCCAGCGCTTCGGACATCATCGCCGCGTTCACGGCGGCCATCACGGAACGCTGGAATTTTGACAGTTACTTCAACTTTGGCGCCCAGTCACACCGCACCCAACAAATGGCCACCACCATCGCGTACACGCCTGCGGCGGGCAAGGTGTTCAACCTTGGCTACCGTATCGACACCCCCCTGCAGGGGATGCCCACCACGGTCATCAACTATCTGGGGCAGGCGACCACCTTTATTCCCGGCGTCACGGGTCCGATTCCCATCAATGATCTGACCTCGGTCAAACAATGGGACATCTCGGGACAGTGGCCGATTACCAGTCGCCTGTCTTTCCTCGGACGCCTGGCCTATTCCACTCTGGACAATCAGGTACTGGAAGCCCTGACGGGGGTCGAGTATAATGCCGGATGCTGGGCCTTGCGGGTGATTTCCTCGCGCTTTCCCGTCAGCCCCATTCAGACGGATACCGCTTTTTATGTCCAACTCGAGTTGGGCCCCCTTGGGCTTGGTCCCAATCCTTTGGATACCCTGCGCTACAATATTCCTGGCTACACCAAAACCAACGAGATATCCCCCCAATGATGTATCGCCTTTGTGCCCTATTGATGTTGTTGCTCTCCTGTCGCCTCGTCCTTGCAGAGGCACCCGCGACGGCCCCTGCGGCGGATCCCGCCGCACCGGCGTCCCAGGCCACCGCCCCCACGGACAAAGCGGACGTTCCCGACACCCCGACGGATGAGGAAACCCACCGTCCGGTGGTGGACCGGATCGTGGCCGTCGTCAATACCCACATCATCACCCAGTCGGAACTGGATGAACGCACGGCCATGATCACCGCCCAGTTGCGCCGCCAGGGAGTCCAACTGCCCGATCAAGCCATTCTGGTCCACCAGATCCTGGAAAAAATGATCATGGATGAAGTCCAGCTCCAGTATGCGCACGATGCGGGCATCAAGGTGGACGATACCCAACTGGATCAGGCCATGGCCCGTCTGGCCGAACAGAACAAACTGACCCTTTCCGGCTTCAAGGAAGAGGTGGAAAAGGAAGGCTTGACCTGGACCAAGTTCCGCGAAGAAATTCGTAACGAGATCATTCTTTCCCAGGTTCGCGAGCGGGAAGTGGAAAACCGCATCTTCGTGTCCGACAATGAGGTCAACGCCGAACTGGAAAAGGAAAAAAACCAGGGGAATTCAACCCCGGACGAGTATGATCTCGCGCATATTCTGGTCACCGTCCCCGAAAATGCCCCGCCCGCCGTCATCAAGGAACGACAGAAAAAAATCCAGGAGGCCCTGAACCAGCTGGATAACGGGATGCCCTTCGCCCAGGCCGCAGCGGCCTATTCCGAATCCCCGGACGCCTTGACCGGTGGCGATCTGGGCTGGCGTCCCAGCACCCGTCTGCCGACCCTCTTCGTCGAAGCCGCCGGCAAGTTGAAACCTGGGGAACACAGCGAAATTCTGCGCAGCCCCAACGGGTTTCACATCATTCAGGTGATCAACCGCCGAACGCCCAATGCCATTGCCAACGTCAATCAGTACCACGTCCGCCAGATTCTGGTCAGAATCACCCCGGAGACCAACCCCAAGGACGCCCAGGCCAAGATCGTGGGGCTCTCCGGACGTATCCAGGGCGGCGAAGATTTCGCCAAACTGGCGACCCTCAATTCGGAAGACGAGAGTCGCAATCGCGGAGGAGACCTCGGCTGGATTTCGGAAGGGTCCACCCTGCCGCAGTTTGAAAAGGTCATCAAGACTCTCAAGCCCGGAGAAGTCAGCCAGCCTTTCGAGACCCCCATGGGCTGGCACCTCGTGCAGTTGATCGAGGTCCGTCAGGCCAGCGATTCGGAAGACGGCAAGAAAATGGCCGCGCGCCAGGGACTGCGTGCCCGCAAAGCCGATGAAGCCTACGAGGAATGGGTCCGCCAACTGCGCGACCAGGCCTTTGTAGACATCCGCCTCGATGAACACTGATCCCCTTCCCATCGGAATCTCCGCAGGGGAGCCGGCGGGGATCGGGCCAGACCTCTGCCTGCACCTGGCCCATCAGTCCCCGGATGCCCCCCTGGTCGTCGCGGCCGATGCCGCCCTGATGCGTGCCCGCGCCCGCCTGCTGGGCCTGCCTTACCCCTTTCTCGATGTCGCCGACTGGACGGGAAACCGGCCGACCCCCGCGCGCCCCCTGCTCTGGCACCACCCCCTGGCCGTCCCCGCCACGGCAGGCCAACTGGACCCGCGCAACAGCCGGGCCGTTCTGAATGCCTTGGACAGTCTGACGGACGCCTGTCAGGCGGGACATCTGGCGGCACTGGTCACTGCCCCCCTGCAAAAAAGCGTCATCGTCGAGGCGGGAATTCCCTTTACCGGGCACACGGAATATCTGGCCGCCCGGCTCGGCGTGCCCCATGTGGTCATGATGCTGGTGGGCGGAGGATTGCGCGTGGCCCTGGCCACCACCCATCTCCCGCTCAGTCAGGTTCCCTCGGCCATCACCCGGGAAGTTCTGGGGGATACCCTCGCGATTCTCCACCATGAATTGAAGTCTCGTTTTGGTTGTCCCGCTCCCCGCATCCTGGTGGCCGGATTGAATCCCCACGCGGGAGAAAACGGTCACCTGGGACAGGAGGAGATCACCACCATCAACCCCGCCCTCGTTCGCGCCCGTGCTGCGGGCATCGATGCCCGGGGTCCTTTTCCGGCCGACACCCTGTTTCTGCCGGAACGTCTGGAAGGCAGCGATGCCGTCCTGGTCATGTATCATGATCAGGGGCTTCCCGTCCTGAAACGGGCCAGTTTCGGGTCCGGGGTGAATATCACGCTGGGATTGCCCATCCTGCGCACGTCCGTCGATCACGGCACCGCCCTGGATCGGGCGGGCACTGGAAACCTGGACCCGGGCAGCCTGCAGGCCGCCCTGGCACTGGCCCAATCCCTGACCCGTGGCGCTCCATGAACCCATCCGCGCATCGTGCCCGGAAACGGTTCGGACAACATTTTCTGACGGATGATGGGATCATCGAGGGCATCCTGCGCATCCTGGCACCCTCCCCCGCAGATAAAATCATCGAGATCGGCCCGGGCCTGGGGGCGCTGACCCTTCCACTGCTGGAGCGGGGGATGACGCTGACGCTCATCGAACTGGACCGGGATCTGGTGGAACGCTGGCGTCGCCACCCCGCCCAGGACCGCCTGACCCTGCTCCCCCAGGATGTCCTGACGGTGGACTTTACCCCCTTCGGCAATGCCTGGCGCCTGCTGGGCAATCTGCCCTACAACATTTCCACTCCGCTCCTCTTCCATCTGGTGCCCCACGCCGCTTCCATGAAAGATGCCCTGTTCATGCTTCAGAAGGAGGTAGTGGATCGTCTCGTGGCTTCCCCCGATACTTCGGATTACGGACGTCTCTCGGTCATGCTGCAGTACCACTTCCACATGGAGGCCCTGCTCGAGGTTCCGCCCCAGGCTTTCACGCCGCCGCCCAAGGTGGATTCCGCCATCGTGCGCCTGATCCCCAAATTGCCCCACGAACGCCCTGGGTGCGACCCCGTTGCCCTGTCCCGGGTCGTTGCCCAGGCGTTTTCGCAACGCCGCAAGATGCTGCGCAGCACCCTGAAGGGAACCCTCCCGGCAGAAGCCTGGGAAAGGCTGGGCATCGATCCCCGCCGCCGCGCCGAAACCCTCAGCCTGGAAGAGTTCTGCCAACTCTCGAAGGTATTCAACGCCCCCCGGGATTTTCCAGAAAATTCCTGAGCATGTCGTAACCAAACTCGGTCAGAATGGATTCGGGGTGGTATTGCACCCCCTCCATGGCGAATTCGCGGTGACGCATGCCCATGATTTCCCCATCCTCGGTCCAGGCAGTGATTTCAAAGCAATCGGGCAGCGTCTCCCGGCGCACGGCCAGGGAATGGTACCGGGTGGCCTGGAAAGGGTTGGGCAGGGTCCGGAACAGCCCCTGCCCGCCATGGAACACGGGGGATACCTTGCCATGCATGAGCGTCCTGGCCCGCACCACCTCGCCGCCAAAGGCAAACCCCATGGCCTGGTGCCCCAGGCAAACCCCCAACAGGGGAATCCTGCCGGCAAAATGCTGGATCACCGGCACGGAGATCCCGGCTTCGCGCGGACTGCACGGCCCCGGCGAAATGACCAGATAGTCAGGCGCCAGACGTTCGATCTCAGCCAGGGTGATCTGGTCATTGCGAAACACTTCGACCTGTTGACCCAGGACCCCGAAATACTGGACCAGGTTGTAGGTAAAAGAATCATAATTGTCGATCATCAGCAGCATGTTTAACTTGTCCTATTGATTCTTCAAGATTCGATGCTGACAACTTCCCGGATGATTACCCGGTTTCCTGTCCTGTTTTTTTCGTCGCTTGAAGACCGTGCCCATACCCGGCACCGGAAAAAGTCACATTATCGCCCGCGCAAAGAAACCACTCAAGTTCGACGAGTTGCATTCAGGCCAAAATCAACTTCCGGGTGGCAGCCCGCGAGGAATGCCATCATCTCGGTCGCATCCTTCGAGAGATAGAACCGCACCATCTTCTCGTTAAATTCCTGCGCCTTGGCGGCGGGCACGCTGAGGGCGTCGATGCCATGCGACATCAGTACGCCGTTCATCATGAAGCGCGACGTGCGCTTGTTGCCGTCGAAGAAGAACTGCTGCAAGGCACCGAACAGGAAGAATGCGGTCGCTCGCTCGAACGGCTCGCACTCTTGTAGTGCGGCCACGCCTTCATGGAATACCCGGTTCAGTTCCGGCGCACCGGGCAACGTCGACAGCGGAGTATAGCGCCCATGCTCGCCAAGACCAACGTCCGGGGTGTAATTCTTTTCCTGACCTTCGCCACGAAACACTCCCCATTCCAATGCTTCCTTGCGGACAACGATGCCGTTCAGTTCGGTGAATACAGGTTTGGACAGAGAGAACTCACCGCCCTTGACCATCGCCAGCAGGCGCTTTGAACTTTCTGCCAGATTCAGGACTTGTTCCTGATCAAAAATCTTCCGCCCGCCAACGGTCACGCCATCCAGCAGCGTCTTGACCTCGGGGAAGGTAAAGGGATTGCCCTCGAGCACCGAGGCATCCCAGACGAACTCGGGCAGCATCTTGTGGAAACGGAAACAGACCCGATCCAACGAATGCGACGGAACGAAAGTCGGCATCGCCGACCTGTCCCATCGGAAACCAAGAACATCAAACAGGGACATGTCGCGCCTCATCAATCATTGAACACGGTATGAAACCTCCCACCGTCAAACCCCGATAGATGCCCGAGTATATACCATTTGATCCGTATTCAAATAGTTTCACTTCGGAAAATTTACTTTTACTTTTTTTCACATTATAAAAAACCGGCTGTTTTTATAATGGATTTCATTTTGTTTCATATCAAACAAATAGTGTCGGTATTTTTTACACATTGGCAATATTAAAAAATGGGTAAAATTACAATCTTATTGTATTCCAACGAATAAAATAAATTGGCGCGTAAATTGCTTATTTTTATTGACACTCAACCATGAGTGCTTTTCAACCTCATTTTTCAAGGAGTCCCCATGACATCAAAGAAACGGTTTGCCTCTCTGGCCCTGTGCGCCCTTTCCATTGCCCCCCTGTCCGCGCTGGCCAATCCGATCCCGCTCAACGGAAGTTTCTCTTTCAATGGTCACGCCGTCACCCAATTCACCTCAGGCGGGGTTACCTATCTGCCCGGCGTCCTCGGCGCAGGCATCAACACGGCCACCAGCGTCACCGTACAAAACCCATTCACCATCAGTGCCACGCCCACGAACACCTTTGGGGCCCCCAATGACTTGAATGGCCTGCTTCCCTCGGGAACCCAGGGCTTCATCGTCAACCCGGCGCCCAATGGAACCTACACCCTGCAAATCCCGCAGAACGGCACATCCAGTCCCCTGTCGCTGGGAACGACGCCCTTTGCCAGCGTCACCTCCCCGGTGAACAGCGATACCTTCAACTTTTACGCCACCAGCGATCAAGTCCTCTCGAGCGTCTCGCTGGGCAACATCTCCGAACTTGGCGTCATCATTCTTGGAA
>JAKABO010000063.1 GCA_021796835.1 Pseudomonadota bacterium | reverse complement strand
CCAGGAGGAGTTTGAGATGGGTCCAATCGGTTTCGGAAGAGCGGATCTGACCCCAGTCAGAGACAAATCTTCCAACTTCCAATCGTTTACTCCAAACACAAAAACCGGAGCGATCCCACCACAGCACTTTGATCTGGTTGGCACGCCGATTGATGAAGCAGAACAGGTGTCCGCTCAGGGGGTCCTGCTTCATCTCTCCAAATTATGACACGGGGGAGCGAGTATGGAAACAAATTCGGGTAGCGGTAGATTGCGCTGACCCTCACCAGAAACTGATGTTCTTTGCCGAAGCCAGGGGTCCGGGTGTTCATCTATGGCCACCCCGTGGATGCCCGCAAATCCTATGACGGTTCACTCCAATGAATTTTGTTCCAGATGTACCCAGTCCACGATGTCGCTTTCTGGCTGGTATCCGGGGACCAGTTGTTTGAGCAGTAAACGGATCAGGCCTACATCGTTGGTGTTGAGGGCTATCGTGAGGGTGTCGAGTTTGCTGTTCAGTTCCGTCCATCCCAGAAAATCTTCATGGGCTTTCATGATGCGCGGATGGGTGGTGGGTTCGGGGTGGTTGCCGATGAGCAGTTCTTCATAGAGTTTCTCGCCTGGGCGCAGGCCGGTCACCCGGATTTCGATGTCACCTTCCGGATCGTCGTCGTCACGTATCCGCAGGCCGGACAGTTCCACCATGCGCCGCGCCAGGTCCATGATCCTGACGGGTTCGCCCATGTTCAGCACGAACACATCGCCCCCGCGTGCCATGGCCCCCGCCTGGATGACCAGTTGGGCGGCTTCGGGGATGGTCATGAAATAGCGGGTCACTTCCCCATGGGTGAGGGTGATGGGGCCTCCGTCCTTGATCTGCTGACGGAACAGGGGGACCACGGAACCGGAGGAGCCCAGCACGTTGCCGAAACGCACCATGGAAAACCGGGTGGTGGTGGATTCCTCGGCCAAGGCCTGGAGGACCATTTCGGCCAGGCGCTTGCTGGTTCCCATGATGTTGGTGGGACGGACCGCCTTGTCCGTGCTGATCAGTACAAAGTCCGATACGCCATTTTCCAGGGCGGCCACGGCGGTGGTGAGGGTGCCCAGCAGGTTGTTTTTGAGTCCCTCCGCCGGGTTGTGTTCCACCATGGGCACATGCTTGTAGGCGGCGGCGTGGTACACCGTATGGGGCAACCAGGTAGAGAGGATTTCGTGCATGCGGTGACTGTCCTGCACGGAGGCCAGCAGGGGCACCAATTTGAGCGAGTGAGCCCGGGACAGCAGTTCCTGGTGTAATTCGTACAGGGCAAACTCGCTTTGTTCCACCAGCAGCAGGGTGGTTGGGTCCAGGGCGACGATCTGACGGCACAGTTCACTGCCGATGGAGCCACCGGCGCCGGTCACGAGCACCACCTTGCCGTGGATGTTTTTTCTGAGGAGGATATGGTTGGGGGCTACGGGTTCCCGACCCAGCAGGTCTTCCAGATCCAGGTCGCGCAGGGCGGAGGTGCCGACCCGTCCCTGGGCCAGGTCGGCCATGCGAGGCAGGGTGCGCACGGATACATGGGAGCGGCGCATCAACTCCAGGATTTCATTGCGCCGGTGCCGGTCGAGGGAGGGAATGGCCAGCAGGACGTCCTTTACCCGGAGGGTTTCCCTCAGGGAGGGCAGGTCGTCAGGAGCATAGATGCGGTGCCCGTCCAACACGTTGCCTTGCAGGCGGTTGTCGTCGTCGAGAAATCCCACCACGCGCATTTCATGGCTGTGGGCCAGGGCGCCCGCCAACTGTCGTCCCGAGGTTCCGGCTCCGTATACCAGGACCCGGGGCAGGGTATCGTGTTTCAGCAGGTTCTGGTATTCCCCGCCCAGCCAGAAGCGCGCCAGGGCCCGGGAAGCCCCGACGGACAGCAACAGCAGCAGGGGTTGCATCAGTCCTACGGTGCGCGGGACCCCAGGGATCTCGATGGCGGTGAAAAGGGCGGCGAATAGCAGGCCGTATACGAAGGAGGCCCGTGTGACGGCCATCAGGGCCGGCCATCCGGAGTAGCGAAAAATGGCCCGGTAGAGCCCAAAGGCAATGAATACGGGCAGGGCCAGTAGGACGGAGGTGATCGCTGCCAGCAAGGGGGGGCCGGACAGGAAGACCCATTCACCCAGGCGCAGGTAATAGGCCAGCCATACCGTGAGCACGCAGAGACAGGCGTCCACGGTCAGCACCAGTAACCGTTTGGTCAGGCGCGGAAGGGACAATACGGGATGGATGGCTTTCTGAAACGGCATGAGGAAGGATCTGAATGGAGCGGATTGCCCACGCTACCGCCCTGCAGGGCAACCAGCATGGGGGGAATTCTAACACAAGGAGGGGCTGGGCTCTATGAGGGGAACGGATCGGTCGTACAGCGTTTCAGGGGCGATATCCAGTTGCCTTCGTGACCTGGAAAGCATGACCAGAGACGATAAGGGCGAATTTGTTGGTGTGTAGGGGATCTGGGTTCGGATTCGGGTGGATAGAATGCCTGGATGAGCATCGACCACGACAGCAGTTACAAGTATCTTTTTTCCGTCCCGGAGATGGTGCGTGACCTGATCATGGGGTTCGTGCCGGACGAGTGGCTGCGCCGTCTGGATTACGCGACCCTGGAGAGGGTGGACGGCAGTTACATCACCGAAGACTTTCGGTGCCGGGGTTGGTGGAGCAGTTCAAGCCCAGGGCGAAATACCTGCTGGTGGACGAGAACGACTACACCGACGGCGAACTGACCCCGCTCAAGAATCTGGTTGCAGCCATTTTTCGGTTTGAGCATCCCGTCAGTTCGGAAAAGATCGAAGAATTGATTGCTCTGCTGGAGGTGTGGTTGGTGGACCAGCCTGACCTGCGTAAGATGATTGC
>JAKABO010000062.1 GCA_021796835.1 Pseudomonadota bacterium | reverse complement strand
GTTCAGCGCTTCAGCGCTTCAGCCAGTGTTCCAGGATCTCCCGTAACTCATTGGGTTTGAAGGGTTTGGACAGGTAGTCGCTCATGCCTGAATCAAGGTAGCGTTGACGATCCTCCATCATGGCATTGGCGGTGAGGGCGATAATGGGAACGGGGGAGTTCCCCTCGAGTTTTTCCTTGGCCCTGATCTGAAGGGTTGCCGTGATTCCGTCCATGATGGGCATCATTCCATCCATCAGAATCAGATCGATGGGATTTGATTCCCACTGGTGGAGGGCTTCCTCTCCGTTTACTGCCAGAATGATCTGGCATCCTTCCTTCTCCAGGATTTTCTGGGCCAGGAGACGGTTGGTGGCATTATCTTCGGCAATCAGAATCCGCGCGCCCTTGAGGGAGGGAAAGACTTGGGCGGGCGTTTGGGCGGGCGGGGGAAGGGCGGGGGGATCCTTGTATTGATAGGGCAGAACAAAGTGAAATGCCGCCCCTTTCCCAGGCTCACTTTTAACATAAATATAACCGCCCAACATTTTGATTAAATTTGATGAAATGGTCAATCCTAACCCGGTTCCCCCAAACTGACGGGTAATACTGCCGTCGCCTTGGGTGAATGCAGAGAAAATTTGTTCCTGCTGGTCTTCAGGAATACCGATGCCACTGTCAGAGACACAGAAATGCAGCGCATTCGGCAGGGAAACTTCCGGCTCAACCCGCACCTTTACATGACCATGGGCTGTGAACTTGATGGCGTTGCCCACCAGATTGACCAGGATCTGGCAGAGTCGGTCGGGGTCTGAACGGATCAGAGTCGGCAAGTTGGGTTCGACTTCAAGGGAGAATTGTAATTTCTTCTCTTCAGCCTGAAGTTGAAGTGGGCGAATGGTTTTTTCCAATACTTGACGTAGGTCAAAAAACTCGTGAGACAGGGTAAGTTTTCCGGCTTCAATTTTGGAATGGTCCAGAATATCATTGATGAGGGTGAGTAATTGCTGGGCTGAGGACCTGACGAGGTTGAGGTATTCTCGTTGTACGGGGGTCAGTTGGGTATCCAGCACCAGATCGGTCATGCCTATGATGCCATTCATGGGAGTCCGGATTTCATGGCTCATGCTGGCCAGAAATTCACTTTTCAGACGGTTGGCTCGTTCGGCGATCTCGTACGCCTTGACCAGTTCTTCCTCGAGTTTCTTGCGCTCCGTCATATCGGTAATGGTACCAACGACCCGCAGGGGATTGTCTTGATCGTCACGCCCAAACACCATCCCCTGGTCGAGCATCCATACATAGTGTCCCTGACGATGCCGCATGCGATGCAAACTGCGATAGACCGGAAGTTTTCCTGCCAGATGGTGTTCCAGACATTCCATACAGGCGGGCAAGTCCTCGGGATGAATACGGCTGGTCCAATCTTCGAAACGATTCCCTATTTCTTCCTCTTTGAATCCCAGCAGGGATTTCCAGGAGGAGGACATGAACATGGCATTGGTGACGGGGTTCCAGTCCCAGGCTCCGTGTCCGGCGCCCTCCAGTGCCATTTTCCAGCGCCGCTCGTTATCTGCCAAGGCTTGGCGGGTCGTATTCAATTGAGCGTGTTGTTGGCAGGCTTGTATGGCTACGCCCAGTTTGCCCGCCAGGGGACCGATTTCCTGAACCAGATCGATGGGCAACGAGGTGCTGCGTGCCAGTAACAGAAAGCCGATTTCGGGAAGTGGCCAGAGATAACAGTGAAACTTATCCAGTGCAGTGTGAAAAATCGACCGTATTTCCTTGTTTCGTCGATCATACTGACTAATAAGCCGATACAGGAATTCTATCTGTAGTTCATGACGGGTGTTGCGGGGCAGCGTCATGAGTTGGACGGGGTCTTCTTCGCCGTGACGCGTGACAACGGAGGCCAGGGTACATCCCAAACGGCGCATGAAGACCGGGAGTGTGGACTTGAGCATTTTCTCCAGGTCCAGACTGACGCCAATGGACATGGCAATTTCCTGCAGGACCTCCTGCTGGACTGGACGCCAGGATTCCGTATTCTCCATCAAAAAAAACCTACCACGACGGTTTTATTGTAGAACTCCAGATAGTCTTGACCGCTGTTCGCGATTTCACCGATGGTCAGGGCACCCAACATCGGACCGGAGGAATGGATGACTGCCAGTTCCTGAAGGAAATCCTGCTCGAGAAAAAGGGCGCGCGAAACGCAATCCACGATGAATTGAAGTTCGTGGGGACGGGACTGGCTTTCAAACCAGGCCTTGCAAGCCATGGCGTGAGCTTTTTGTGCTGCCTGGAGTAGCGTGTGCCGGTTGCCGTGCAACACGCGGACGAAAGCGCCGGTAGGTACCTCACCGGCACAGGTGATGTACTGGTTCTGGGTCATCAGAGGGTCACGGACCACCATTTCCGCATCGAGACGGGTAATTCCAAAGGGATAGGCTTTGGCAACGGGAAAAAAGTTGTCCGGGGTTATGGGCTGACCCCCGTGCGTTGTCAGAATCTCCTGATATACCTCGAAGGCCGGGCGCCAATCCAGGGAATGAATGGTGTTTCCCTGGGCTGAAGTGACCTTGAAGGGCTTGGAAACGGAGTCCCATCCATGGGCGACCCCAACCCCGCTGGGGTGGTCCAGAAAGATCAGCAGGGCGCTATCCTGAAGCAGGCCGCTGGGGGTGATGACGCAGGGCTTGGGCTGGAGAGAGAGGGATCCACAGCCTCCGCCCAGGTAATTGAGTTCCAGACCGAAGGTATTGAAGAGTCCTTCGATCAAACTGGAAATATGCGCGGCAAATCCGTCGACGAACACCAGCAGGGTCTGGGTGGAGGGTGAGTTGGACAGGTTGAAGGAACGGTCAAGAGTTTCCTCGAAGCCGGATTGTTGCGACAGATTGTCCAGAATGACAAAAACGGGCGCACGTGCCAAACCGACCACTACCACCCCTTCAGACCAGGCTCTGCCTTCATGCAGTATTTGTGGAAAAATTCCTCCCAGAACGGGTTTGGTGCAGGTCTTCAGGAGGGGATTCAGATTGGCCGGGGTATAGCCATTGGCATCGCATGCCAGGATCAGGATGGCTGCTACTTCAGGAGCTTGCTCGAAGG
>JAKABO010000061.1 GCA_021796835.1 Pseudomonadota bacterium | reverse complement strand
TATCCTTCATGGGCAGATCGTCCTTGTTGCCCTGGCGATTGGCCACCAATTGAATCTTGGACTCGGGGTAATGCAAGGCCCGAAAGGTGCGCTGCAATCGCTGCATGCCACGCACAAAGGGAAGGACAGTCTGCATGACCGGAAAAACCACATCCGACCGATCCATGACCCGCAGCGCAATGGGTTCCAGGGTACGGGCCAGATCGATACAGATGAAATCATAATGGCGCACCGCCACGGAAATGATGTCATCCACCTGATCCGGCGTGATCCCTACGGACATTTCGGGATTCTGGGGGGCCCTCAACAACCAGAAAGTCTGCTCGATCTGAATGCTGGCCGACTCGATGACCGGGCCGGACAAATGGGAACGCGCCACCAGGTCTGCAATGCTTTTGATGCTGTCATCGTCGGTCAGACAAAAGGACGCATCAGAAAACTCCAGGTCCAGATCGATCATCAGGACCCGTTTTTTATGCACCTTGGCCAAAATATAAGCAAGATTGCTGGAAATAAAGGAAGCGCCACTGCCTCCCTTGCTGGGGATGAAGGAATAGACCTTCCCTCCCCGCAAGGCACCCTCGAAGGCCGCCTGACGGCTGCGTGCCCGTTCCACCACTTCGATCAACCGCTCCTCGAGTTCGGCCAGATACAAGGCATCACGCACCCCCACCCGCATGGCCTGAACCAGAATCTGCTCGATTCGTTCGGCGCAGACCAGGATCGTGCTGGAATGAGGATGTTGCAGGTTGAACTTCTCGATATTGACCCAATCCGGTGCTTCCTCCTCTGACCCATCGAGAATCAGGAGATTAGCATTGGCAATGTCCGGCATGTCGAGATCGAGACGATGGGCTGGCCGGTTCACCAGTTCGATCTGATCATTGCCTCGCGCGCCAAGCAGCGTCACCTTGATCCGGTGAAGCAGGGCATTGTTTTTTGAAAGAACCGTGATCTTCATTGAAGCGCCCACTCAACCCGGAAAATTCTCATGCTCAGTAGGAACCCGTCGGATTCGTCACAGGCGCCGCCGTCGGGCCTGCTCCCGCAGCCGCCGCCCCCATCCCCACGGCCAGGGAACTGGACAAGGATTGGGGATGCAGGTAGGAATAGATATAATTGTCCATGGCCGCCTTGGTAGGCGCGCCATCCAGTGCAGTGGGGGCAGTACTCCCCTGCCCAGGCGGAGTTACGGAATGCAAGGCAATATTATTGCGTACCGCTTCACCAAAGTGTGGATCCCCCTCGTATTCGGCACACCCTGCCAGCATCAGTAGAGAGAGCAGGCCCATGACTGACCGGATCGATGTCATTTCTCATCTCCTTCCATTTTGCCCTCGAGTTGAAACTGGGTCCGGGTCGGGGGCTTGAAACTGTCCGATGGCAAGGCAACCCGCTCCACCGTCCCCTGGACGAGATGGGGCGTCACCACAAACACCAGTTCAGTCCGATTGTGTTGAAACTCCGAACTGCGAAACAAGGGACCCAGAATCGGCAACTCACCCAGCAAGGGAAAAGCCTTGATGGTTTCCAGAATATTACTCTGAATCAGTCCGCCGATCGCCAGACTTTCTCCATCGTTCAACTGAACGGTGGTGGATGCCCGCCGTGTGGTGATGGTGGGAACGACCATGGCACTGGTCCCCGACCCGAAGGTCGTCCCCGTGGTCAGCAACTCCGAGACTTCAGGCGAAACCCGCAGATTGATTTTTCCCCCGTCGAGTACCGTGGGCAGAAAATTCAGGCCCACCCCATAATCCTCTTCCTGCAGGGTAATGAAGACCCCACCCGCCACGCCCGTACTTTGCGGAATGGGGATATAGATTTTCCCCCCGGCCAGAAAGGAGGCTTCCTGACCGCTCATGGCCACGATATTGGGTTCCGCCAATACCTTGGCGCGCCCCTTGTCGATTTCCCCCTGCAGGGTCATATTGGTAATCCCACCGGTATACCCCACCCCACCGAGCAGAGTAAAATTTGAAACCAGCGTGGAGGCGCTCGAATTAGCAAGGGTCGGAGGAGGAATCACCGAACTAGGGAAGGAACTCACGCCACCAAAGGTTGCCCCTCCCTGCTGCCCCAACGCCGTATTGGCCCCCATCCGGTCATCCAGGGTTTTCTGGATTTCCACTACCTTGACTTCCAGCATCACTTGAGAAACATTGCGCGTGGCCAGCAAATTGACAATCTTTTTGCCCCCATACTGTTCGGCAATCAGGACGATCTGGCGCAGGATCACGCCATTGGCTACCGATCCCGACAGGACAAAGGATTCTCCTGCCGCACTCACCGTCACCCCTTTTTCCTGGGGAACCAACTCGCGCAACTTGCTCTGCAATCCGGACACATCGATGGACACCACCACATCCATGGAGGTCATGGCCCCATCCCGGGTCCACAGAAACAGATTGGTACTGCCCACCTTCTTGCCCACCAGAAAGATTTCACGATTACGCACCAGACTGACGTCGGCGATCTCCGGATTGGAAACTGAGACCCGCACCAGAGGAGCATCCGCGTGCACCCGCAAGGATTTGTTCAGCGGCAACGACAGTAAGGGCGCGCGATCCCCAGACACCTGTGGAAGAGGCGCTTCCATCACTGGAACCGGCGTTGCTGGCGGAAGGGGTGCCGTCGTCCCCGCCACGGGATCAGTCCATCCCACCCCGGACATCAGCAACACCGACACGCCCATCATCCATTTGATTATTTTCATGTCATTCTCTATTGCGGGACGGTGGACCCATGAACGGTACCCCGGATGATCTCGATGGAAGGATTCATCCCTTCCACCTTGCGCGGTTTGGCCCCTGTACGAGCCGGTGCGATGGGCACCGCCGCATTGCCCAGCAAGGCTGTCTTTCGCACGCCAGCCGTAACCACCTCTTTTTTATCCGTCTGGTTGCGCAACACCAGGCTGACTGCCCCCACGGCTTTGGCCAGATCCAGAGTTTCCGCCTGCTGGGGGGTCACCTCGAGAGTCACGGAATTCACCACTTTGGCCTTGACGTCATCGTTCAAGGTGACATCCTGTGCAACGGCCAACACCCGCACATCCTGAAGCACGATCTTGGAAATCATGTGGCTTTGTTCATCCTGCAGGCTGACCAATACATCCACGAGATTGCCCGGCAAGGCAACCCCCGCCACCCCCGCCACATCGTTGACATGGACGGCCATGGCCCGCTTGCCCGGACCGATCAAGGCCGACAATCCGGCACGGCTGCCCTGCGGCGCCAG
>JAKABO010000012.1 GCA_021796835.1 Pseudomonadota bacterium | reverse complement strand
ACCGGGCAATTTCACTTCACGATCCAGTTTGGCAATCAAATCTTCCACACGTTCTCCGGCAGGCCATTCACTCTGCGGTTTGAGGGTAATGGTGGTTTCGAACATGGATAAGGGAGCCGGATCCGTGGCAGTGTCCGCGCGCCCCGCCTTGCCAAAGACCTGGGCCACTTCCGGAAGCCGACGGATGAGTCGATCGGTCACTTGAAGCAGGTTGACCGCTTCATCCACCGATAGCCCCGGAAGGGTCGTCGGCATATAAAGCACATCGCCTTCGTACAACGGGGGCATAAATTCACTGCCTATCCTGGAGAGGGGGAATGCGATGGATAGAAGAAGCAATATCGTAATGAACGAGGTCAGCAGAGGCCGATCCAGAGCAGCCCCCAACACGGGACGGTAACAGGCTTGCAGACCCCGGTTCAAGGGATTGCTGTTTTCTTCGGAAATGCGACCTCGAATGAAATAGCCCATGAGAATGGGCAGCAAGGTAATCCCCAACAATGCCGAAGCTGCCATGGCGTAGGTCTTGGTATAGGCCAGAGGCGCAAACAGTTTACCTTCCTGACCGGTCAGTGCGAACACGGGCAAAAAGGATACCGTAATCACCATCAGGGAAAAAAACAGCGCCGGTCCCACTTCCTGTGCACTCTGGCGCGCAACTTCCCAATAGTCCCCCCCCCAGTCGGAACGTTCCAGATGTTTGTGCATATTCTCGATCATAACGATGGCTGCATCCACCATGGCGCCCAAAGCAATGGCAATCCCACCCAGCGACATGATATTGGCCGCGATTCCCTGCACCCGCATGATCACGAAGGCCGTCAGGATTCCCAAAGGCAGGGTGATGATCGCCACCCAGGCAGAGCGAAAATGTCCCAGGAATAACCAGCACACAATGGCCACCACCAGAAACTCTTCCAACAACTTGATCCGCAGGGTTCGAATGGCCTGGCGGATCAGATTCGAACGATCATAAGTCACTCGAATCTCCACCCCGGGCGGCAACCCTGCCTTGATCTCCTCCAGGCGATCACGAACCCGTGAAACGGTATCCAGCGCGTTACGGTCATAGCGCATGACCACAATACCGCCAACCACCTCCCCCTGCCCGTTCAAATCCGCCACGCCGCGCCGCGGCTCTGGTCCGGTAGCGATACGGGCGACATCCTCCAGGCGTACCGGCACCCCTCTATCGCTCACCGCCACCGGGATGCCCCTGAAATCCTCCAGAGAAGACAGATAGCCTCTGGCCCGAATCATGAACTCTGATCGTCCCAATTCAACCACTGACCCGCCCCCCGTGCGATTGTTGTTCCGAATCGCCTGGGCTACCTGATTGAAAGTAACCTTGAAGGCGGCCATCCGGTCGGGATCGACCTCCACCTGATATTGCCGGACGATGCCGCCAACGCTGGCCACTTCGGCAACGCCCGGTACCCCCTGAAGTTCGTATTTCAGATAAAAATCCTGAATCGCACGCAGTTGGGCCAAATCATGGCGATGTTGACGATCCACCAGCGCGTATTCAAAGACCCATCCTACGCCGGAAGCATCTGGACCAATGACAGGAACGACTCCCTTGGGGAGTTGGGTGGAAGTCCGACTCAGATATTCCAACACGCGCGAACGTGCCCAGTAAGGGTCCGTACCCTCGTTGAAGATCACGTACAGATAGGATTCGCCAAACATGGAAAACCCACGCACTGCCTGCGCTTCCGGAACCGACAACAGGGCGGTGGTCAAGGGGTAGGTCACCTGATCTTCGACGATTTCAGGGGATTGTCCAGGGTATTGGGTCTTGACGATGACTTGCAGGTCCGTCAGATCCGGAATGGCATCGAGACGAATAGAAAATACGGAATATCCCCCCAGGGCTGCCACCAGCACGCAACCGAATATCACAGCCACGCGATGACGAATGGCATAATCGATGATCCAGCGAATCATGGCGAAGAGTGCATTCGTTCTGCCGCAGCATTCATTGAAGCCGCCGAATCCAGAAGATATTGTCCATTCACGGCGACTTTGGCGCCTACTTTCAGCCCATCCAGAATCTCTACTTCATCCCCTTCCTCAGCGCCCGTTTCCACGGGTACGGGAAGAAAATGTCCTTCGCCCAGGGAGAGCATGACCCGATTGCCTTGGGCAGCGTAAATGATGGCCGACCGGGGCAGAACGAGGCCCTTGTGAATCGCTGTCCGGATAGAGACACCGACATAGGATCCAATTCTGAGGGTGGAATGGGACAGATCCAGAGGAGCGCGAACATGAACGACATTATTCTCCGCCACCGGACTCACAAAATTCAATGTGCTGGTCAGGTTTTCTCCCGACGGTTCGAATACCGTCACCGGATTTCCAATTTGCACACGATTCAACTGATCTGGATACAGGGAGACATCCACCCATGCCCGACTTGCATCAGACAGAGTCATGAACGGCGTGCCGGGAGAAACGAAACTGCCCTCCATGGCGTTGAGTTGGGTCACAACCCCCCCACGCTGGGCCACTATCTTGACGACTTCGACGACTTGACGACTATCTTCCATCGTCCGCAGGGATTCGAGACTGATGCCCTCCTCCTCCACCAGTTCGGCACGCTCCTTGGCCAGTTGCTGGAAGGTATCCATCAAAAACTTGTTTTCTTCGTAGGACGGAACGCTCAATGTTTGCGCCAACTGATTTTTTCGATCGATGGCATTGAGATAGGCGCGTTGCTGCAACATCAGGTCCGGTGAATAGATTTCATAAAGAATTTGCCCGCGTCGTACGGTTTCACCGACCGAATGAACATGAAGTTTGCGAATCCACCCCTCGAAGCGTGGTCGCACGGAAAAGACGGTCATTCCGTCATCGACGACATTTCCATAGGCACGCAAAGGCGCGCCGATCAACCTTTCCTTCACTGCCGCCAATCTGACGCCCAGATTCTGAAGTGTCGCATTGTCAACCTTCACGCCATGCTCATGGAGCGACCCGGCAGAGGCCGAAGCGACCAAGGCCATACCGCAAATAGGACAGGTACCGGGCTCATGTTGAGACACCGAGGGATGCATGGGGCAGTACCAAGTGGTTTGAGCAACCTGATATTTGTGCTCTGGGCTGGTTGTTTGCGGTGATACGTACCAAATGCCATACCCAATGGCGCCCACCGTCAAGACACCCACAACCACCCCGGTCAATAGTCTGTTTACCCTCATGAAGACCGCCTGCAAACGTGCCAAAACCAGGGAGACGCGGACGCCTCCCTGGAATCCGGCAGAACCATTTCTTTACTTGACAACGATCTGATCGCCTCGCCCCTTTCCTGGATCCGCATCTGGCTTGTTCATCAACACCGTGATGGCACCCCGCAAGGCGGCTCCCATGGTGTGATCCACAATGGCGACATTGGTGCTGCGGTCCGCAGGAGAGACAATATCGAAGGTATCCCCTTCAGCCACTGCGACCCCGTAGGTTTGCATTCCATACAGTGTATTTTTTGGATTGCCGTTGATATAGACGCGCTCCCATATCCCGGCAATGGGATGCAGTGCCACGGGCATATTGATATTGGCATTCACGAAATAGATCCGCACTCTTTCACCGGGCTTGGATTCGAGGACCTGAGTGGCGTTTGCGTCATGAACCGGATCATAGTGGAGAATCTTTCCATTAATCAGCGAACCGGCCCATCCCTGGTTCTCCAACATGGCCTTGTAGTTCTCCGCATCCGGGAAATACTGGCTCTGCACCAGGAGATATTCACGGTCCGGTTTCGGATAGGCCTTGCTGTACCCTCCCTTGGGTTCGACCAGAATTGCTCCGTACATCCCCCGGGCAATGTGCTGTACCATCGGGCTCGCACCGCAGTGATACATGAAAAGCCCAGGAACCTTGGCCTGGAAAATGAAGTGCTTTTGTTCACCCGGCTTGACAGGGGCAAATTCATTCAACACATCCACCTGCGCCGCATGAAAATCCATGGCGTGGGAATTTTTGTTTTCCGGGGGATTGATGAGGGTAAAATCCACCGTATCCCCTTCCTTCACCCGTACAAACTTTCCGGGCATCGCCCCATCGAATGTCCATGCCGGATATTTGGTCCCCTTGTTATCGATGGCCGTATCTGCTTCCGTGGCCGTCATGGTGACTTTGACGGTCTCCGCCAGAGCGGCCTGGGTGGATATCAAACCTGCGGCAGCCACCAGTGCAAAACTTGTTTTTCTGAGTAAATTCATCGTCCTCTCCTGTTTATTAGGTACCATACTTACATCTGCAAAGGGTGCGTAAATGCTGCACCATGTCGCGGATCTCTTCATCGCTCAACACCCCATCCCATGGCGGCATGAGCACGGATTTGTCAATGGAGGCGCCACCCTCCTTGATCACCTTGAACAACGCATCGTCCGAACGCGCCGACATGGCCTTGGCATCCGTATGGTCACGGGGTTGAACGGACATGTCACGCACGTTGATCCCCTGGCCATTGCCCTGAGAACCATGACACTGGATGCAATAAGTCTTGTAGTTGTTGACCGCCAATTCCCGCGCCTGAACCAGATTGGTCATCGCTGCCAGAATCATCCATCCCACCCATCGGTTATTTTTTCCCATCGCTTTTCTCCGCAGACAGATTCTCCAAGTACTGCACCAGTTTCTGGATATTCGGGTCTGAGACATGTTTATTCGGCATCCAGGACTTTGGGTCCCAGGCCTGAGGGCTGCGGATATAACTCGCCATGTATTTGGCCTGCAACCGACGTCCTGCCGTATAGAGTTCCGGACCAGACAGTCCACCATAATCTGGCTCGATCAAGTGACACGCCATGCACCCCAGGAATTTGTCGAAGGCCATTTCACCCATTTGCTTGGACAAGTTGAACGGTGTAATCGTCTCGCGGGCGATCAGGTCATCATGGGGATGCCGTTGCATCAAGTTATCGGCCACCGCCACGGCATCTTCGCGGGACAGCGCCACATGGGGTTGCAACGTCGACGTATCAATTTCGTCTCCCTTGGGAGTCGAACGGATGTGCAGGCCATAAAACTCCCCGGCGGGACGGATTCTGTAAGGCTTTTGCAGCCATTCCACCAACCAGGGTTGCAGATACTTGTTACCCGCATAAAAAAGATCGGGGCCCTGACGGTTCCAAATCTCCTGAACGGTTTGAGGCGCCGGGCCATTCAGGTTGTGGCAGGTTGCACACTGTTTTTCCAGGATGGCCTGTCCATCCGCAGCCAACGCCTGATTCGTCATCAGCAGGAATGAAATACCGGCCAACAGGGTGTGGGAAATCATTTTCATCGGCTTCTCCGAGTTTGTTCCACCGCGGTTCCCATGAGGTTTGGATTGTTGAACAAACCGTATCCCTTGGCGAGTGATTCGGTGTAGTAAAAATCGGGGTCATAGGCGTGATCCTTCCAGACATACCAGTCTTCCATCGGGATCCCCTCATATTCGATGACCGTGATCGGCCCACCGACCATGCCCCCCATGTTGATGTGGCTGTCCACATGGTCATGAAATATGAACCGTCCGGGGTTATTCATCTTTACGATGGCGTCATAACGTTCCCCCGGTCCCACGGGAACCGTATCGACAAAACTGGGATTGTTTTGTGCATAACCATCCTTATGGGTAATGAGTTGGTCATGACCATGCAAATGCATTTCGTGAATTTCGTCTCCAGCACCGATCATGCGAATCCGCAATACATCTCCCTCCTTGACGCGGATGGGTTGAGTGAGCGGGAAAGAACGACCGTTGACGGAAAAATAGTCTGTCACATCGGTCGGATTGCCCCCTTTTCCGTAGCGATCGGCATAGGCGGACTCCCAGGTACTCATCATCATGATGACCTGGCGGGTGACCTTTTTTTCCAAGGGGGTTGGATTTTTTGGATCGACGATCAGCGGTCCCCACATGCCGCGAATTGCCACATGCTCCCAGACATTCACATGACAGTGATACCACAGCGTCCCCGGACGGTCCGCGATCCAGTGATAGGTAAAGGTATCTCCGGGCTCTATGGGTTTTTGCGTGATTCCCGGCACGCCGTCACTCTTCCATGACCCTATCTGATTGACCCCGTGCCAATGGATCGTATGGGGGAGCGTCGTGTTATTGGTCACGTGAATCGTCACGTCATCCCCCTCTCGCACATGAATCAATGGGCCGGGCACCTGGCCATTGAAGGCGAACACCTTGGCGGTCAACGTGGGGGCCACATTGATGGAAACCTCCTCGATGGTCATGCTGAAATCGCGTTGCTCCGCGTATCCCGGAGAGGGCAACATGAGACACATCCCGATGGCCATTATCGAGCCAAGGACCGAGCAAAAAGTTTGACGCATTTGAGACCCCCTTTTCATGAGTGGGACATTGTGATGCATCATGCCATGCATAACCGGGCGCCCGCCAGTTGGGGTTTGGCACTGAAATCGTGCGGTTCTACCAATTTCTGGGTACGAAAAAATCAAGATACATTGTTAGTTATTCGATATATTTCATATGGATAGATAATTCACTCCTGAAGCATCACGGCGTTGAAAAGAGAATCCGCACAAAATGGGTACGCCCTAATCGTCACGCCAGGAGATTTCCGTCGAAGACGACGGAGAGGCTGCTCTGCCGAATCCAATAATTCCAATGACACTTTTCCGTCCTGGTATTGCAAATTACAGTATTGAGAAAGAAATGGGCGGTGGTAGAATCGTCCGGATCTTCATCCTCTTCGGAAACGGGAGTCAAATGTCAACGTTCGACATTAATCTGCATGAAACCCTCTATTCCCTGTCCAATGCGCTAGATCTGGTCGGTATCACCCATATCCGGCACGGGAAACGTGTTGCATTCATCGCCTCAGAGTGTGGCAAATACCTCCACTGGTCGGGACAATGCATGGATGATTTGTTCGAGGCCGCTATCCTGCACGATATCGGGGTAGCGAAAACGGTCGTTCACTCCCGGCTTGCCCAGTTCGAGTGGGAAGAGGAAATCGAACACTGCAGGATTGGCGCCTCCCTATTACAGTCCAGCCCCCTGCTGGAGAAACTTGCCCCGATGGTGCGTCATCATCATACCCATTGGTCCGAGTTGAAAGACCTGGCCCTGCCCATGGAAACCAAGTGGATCGCCAACTGCATTTATCTGGCGGATCGAGTGGACATGTTGTCTCTCTCTTCCCGGATCGACAACGCCAATCTTTTGCTTTTCAAGGACGAAATCCGGAAGAAAATCCAGGGGAAACGGGGCGACTTTTTTTGTGACGAGTTGGTTGAAGCCTTCCTGTCCATTTCCCGATCCGAGGCTTTCTGGTTTTCTCTGGAGAACGAACATGTGGACGGCTATTCGAGTATCTGGTTATCCGAAACACCCGTCCAGAAAATTGATTTTCAGGATCTCCGCAGCATCATGCTTATCTTCTCCCATGTCGTTGATGCCAAGAGTCCCTTCACCAAGGCGCATTCCGATGGTGTGGCCAGGTTGGCAAAATTTATCGGCAGTCTGTGGAATCTACCGCCAGAACGCTGCGAAATGCTCGAATTGGCCGGATTGCTGCATGACATTGGCAAACTGAGATTGCCGGATGCGTTACTGGAAAAGCCGGGCAAACTCACCCCGGAAGAGCGTGCCCAAGTCAAGAGACATAGTTTTGACACCTACAACATCCTAAAGAATATCAAGGGACTGGAAAGAATCAGCGAGTGGGCGTCGCAACACCACGAACGCATGGATGGTTCGGGCTACCCCTATCGCCTGGACTGGAGTACCCTTTCCCTGGAGGCACGCATCATCGCGGTCGCCGATGTATTCCAGGCACTGGCACAGAAGCGACCTTATCGTGATCCTCTCCCTCCAGACGAGATCATGAACATATTGAATGAGCAAGTCGATGACGGGAAACTGGATCGGGACGTGGTGAACTCTGTCGACCGCCAGTTACAGGTATGCTGGGAGGTGGCCATTTCGCCGCAGCAGGTTTGACCCGGATGGGCTGTTCTGCATCGGTCACCAAAACTTTTTCTGGATGGCCTCATCGAATGCCGGCTTTTCCTGTTCGATGTCGATACCCGTCTTCAGGAAGGCTTTAACCCGTTTGCGCGACAGTGAAACCGCTTTCTCGGAGGTGTCGCACCCCACGAAACGAGATCCTTGTCTCAAGGCTGCGATGGCAGCACTCCCGGACCCGACAAAGGGGTCGCACACCACAAAATCGGTATCACCTTCTGCTTTACTTGAAGCAATCATGGCTTCAAAAAGTTCTACCGGCTTTTGCGTTGGATAGGATGCCCGGTGAAGTCTTTTGATTTTCCAGATATCGGGAATATCCCGCCTTGTGACCGGACGCTTTCCCTTGGAAGCAAACAGGATGAACTCGGTTTGTCTGCGGAAATAATGCCCCATCCCGATGTTCACTTTATCCCAGGTGATGATGTTCTTGACATTGAAGAAATCCCTGACCAGGGCCCCGAGGGACAGCATGGAAAATGAATCGAACATCAGAAACAGATGCCGGTCGTTTTTCAGTACCCGCTGGCACTCGGATAAAAACTGACCATAGTTTTCCGGGGTGTCATGAAATTCTTCGAACCACCTGTTTCCCTCCTTTTCCTGATAGTTACCGACAATCCGCCCTTTCCCCAACAACAAATGCTGGTTCATCCCGCTATAAGCCGGGTCGGTCACGATCAAGTCGACGCTTTCTGCCGGCAACGTTCTCAAAAACAGCAGAACGTCCTGCTGTGCGATGCTGGCCTTCGGTATCGCCCTGACCTCGAGAGTTGGCTCGCAGAGGGGGGCGATGTGGGGACTCCGGCTTTCCTGGTTGGTGAAAGGGAGCCCGTGGTCCAGACTGCCCTCCAGTGCTTTCAGCGAATCCAAACTCATGCGCTTGCCCCTACCTTTTTGATTTTGTCTTTTTCGAAGCTCGTTGACTCGCCTCATGCATGAAGGACGACAGGTCGCCCTTACGGCGCACGGGGCGAAATGCCCAGGAGTTCGGAACCTGCCAGGTGGCAACCCAACGGACAATCTTGTCGACGGGCATGGGACGTGCAATGGCATACCCCTGTGCGCCCTCGCACCCCAAATCCAGCAACATCTCTCCGTGGTCCAGCGTTTCCACCCCCTCCGCAATGACCTTCCTCTGAAAAGCTTCGGCCAGACCCAGCACGCCCACCAAAATCGCCAGATCTTCCGGGTCCTCCAGCATGCCGCGTACGAAACTCTGATCGATTTTCAGGGTATGTACCGGCAGGCGTTTGAGATAGGCGAGCGAAGAATAGCCGGTTCCAAAATCATCGATCGAAAATTGGATCCCCAGACGTATGCAGTCGTGGATGACCTTGGTCACCTGAGAAATATCCTCCAGCGCGCTGGTTTCCAGTACCTCCAGTTCCAGATATCGGGCCACGTCCTTTCGACGTTGCGCCAATGTGTCGCGTAGTTGTTGGGTAAATCCCGGAGTCTGAAGTTGCTGGCCACACACGTTCACGCTGACGGCAAGGGGCAATCCCTGGGTCATCCAGTCCTCGATCTGATTCAGCGCCGTATCCAGTACCCAGTCTCCCAGGGATAGGGCCAGGGGATGATTCTCGATCAGGGGCAGAAACTGGTTGGGCAACAACAGTCCCCTGTGGGGATGTTGCCAACGAATCAATGCCTCCAACCCAAGGATGGCACCGGTCCGAAGATTGACCTTGGGTTGATAATGAAGGACAAACTCCCGACGTTCCAGGCCCCGCCGGATATGTTCCAGATTTTCAAGACGGCCCCGAACCTCATGATCATGGGCCATATCGAAAACGTGATAACAATTTTTGCCCGCCTGTTTGGCCTGATACAGGGCCTGATCGGCCTGACGAAACAGTTGATCCGGGGTGATTTCCTCATTTTGAGGATAAAAACTCACCCCCAGGCTGGCAGACAACTTCAGGGTACGACCCGCGTCGATGGGGATGGTCTTTCTCGAGGCTGCCAACAAACTCGCCAACCACGGGATACAGGCATCCAGTTCGTGAATATCACGAAGCACCACGATGAATTCATCGCCGCCCGGACGGGACACAATGTCCCGGCCTCTTACGATGCCCTGGATTCTTTCCGCCATGATGATCAGGACGCGGTCGCCCATTTCATGACCGTAGGTATCATTGATGACTTTGAAGCCATCCAGTCCCAGATAGACGATGGCCAGAAAATGTGGCTCAGCCTGATCCATGATTTCCTGGACTTTTTCGGTCAATAGGACGCGATTGGGCAACCCGGTCAAGGCATCGAAGCGCGCCAGATGCTCCATGCGTCGTCTTTGCTCCCGATAGGCTTCTTCCATTTTTTGATGCTCATCCAGTTTTCGCATCAAATGCAGGGTATTGGAGGAAAGTACGGAGTACAGCGACAGGATGATGTCGATCAGGTTTCGTGTGACGCCTTCCATCTGACGATGAGCCCGCGCCTTGGCCTCTTCCAGGGGCAAACCTCCCTGCATGGCCAGGACGGTATAGGCCATGAAGCGGTCTTTTTCGAGGATATGAGAAGCGAGCCAGCGGGTCAGAAATTCCAGGGCATCATGGGCCACCTGGTCGAAAGGGGCTTTCTTCCGGGCCACCTTGAGTGTATTCAGGGTCTGTATGAAATGCTCGTGGACCGCCAAGTGTTCTGCCATCGAGTGATCATCCGCAAAAACGTCGGCCCAGATCGCCTCCTCGCTTTTGAAGTGATAGATCGTATAATCGGTCAACGCATCGAACACTTCCTCCAGGGAAAGCGTCCCAGACCGAAAGGCCACATGACTGGCCAATTTATTGAGAAGAGAGACCAGAACACGGTGTTGGTCATCGATCTGAGGCAAACCGGTCTTGAAATTATCATCCCACGGAAAGATGTCGATCGAATTCTTGAGCAGATGGGAAGGTGGGGCGGCAGGTTCCATCAACACGCGCATGGGGATCCTCATCTCTTCATGAAACCGGTCGAAACCAAACCCACTCGAACCGCAGGGATTCCCGGCGGAAGGCATCATCGGGTTTGGGCGTGAAAACTCTTCAAGCGCGTCCACCCGCACCACGCTCCTGGTGCAAGGACCAGAACAACGAAAAGTAGTTCCCGGATTCATTCAATGACCACAAAAACACGGCGCCGAACCCTGTCTTCGATGGTCGGGGTGAGAGGATTCGAACCTCCGACTCCTACGTCCCGAACGTAGTACTCTACCAGGCTGAGCTACACCCCGAACTGTTGAGTGCAGGGATTCTACTCTTCTTTTTCCTCACTGTCTCGAAACAACCACAATAACCTCGGGCTTTTCTTCTGCATGAAACCGTGTCAAAATAGTTCGTCTTCGTACTAATTCAGGAGTTTTTTCAATGACCACTTTGTTATCCCCCCTTGTCATGGGTGATCTTTCGTTGCCCAACCGGATCGTCATGGCCCCCCTGACACGTTGCCGTGCCAGCGCCGGCCGGGTGCCTAATGCATTGATGGCCGAATACTATACCCAGCGGGCCAGTGCTGGAATGATCCTGAGCGAAGCCACCGCAGTTTCTCCTCAGGGCGTCGGATATCCCGACACACCCGGAATCTGGTCCGAAGAACAGATCGTCGGCTGGCGTCGGATCACGGAAGCCGTTCACGCTGCAGGGGGACGCATTCTCCTGCAACTTTGGCATGTGGGACGAATTTCCGATCCTTATTACCTGGAGGGGGCGTTGCCCGTGGCTCCCAGCCCCGTGACCCCTGCCGGGCACGTCAATTTGTTGCGCCCGCACCGTCCCTTCGTTACACCTCGCGCTCTGGAGCGATCCGAATTGCCCACCGTGGTGGAAACCTATCGACAGGGAGCACTCAATGCCCAACGAGCCGGTTTTGATGGCGTGGAAATTCATGGGGCCAATGGCTACCTCCTCGACCAGTTCCTGCAGGACAGCACCAACCAGCGGACAGACGACTATGGAGGACCGGTGGAAAACCGGGCTCGCCTCCTGCTTGAAGTCACCGATGCGGTAGTATCAGTGTGGGGCGCAGGGAGAGTGGGAGTCCATCTCGCCCCACGCGGGGATGCCAACGATATGGGAGACAGCGATCCCCTGCACACCTTCGGCTATGTCGCCGAACAGTTGGGGAAACGACACCTGGCCTTCCTTTGTACCCGCGAGTCCCTGGGAACGGATCGTCTCAGCCCGGAACTCAAACGTCGTTTCGGTGGAGTCCTCATCGCCAATGAAGGCTTTACGGCAGCCAGTGCCGAGGCGGAGGTGGCAGAGGGCAAGGCTGATGCCGTGGCCTTCGGAAAATATTTCATCTCCACGCCGGATTTGCCCCGGCGGATTGCAGAGGGGCACCCCTTTGCCCCCTTCGAGGCAGAGAGTTTTTATGGTTACGGTCGTCCCGATCCACGCATCGGCTATACCGACTACCCTACCCTGACCTGACGGTGGAACAGGCGCCCGGTGGTCAGAAAGGAGAGAAAGACCACCAGGGCGAAAAGCAGGCTGCTGTCAGCCAGTTGCATGCCTCCGGAAATGATGTGCCCGGACGTGCATCCGCCGGCCATGCGTGCGCCAAACAGTAACAGGATCCCGCCCACGAAAGCCCAGAAAAAACGGCGAGAGGAACTGTTGCCATGGTATTCGCGCCAAAGGTCGGGCACTGCCCTGAAACGGAACTCTTTCTGAATCAGAGAAAAAACCAGCCCTGCCAGAAAGGCTCCGATCAAAAAATGGAACTCCCAGGCACCGGGTTCGGCAATCTTGTGCCAGTAGCCTGGCGCACCCATCCCGGTCAGTGTCATCGCCAACCAGGGAAAGGCAGTGGAGGCCCCCATGGGGTGACCGGCAATGGCGGGTAGGTCGAGCGCCACATTGAGCAGGGCCAAGCCCACGGCGGCATACAACCATGACCACCCCCGCGGATCAACCCGGTGGAGTGCAAGGGCTACCCCCATGAGGCCTCCTCCCAGCAGCACGAGGGTCATCCAGAAAGTGGGTGCGGAAAGGCTCCCTTTCAGGGAGATACTACCCAGATCCGGGCCCAGCAGAGGAGAAAGCAGAGGAAACACCACGGCGAAGGATAACGCCCCCGCCAGTCCGCCCAAGATCCCCACGAGCGCATCCAGACTGCCCTGCCCCAGGGAAATGGCGAGCGTACCCGGACAATAACCCAGAATGGCCATTCCCATGCCAAACAACACGCCACCTCCCACAACCCCAACAAGGATCAAAGGCTTGACGTGATCGCTGGCCCATCCCATCTGGATTTCCGTTTGCATCAGCAACATGCCCAATCCGATGGCAAAAGCCATGGTTTTGGCCACGGACAGATCTCTGAGAAGCGCCATGCCGACAATGGTATCAAAACGGTTGAGGCGCGCGTACTGCAGAAAAGTACCGAATAAAAAACCCAAGAGTAGCGTGGTCACAGGCGATTTCCAAGGCGAAAGGAACAGTGTATTGGAAAGTTTCCCGAGTGAAAAGTTTTCCGTCATTGCGCGTATAATCCAGGGTCCTGAATTATTTCGACAACCATCCCGACTTCCCTCCATGCAAACCACCGGCAATTCCACGGTGCGGGTCCTGATTGCCAGTCTGGCCGGCACCACCATCGAGTTTTTTGACTTTTACATTTATGCCACGGCAGCGGTCCTGGTGTTCCCCAAACTGTTTTTTCCTTCTTCGGACCCTGCATCGGCCCTCCTCCAGTCTTTTGCCACCTTCGCACTGGCCTTTTTTGCCCGCCCCGTCGGCGCCATACTCTTTGGTCATTTTGGTGACCGCATCGGACGCAAGGCCACGCTGGTGGCTTCTCTCATGACCATGGGCCCCTCCACCGTCGCCATCGGTCTGCTCCCCACCTATCACACCATCGGAATCGCAGCCCCCATTCTCCTGGCCATCTTCCGCTTTGGCCAGGGCCTGGGCCTGGGAGGGGAATGGGGAGGGGCCGTCCTGCTCGCCACGGAAAATGCACCGCCCCACAAAAAAACCTGGTACGGCATGTTTCCCCAATTGGGTGCTCCCCTGGGTTTCATTCTGTCCAGTGGTACCTTTCTGGGGCTGAGCGGACTTCTCCCGGAAGAGGACTTTTTGACCTATGGCTGGCGGATCCCCTTCATTGCCAGCGCCCTGCTGATCGGAATCGGCTTGTATGTCCGCCTCAAACTGACCGAAACTCCAGTTTTTCTGGAAGTGGCGAACCACCACCAACAGGTGGCTCTCCCCATGCGCACGATTTTCACCCAACATGGTCGTCCCCTGTTGCTTGGAACCCTGAGCGCCCTTGCCCTTTTCGTTCTGTTCTATCTCATGACGGTATTCACCCTCAGTTGGGGCACCACTGCCCTGCACTACCCCAAGGGCGACTTCCTGCACGCCCAACTGATCGGGATCCTCTTCTTTGCTCTGGGCATCCCTCTCTCGGCCCTACTGGGTGACCGTTTCGGCAGGTCGCCAGTCCTGCTCTGGGTCTCCGTTGCCATCTTTCTCTTCGGACTGGCCTTCGGACATCTCTTCAAGGCTGGCAATTGGGGCAATACCGTGATTTTCCTGAGTCTGGGACTCTTTCTCATGGGGGGAACGTATGGCCCCATGGGGACCACCCTGGCCGAACTGTTTCCCCCGCCCGTACGGTACACGGGCGCCTCCCTGTCCTTTACCCTGGCGGGTATTCTAGGCGCTTCCCTGGCCCCCTATATAGCCACTTTCCTGGCCAAACAATGGGGTCTGGACTTTGTAGGCTATTATCTCTGCGCCGCCGCAACGCTCACATTCATTGCTCTGTGGACGGCCCGTACCCTGATGCGAGAACCCTCATGATCACCCTCAAGAAACTCACCCTGCGCCGGGGTCCCAAGATTATTCTGGACAAAGCCAGCATCACCATCAACCCAGGCGAAAAGGTGGCTCTGGTGGGACGCAACGGCGCTGGCAAATCCACCCTGTTTCGCCTGCTCGACGGCACCCTGCGGGAAGACGGCGGGGATTTCAGCATTCCCCCGGCCTGGCGTCTGGCCCAGGTAGCCCAGGACATGCCCGAGACCGATGCCAGCGCGACCCGCTTCGTCATGGAAGGGGATACGCGCTGGCTGGAGGCGCAGCGGGAAGTGGAAGCGGCGGAGGCCGGTGAAGACGGCATGCGCATGGCCCATGCCTACATGGCATTGCAGGAAGTAGATGCCCATACGGCCGAACCCCGGGCCCAGACCCTGATCCTTGGTTTGGGATTCAAAACGGAACAATTACACCAGCCGGTCAACAGTTTTTCTGGAGGATGGCGGATGCGTCTGCAACTGGCCCGTGCGCTCATGTGCCCTTCCGACCTGCTGCTTCTGGATGAACCCACCAATCACCTGGATCTCGACGCGCTGGTCTGGCTGGAAGCCTGGTTGCAACGCTATGAAGGCACGCTGCTGGTCATCAGCCATGACCGCGATTTCCTCGATGCCGTGACACGGGTGACCCTGCACCTGAGCGGAGCCCAACTGACGCGGTATGGGGGCAATTACAGTACCTTCGAAGACCTTCGTGCCGAGAAACTTTCGCTTCAACTGGCTGCCCATCAGAAACAGCAGGATAAAATCGCCCACCTGCAGGATTTCATCAACCGCTTCAAGGCCAAGGCCAGCAAAGCCAAACAGGCCCAAAGCCGGGTCAAGGCACTGGAGCGGATGGAACGCATCGCCCCCGTACTGACCGAAGCAGAATTCACTTTCGAATTTCAGGAACCGCTCAATTTACCCAACCCCATGCTCAGCCTGCGTCGTACCGATCTGGGCTATCCTCCCGCCACCGATTCCCTGGAACCATCCTCCCTGCCGCGCACCATATTGCACAAGGTCAGCCGCTCAGTACAGGCCGGAGAGCGCATCGGCATTCTGGGGGCCAATGGGCAAGGAAAATCCACCCTCATCAAGACACTGGCGGGGGTCCTTCCCCCCCTGAACGGAGAGATGATCCAGGGAAGAGGTCTTACCCTCGGTTACTTTGCCCAACAGGAACTGGATGTCCTGCAACCGGAAGACACCCCACTCGCCCATATGATTCGTCTGGCCAAAGCGGCCATTGCCCAAGGCAAGGGAGGCTGGGTTCAGGGACGGGAGCAGGATTTGCGCAACTATCTGGGTTCCTTCAACTTTACCGGCGAGATGCTGGCGCAACGGGTGGGAACCCTGAGCGGCGGTGAAAAAGCCCGCCTGGTTTTGGCCATGATCGTATGGCAACGACCCAATCTGCTCCTGCTGGACGAACCCACCAACCATCTCGACCTGGCCACACGCGAGGCATTGAGCGTGGCCCTCAACGAATTTGAGGGTACCGTACTGCTGGTCAGTCATGACCGCGCCCTCCTTCGTGCCGTCTGTGACGAATTCTGGCTGGTCACCGGGGGCGGGGTGCAGGACTTCGAGGGCGATCTGGAAGATTATCAACGCTTTCTGATGGAGGAAGCCAAACGTGCACGTGCCGCCTGAATCGAACCTGCCCCGCCTTTCGTTCGTCGTGGCCCATACCGTGCCCGGACGAGTCATCGGGAATCAGGGCGCCATGCCCTGGCATCTGCCCGCCGACCTCGCCCATTTCCGTGCCGTGACCCTGGGTCACCCCGTCCTCATGGGAAGACGCACCCAGGAATCCATCGGACGTCCCCTGCCCGGGCGTCTCAATCTGGTCATCAGCCGCAACCAGGACTACCGACCGGAAGGATGTCTGGTTTACCCTTCTCTGGAAGCCCTGTGGGCGAATCTGCCGACCGTCCCCGAGGTCTTCGTGATTGGCGGCGGAACCTTGTATGAGTCGCTGCTCCCCCACGCGACGCGCGTGTACGTCACACGGATCCACGCAGATGTACCGGGAGATACTTTTTTTCCAATCCTGGATCCCGAGCAATGGCGAGAAGTCGATTCTCGTCCTTACCCGGCAGATGCGCACAATGCCTACGATCTGACCTTCGCCACTCTGGAACGCATCAACCCGTGAAAGGGGGTAATGTGCGTTCCACCGAGACCAACTGGAGACGCGCATAGTCAGGCACCCCCTTGCGATAAGGCGGATAGTCCTCACCGGCAATGAGAGGTTCGAGATAACGGCGCGCCTCTGCCGTGATGCCATACCCTTCCGGCGTGATGAAATGACGGGGCAACGAGCGTTCCTGGTTGGCCACGGCTGCCAGGGAAACCGAACCGATGCGCCACCGATAGGGCTCATCGCTCAAACGCCGAATCGTCGGCATGACGGCATTGCGCCCGCGCAAAGCCAGTTTGACCGCGGCCTGCCCCACTGCGTAGGCCTGCCGGACGTCGGTCCGGGAAGCCAGATGGCGCGCTGCCCGTTGTAAATAATCCGCCACGGCCCAGTGGTATTTGTAACCCAGCCGATCACGCACCAGTTGGGCCAGATGGGGCGCCACGCCACCCAACTGGGCATGCCCGAATGCATCTCTGAGACCGCTTTCCGCCAAAAATTTTCCATCGGGGGTTTTGATTCCCTCCGATACGGCGATCACGCAGTAGCCTTTGGTTTCCACCGTTTCCTGCACCCTCTTCAAAAAATCCTCTGCCACAAAGGGCAGTTCGGGAAACAGCAGCAGATGAGGCGCCTCTCCCGGTCCGGCGCCAGCCAGGCCGCAACCCGCCGTCAACCAGCCAGCATGCCGCCCCATCACCTCCATGATGAATACCTTGGTGGAAGTCTTGGCCATGGAAGCTACATCGAGGGCAGCCTCGCGCAACGAGGTGGCCAGATACTTGGCCGCCGAGCCGAACCCTGGGCAGCAGTCCGTCAAGGGCAGATCGTTGTCCACGGTCTTGGGAATCCCGATACAGATCAGGGGATAGTCCATGGCAGCGCCCATCTGGGAAACCTTGTGCGCCGTATCCTGGGAATCTCCCCCTCCGTTATAAAAAAAATAGCCAATTCCGTGGGCACGAAATACTTCGATCAAACGCTGATATTCTGCCCGGTTCTCCTCCAATCCCTTGAGTTTGTAGCGTGCCGACCCAAAAGCACCCGCCGGCGTATGGCGCAGCGCCCGGATGGCCTCAGCCGTTTCCTTTCCGGTATCGATCAGGTCCTCATGCAGGGCCCCCAGGATCCCGTTCCGACCGGCGAACACGGTACCGATCTGCGCAGGGTAGCGCCGCGCCGTTTCGATGACCCCGCAGGCACTGGCATTGATCACCGCCGTCACGCCTCCGGATTGGGCATAGAACGCATTGGTCTGGCTCATTATTATCTCCCTCGTCGTGTTTGCTTCCCTACCCTGCGCAGGCTCGTTTCACCCGATCCCGGTCAGGCCCCCAGTTGGGCACGCAGGGCTTGTCTGACCTCTTCCACCGGCCGCGTCCCATCCACTTGTATCAGACGGGGGGCCTGCGCCTCACCGCTGGTTGCCCAGTTCGAATAGTAGGCCACCAAAGGACTGGTCTGGGCATGATACACCGCCAAACGTTTTCGAATGATGTCCGCGCGGTCATCTTCCCGCTGGATCAGGGGTTCCCCCGTCACATCATCCCGATCAGGGGTGCGGGGCGGACTATGACGCACATGATAGACCCTGCCGGAATCCAGATGAATCCGCCGCCCCGACAGTCGTTCAATGATGTCTTCGTCCGGCACCTGAAATTCCACCACCACGTCGAGCGCGACCCCGGCTTCCTTGAGCGCTTCTGCCTGGGGCAGGGTACGCGGAAAACCGTCGAACAGAAAACCCTTGGCACAGTCCGGGGCCTGGATCCGGTCACGCACCAGTCCGATGATGATCTCGTCCGACACCAGTCCCCCGCTCTCCATGACCTGTTTTGCCGCCAGACCAAGCGGAGTCCCGGCCTGCACCGCGCTCCGCAGCATATCGCCGGTGGAGATCTGTGGAATGCCGTAGTATTCCCGGATGAATTGGGCTTGTGTCCCCTTTCCAGCGCCCGGAGCGCCCAGTAAAATCAACCGCATGTTTCTTTCTCCCTTGCTCACTTCGATGATTGGATGGTCTCACGCCACCCGGGTGGCCCAGACCTCACGCAGGCGTTGCAGATCCTCCGGTGTGTCCACCCCCGGCAGGGGGGCCGCCGCCAGGCGGACAACCGCAATGCGATACCCGTACCAGAGGGCGCGCAACTGTTCCAGCGCTTCGTGACGCTCGAGCGGCGCCGGGGACAGGCAAGCGAAAAGACGCAGGAAAGAGACTCGATAGGCATACAGTCCCACGTGGTGCCAGGCGGGCAAATCTTCCGGCCAGAGCGCGGCATCCCGAGCCCAGGCGTCACGCGCCCAGGGAATGGGGGAGCGACTGAAGTAAAGGGCCAGATCCTGGTGATCCAGCACCACCTTGACGGCATTTTTCTGTTCCAGATGCGCCCGGGAGGTAATGGGATAGGCCGCCGTGGCAAGCGCACAGTCGGGTCGCTCGTGCAAACGTCGGGCCACGGCGCGAATCGTCCCGGGGTCGAGCAACGGTTCATCGCCCTGCACGTTCACCACCAGGGTATCCGGTGCCAGATCCAGTTGTGCCACGGCTTCGGCCAGCCGGTCAGTGCCTGTTTCATGGGTGGTTGCCGTCATGACCACGGACCACCCTGCCGCTTCGGCCACCTGCCGCACTTCGGCATGGTCCGTCGCAATCACGACACGGCTCGCCCCACTTTCCCGGGCGCGTTGGGCACAATGCAGGACCATGGGAGTCCCCCCAATCTCTGCCAGAACCTTTCCGGGGAAACGGGTCGATGCCATGCGGGCAGGCACCAGCGCCACAAAGGGAGGAACGATCACGGGTTTTCATCCTCGGCCAGACGACGCGCCTCGGTCTCCATCATGACGGGAATCCCGTCGCGCACCGGATAGGCCAGGCGACAGGGGGAGCAGACCAACTCATGACGGGAGGGGCGGTGAAGCAGGGGGCCCTTGCACAGAGGGCACACCAGAATTTCCAGAAGACGGCTATCCATGGGGTTCCTTGGAGGTCAGTAGGGTTGCGAGATGATCGATGAGGGCCGTGTCCACGAGAGCCTCCAAAGGGAGGTACCACGCATCGTCCAGCCCCAGCCTGCGCCATTTTATCGCATCTTTCTCGGTCATCAGTACAGGATTTCGTAAATCTGCGGGCAAATCGGTACGCCGATAGGGATGATGGTCAGGGAAGGGATAACGTTGTACCTGAATGCCCCAACGGTCCAACTGACTGAAAAAACGCTCCGGATTACCGATCCCCGCTACGCCAATGCAGTTCTGTCCCTGAAAATACGTCCAGGGAACACGTCGTTCCGGGTGTTGTACATGCACCCACTCGGACGCGCGCAAGCGCATGGCGTAGCTGCCCTCCAGGGAAAAGCGGGTCGGCGTATCCGGATCACTACCTTGATTGACCACGACAGCATCCACCTGCGCCAGACGGGACAAGGGCTCGCGCAGGGGGCCTGCCGGCAGGAGTCGACCGTTGCCCCAGCCGCGTCCGCCATCCACCACCACCACCTCCACGCTCCGCATCAACGCCCGGTGTTGCAAGCCGTCATCGCACAGCAGGACGTCCACATCCGGATGCATGCGCAGCAGTGCCTGGCCTGCGGCGACACGGGCTCGCCCCACCCAGACCGGGGCCAGGAGACGCCCTGCCATGAGTACGGGTTCATCACCAACTTCTTCAGGAGAAGAAACGGGGGTGACCTCCATCGGCATCGAGTGTCGTCCCCCATACCCACGGCTGAGGATACCAGGATGCCAACCCCTGGCCCGCAGGGCCTGGGCCAGGGCCAGAGTCAGCGGAGTCTTTCCCGTACCGCCCGCCGTCAGGTTGCCCACCACGAGAACGGGTACGGGCAACGCAAAGGCCGAAGTCCGGCGACGCCAGCCCAGGCCCCACCCATACAGGCGACTCAAGCCAACCAGAACAGGCATCCAGCCGGTGCGCCGCCCCTCGTACCAGAGTCCCGTGAGCCAGCGCTCCAGGCGCGCGCGCATTCAAGGCCCAGTCGGGCGCGTACGCACCCGCAAGCGGTGAAACCCCGCACTGCGCAGGGCCTCCAGAACAGCCATTACCTGTCCATGAGGAATCCGGGCATCCGCAGCCAGCACGAGCGTGGCATCGCCCTGGCTGCGTAATGCGCGCAAGGACTGGGCAAAAACGGTTGCCCCGGGGTCGGATCCCAGATCCTTTCCGTCCAGTTGCAGGCGGCCATTCGCCGCAAGCGTAATTTCATGGACACGTTCACTCGTACTGGCCCCACCGCCCAGGGGGAGTTGCAACTCCATGCCATGTTCCTGGCGGAATTGGGTGGAGATCATGAGAAAGATGAGAACCACCAGAAGCACGTCGATCATGGGAATGAGGTTGACCTCCGGTTCATCCTCCCGCCAGCCCCGCCGAAAATTCATGGCTGGCGGTCTCCATGCAGCACTTCCACCAACTTGATGGCCTGCTGTTCCATGTCGCTGCTCAAGCGTTCGATCCGACCCCGGAAGAAACGGTAGAAGATCAGGGCGGGAATGGCCACGATCAGGCCGAAGGCCGTGTTATACAGGGCCAGGGCGATGCCTTGGGAAAGGAGCGACATATCCCCGCTTGCACCACCGCGGAACAGCACGATCAGGCCCAGCACCGTACCCAGCAACCCCAGCAGCGGACTCACCGTAGCCAGGGTACCCAACAGACCCACGGCCCGATCCATATCGACCACCACGGCACGACCGGCTTCTTCGATCGCCTCCTTCATGACCTCGCGGGCATGGCGCTCGTTGCGCAAGCCTGCAGCCAGGACCCGCGCCAGGGGGGCCCCCTGGGACAAACGGCCGACCAGGGCAGGAGTCACCCCCGAACGACCGATTTCCTCCAGCACCTCCTCGAGCAGACCGGGGGGAAGCACGCGTTTGGGGCGCAGCACCAAAAATCGCTCGACGATGATGGCCAAAGCCCCCACGGACACCCCCAAAAGCAGAAAACTGGGCCAACCAGCCGCCATCAGTCCCGAATCCACCTTTTTATCTCCAAATTCGACTAAACTGCCACAGTCTAATGGATATTCCAGCGGTTGGCGACTCGGCGGGGAAGGTTGGACGCCCCCCGTCTCGTCAAGTTCCCATGGGCTGACGCGACCCTGGGGTTTTCCACAATCTCTGTGGATAACTTTGTGAACAGTGCCGACCAAACCCGATCAACCCCTTATCCTTGTTACACTTTTTTTGCATCGTAGAGTTTCTATACAGTTCGATACCCGGTTCGAAAACCCTTGACAAATGGCCAATGACCCCGCAATCCCTATCCTGTTTGAACCATGACTTCATTTCCCAGCAACCATAGTCCTTCCGAAGCATTTTCCCGTTCCGAGGCCGATGTTCTCGAGAAAAGTTATACCGTAACCGAATTCACTCAGCGCCTCCAGACGATACTGGAAAAAGCCCTGCCGGGCTGCTGGATTCTCGGGGAAATTTCCAACTTTACCGAGGCCTCCTCGGGGCACTGGTATTTCAATCTGAAGGAAGCTCAGGCCCAGATCCGCTGTGTGATGTTCCGTTTTCGCCAGAGCGGCAGCACGGTTCGCCCCAGCAATGGAATGGCCGTGCGTTTGCGGGGCAGTCTTTCCTATTACGCGCCCAACGGAACCTGCCAGATTCTGGTGGACAATCTGCGTCCTGCCGGTCTGGGCGCCCTGTTCGAGGCCTTCAATCGCCTCAAGCAACAGTATGCCGCTGCCGGTCTCTTTGACCCTGCACGCAAACGCGCTCTGCCCGCCATGCCGCGTCAGGTCGGTGTTCTGACGTCCCCTGTCGGCGCCGCCTGGCGCGATGTACTCACCACCCTGCAACGCCGTGCCCCGCAGGTCTCCCTGATCCTCTATCCCATCCCTGTCCAGGGAGAAGGTGCTGCCCAACAGATTGCCGCACGCCTGCTGGAAGCCGGGGCACGGGCCGAGTGTGACGTGTTGATCCTGTGCCGGGGAGGCGGCAGCATGGAGGACCTCTGGGCCTTCAACGAAGCCCCCGTGGTCGAGGCGCTGGCGGCATGCCCAATCCCGGTCATCACGGGCATCGGCCATGAAACCGATTTCACTCTGGCGGATTTCGTGGCGGATCGACGTGCCCCCACCCCTACCGCAGCCGCTGAACTGGTCCACCCCGAACGGCAACAGTTGCTGCACCAACTGGCACAACTGGAAGAGCGCCATTTCCTGGCGTTACGCCGCCGGGTAGAAAAAATTGCCTTGCACCTCGATCAACACCGCTTGCGCTGGGAGCACCTTCAGCGACGCTACTGGGAACGACAAAGGCAACGTCTCGCCACGCTGGCGCAACGATTGGTCCACCCCGGTCAGCGCATCGCCTTTCAGCGCCAGTCTCTGGCCGCGCTCGACCAGCGCTGGAAACAAAGCCGCCAGCGCTGGTTCGAACGGCAACACCAGCACCTGGAACGGCAGAGACGCACGCTGGAGCATTTGAACCCGCGCGCCATTCTGGCACGCGGCTATGCCCTGGTACAGGACGACGCCGGGCATGTGATCGACGACGCGACACGTCTGAAACCCGGCGATCACGTCCAACTGACCTTGGCCCACGGTACCCGCCACGCCGCCATCCTGCCGGAAGCAGACGACCTCCGTTGATCTGACAGCCGGCGAAGCCTCAGGGGCCCTTCAGGAAATGTTCCACCAATGCGCGGGCCGTTTCCTCCCACTCCGTCTGGTCTGGATCCAGGGCCACCCGTGCCGGCCAGTTGCGCACCCAGGTCAACTGGCGTCGCGCCAGTTGCCGAGTCGCAATGATGCCGCGCAGGCGCATTTCCGACGCACTGCCTTCCCCCTCCAGAAACTGCCAGACCTGACGGTACCCCACGGCACGCATGGCCGGCATCTCGCCTGTCAGGCGGGGATAACGCAGGCGCAACTGGCGCACCTCCTCCACCAGTCCCTGCGCCAGCATCTGGTCGAAGCGGAGGGCGATACGCTCGTGCAAGGCAGCCCTCTGACCGGGCATCAATCCCAAGGTCAGGATCCGGTCCGGTGAACCGGTACGGGCCTGTTCCTGATGCCAGAACGAAAGAGGCTGCCCCGTCACGTGCCAGACTTCGAGCGCCCGCTGAATGCGTTGGCGGTCAAGGGGCGCCAGACGGGTGGCCGTGACGGGATCGACCCGGGCCAGTTCGGCATGCAGGGCAGGCCAACCTTCCCGTTCGGCCCGTGCCTCCAGTTCGGATCGCAGTTCGGGAGACGCACTGGGCAAAACGGCCAGACCCTGTTGCAGCGCCTGAAAATAGAGCATGGTCCCCCCCACCAGAAGGGGCACATGCCCACGCGCACGAATGGCAGCGAGCAGGGGCGTGACATCGGCCACGAAACGGGCAGCCGAGTAGGGATCGTCGGGATCTACCCAGTCCATCAGGTGATGGGGGTAACGGGCTCGCGTGAGCGCATCCGGTTTCGCTGAGCCTATGTCCAGACCGCGATAGACGCTGGCCGAATCCACATTCACCAGTTCCACCGGAAAATCATCCGCCAATCGGCAGGCCAAAGCGGTCTTGCCGCTGGCCGTCGGACCGAGCAGGAACAGAAGTGGGGGTGAGTTCAACGGCCGCGCAGAAACCATTGATCCAGTTCGGTGAGGGGAATCTGGCGCCAGGTAGGGCGACCATGATTGCACTGATCGGCGCGTTCACACCGTTCCATGTCACGCAGCAAGGCGTTCATCTGGGGCAATGTAAGGGAATGATGGGCCCGCACCGCGCCGTGACAGGCCATGCTGGCCAGAACCTCGTGACGACGTGCTTCGAACGCCAGACTCTGGCCCGTTTCTTCCAGATCCGCCCACACCTGGCGCAGAACCGGCTCGGGATCGACGCCGCTCAACTCGATGGGCCAACTGCGCAGTACCACGGTCTGAGGTCCGCGTAGCGCGAGATCGAGACCCAGGGCGGTGAGCACGTCACCGTGACTTTCCAGAACCGCCAACTCCCTTGCCGAGAGGGCGAAATGCGGAGGATCCAGAAACGCTTGCCCCCCACCTGCCGTTGCATGACGTGCCTTCAGGCGTTCATACAGGATCCGTTCGTGGGCCGCGTGCATGTCGACCACCACCAGTCCGGTGGCATTCTGGGCCAGGATGTAGACCCCGTGCAATTGAGCCAAGGCCTGTCCCAGCGGGAAAGATGAACGCTCTGGCGGCACCGGATCCGGTTCCACACCCGGCAGGTCGGCATCTTCTTCACCGGGCCGGGGCACTCCGACCATTCCCTGAGCGGGAGATGGCGGCGTTTCGACGGGAATGATGGGGTTGCCGTACAAGGCCGCATGAAAGGGGTCAGGTTCGCCCAGGTGCGAGGACCCCGTAGCCTTGTCCGGCATGGGAGCCGGCGCAACGAACCGGGGGGGCGGCAGCGGTAACTCGCCGGATCTCCCGGAAAATGAGGGCGACCTCGAACCTGCCTTCATGGGCGGGGGAAGGATCCCCTCGCCCCCCGCAGGGTGGCGCTCGATGAACCCCAGCCCTCCCGGTGTCGTACGAGTCAGGGTCTTGTGGAGCGCCTGCCAGACAAAGCGAAAAACGGCCTGCCCCTCCTCAAAACGAACTTCGGTTTTGGCAGGATGGACATTCACATCCACGCGCGACGGATCCAAACTCAGGAACAGCACCCCGCCCGGCTGGCGCTGACCGTGCAACACGTCCTGATAGGCCTGGCGAACAGCCTGGGTCAACAATCGATCACGCACGAAACGCCCATTGACGAAAAGGTATTGCTCCGCCCGACTGGCAGCCGTCGGGTGCAGGATCCAGCCAGACAGGTGCAATGGTCCGGCACTGTCCTCGACGGCCAGACTCTGGTTCAGGAATTCCTCACCCAGAATGCCCCGCACGCGTGCTTCCAGCGTCAACGCTGGCCAATGGCGCAAGGCGCGTCCCTGGTGTGAGAGCCGAAAAGCAACTTCAGGGTGGGCCAGAGCCAAACGGCGCAACAGTTCATCGCAATGGCCAAATTCCGTGCCGGTACTCTTCAGGAACTTGCGCCGCGCTGGCGTATGACCAAATAGGTCTTCCACCACCACACTGCACCCGACACTGCGTGCCGCAGGGCGCGGTCCCTCGACCTGCCCCCCGGACACGGTCATGGTCGATGCATGCGCCGCCTCCGCCACGCGCGCCGTCACCGTCACGCGCGCCACCGCTGCCATACTGGCCAGGGCTTCCCCCCGAAAACCGAGAGTCATGATGTGGTTCAGGGGGTCCGTCGCCGCCAGTTTACTGGTCGCATGGGCCTGCAGTGCAAGGGATAGATCATCGGGGTGGATACCGTGCCCGTCATCCTCCACCTGAATGCGCCGGACCCCGCCTTCTTCCAGGAGTACGACGATGTTCCGTGCGCCGGCGTCCAGAGAATTTTCCACCAGTTCCTTGAGCACGGAGGCCGGACGTTCGATCACCTCTCCCGCAGCGATCTGACTGATCAGAAGCGGAGAAAGCGGCGTGATGCGTTTCATGGCGTGCGGCCAGCCAGGTGTGTGCGAGGCAGGGTGGTCACATGTTGCCTCCAGGCACCGCTCCTGTGCAAATAGTCCTGCAAACCATGGGCAATGGCCTGGGCCAGCTTCTCCTGATAGACGGGGTCATTGAGACGGCGTTCCTCTTCAGGATTGGTAATGAACGCCGTTTCCACCAGAATGGAAGGAATGTCTGGAGATTTGAGCACGGCAAACCCGGCCTGTTCCACAAACCCACGATGCAACACATTGATCTGATCCAACTCGCCCAGCACGGCACGGGCCATCTTGAGACTATCATTGATGGTGGCGGTCTGGGACAAATCGAAAAGCGTCTGGGCCAGGTAGACCTGACGGGTTGGGGTAGTCACCCCCCCCATCAGGTCGGCATCGTTTTCCTGTTTGGCCAGCCAGCGTGCCGCCACCGATGTCGCGCCCTTCTCGGACAGGGCAAAGACGGAAGAGCCCCGTGCCTCCTGATTGATGTAGGCATCGGCATGAACCGACACGAAGAGATCGGCATGCAGACGATGTGCCTTGGCTGTCCGCTCCTGCAATGGGATGAAATAGTCTCCGTCGCGGATCAGCACGGCGCTCAGACCAGGCTGGGCATCGATGGCCGCCTTGAGGCGCCGGGCGATGGCCAGGGTGACATTTTTTTCGTGGGTGCCTGCTTCGCCATGGGCACCAGGGTCCTCCCCGCCATGCCCTGCATCCACGGCAATGATCAGCGTCCTGGGCGCAGGCCCCCCCGCATCCGAGCGGGTTTCAGTCTCATGCTTTGGCACACCCACCGTGACAGGCGGGGCCACGGAACTTGCCGCCAGCGCCGGAGGGGAGCCCCCGAGGGATGGACCGGGCGGTGTGTCGTTCTGCACCTGAAGCGCCGGTTTATCGAGTAGGGGAGAAAGGGGATCCGGCGTCGCCGTAGCGGGATAGATATCCAGGACCAGACGGTAACCGTAGTCTCCCACCGGCTCCAGCAGAGCGGAGGTCGCATTGACAGGCCCCTTCAGGTCGAAAACCACCCGCACCACGCCCGGTTTGAAATGACCTACCCGAATCTTGCGCAGGTAGGGATCCTGGGGGCTCAATTGCGCCGCCATTTGTTCGAGGGGCTGGGTCGCGGTCACTCCCTCCAGATCCAGCACCAGACGATCGGGATTAGGCACGGAAAAAAGGGTTCCGTGAATTGCCTGGGTCGCTTCGAACGTCACCCGGGTATAGTCGCTCGCAGGCCACAGGCGCACGGCACGAATGTGGGTCTCCTCGCCGTGAACCGCGGGAGACAGCACGCCCGACCCCAGCAGGATCAGCGCGGCAAGGAGCTGGACAAGAGAGGTTCGAGACATTTCATTCCACGCGCGGAAGCCTGCCGGACCTGAAGCAGACGCCCCGCTCCTGCGGGCTCCAGCGTCAGGGCCACGTCGGCAGGGGGCAACCAGGCAGAGACTTTTTCGGGCCATTCCACGAAGCATAGACTGTCGCTCCGAAAGCACTCCCGAAAACCACTATCCTCCAGGGATTCCGGGGTATCGATTCGATAGAAATCAAAGTGATAACAGTATAACCTCGAAAGTTCATAAATTTCAAGCAGGGCATAGGTAGGACTACGGACGGTTCCTGTCACCCCCAGCCCACGCAAAATCCCCCGAATAAGGGCCGTTTTGCCTGCGCCCAGATCCCCGGAAAAGGTCAGAACCAGTCCCGGCTCGAGACAGGGCGCCCACGCTCGCCCCCACTCACTGGTTGCCTCGGGATCTGCCAGATGCCACCGCGCCGCCCCTCCCCCTTCCATCCCGCCCTCTTTCGGTTGATAATTCAAACTGTCCACCCATTGTACCCGGTTCATGCCCCCCCTATCCGTTTTCGCCTTGCGCTCGCTCCTCGAGCGCGAAGCACACCAACTGGGATTCAGCGCGGTGCGGGTCAGTCGCCCCACGCTGCAAACCGCCCGCAAACACCTCGCCACTTGGCTGTCGGCCGGTTATCAGGGGGCCATGACCTGGCTGGAACGGGATCCGGATCTGCGTACCGACCCCTCCCGTCTCTGGCCGGGCACCACCTGTATTCTCACCGTTTCCCTGCCTTATCTCGGCGAGGACCTGGCTTCCTGCCATGAAGCCCTGAACGATCCGGCCCGGGGCGTGATCGCCCAATATGCCCTGGGGCAGGATTACCACCGCCTGATGCGCCGCCGCCTGCACCAGTTGGCCGAACGTCTGACCACGCAGTGGGGACCCTTTGCCTGGCGACCTTTCAGCGACAGTGCGCCTCTTCTTGAAGTGGAGATCGCGGCCCAGGGGGGATTGGGGTGGCGCGGCAAACATACCTTGCTGCTGCAGCGGCAAGGTTCCTACTTCTTTCTGGGCGAGTTGCTCTGCAACCTGCCCCTGCCTGCCGACCCTCCGGAAGAGGACCATTGCGGCACCTGCCAGACCTGTCTGTCCGTCTGTCCCACCCGGGCCATCGTGGCCCCCTACCAACTGGATGCCCGTCTGTGCATCGCCTACCTGACCATCGAACACCCTGGCCCCATTCCCGAGTCCCTGCGCCCCCTCTTTGGCAACCGCATCTACGGCTGCGATGACTGCCAACTGCACTGCCCCTGGAACCGCTTTGCCGACACCTCCCGGGGCGCACGGGCGTTTCTGCGTCGCAAGGAACTGGAAAATCTCAGTCTGCCCGTCCTGTTCGGCTGGGGCCCCGAGGATTTCCAGACATACCTGGCGGGCTCGCCCATCCGCCGCATCGGTCATGAACGCTGGTTACGCAACGTGGCCGTGGCTCTGGGCAACGGGCCTGCCAGCCCGGAGGCCCTGGCCGCACTGGCCCAGCGTCGCAACCATCCCGTCGAGCAGGTGCGCGAACATGTGGAATGGGCCTGGCGGCGCTTGCAGAACGGGAACTCCCCGAGCGCATCCCAGTCGGAGTAGAATCGGTCATCTGGTTACGAGACACACATTAGGCTCATGAACATTCTTTTACGGCGAAACACCTGGATCCGGACTTTTCTCCTGGTCTGCGCCTTGGGTCGACTGTCCCCGGCATTTGCCCTGGAAGGCATTCCCGAAACACCGCACCCCCTCCCTGCCGTACTGGGCGCACCGCCCGAACCGCATACCTTTCTGATGCCCGACCAGGCCTTCAGGATCTCGGCGGATAATGGCGCCAACCCAGGCAGCCTGATCCTTTCCTTCAAACCGGCCCCCGGTTATTACCTCTACCGCGACCGTATCCACCTCCGTTTGCCCGGCGTACCTCATGAGGTTCCCTTACGTTTTCCGGCTGCGGAAGCCAAACAGGACCCCAGTTTTGGCCAGGTCTGGATTTACCGTCATCCCTTCCAGGTCGCCGTGGCCTTGCCCGGTGGTCAGCCCGCCTCCCGTTTTTCGATCAGTTTCCAGGGCTGTGCCGATCACGGCATCTGCTACCCGCCCACTACCCAGGACTTTCAGCGCAGCGGAACCCACTACAGTGCGCTTTCCTCAGGCTCGGAAATCTCTTCCACGCCGCCTTCCGCCGATTCCGGACGCCCCGAGGACTTTGCCAGTTATCTGAAGGGCGCTCGTCCCCTCTGGGTACTGGCCAGTTTTTTTGGCTTCGGGTTGCTCCTTGCCCTGACCCCCTGCGTATTCCCCATGATTCCGATTCTTTCCGGCATCATTGCCGGTCAAGGTGCATCGGTCACCAAGACCCGTGCTTTTACCCTTTCCCTCACCTATGTGTTGGGCATGGCCCTGACCTATGCCGGAGTGGGCGTGTTGGCCGGACTGACCGGCACCCTTCTGTCCAATGCCCTGCAAACCCCGCCGGTCCAAATCGCTACCGCCCTGCTCTTCGTTCTGCTGGCCTTGTCCATGTTTGACGTGTATCAATTCCAGTTGCCGCTCTCCCTGCAAAACCAACTCAACGGCGCCTCGGGACGCCTACCGGGGGGGCGCTACTGGGGAGTGGGCTTCATGGGTTCGCTCTCCGCGTTGGTGATGGGACCTTGCGTGGCCGCGCCCCTGGCAGGCGGGCTGGTCTATATCGCCGAAACCCGAGACGTGGTGATGGGCGGACTGGCACTTTTCACCCTGGCGTTGGGCATGGGTACCCCGCTCCTGCTCATCGGCACCTCGGCGGGCGCCTTGCTGCCCCGGGCCGGCCAGTGGATGAACTGGGTCAAGCGCACCTTCGGAGTCGTCCTGCTGGGAGTTGCCCTGTTCACGATCCTGCCCCTGATCCGGACCAGTCCGGCCACCACAAACCTGAACTTCATTCCCGTCACCACGGTGACCCAACTGAACCAGCAGTTGCTTCGGGCATCCGGTCAGCACCGCCCCGTCATGGTGGACTTCTATGCCGACTGGTGCACTTCCTGCGTCGAATGGGATCGCACCGTTCTGTCCCGCCCCAAGGTCCAGGCCGCCCTACAGCCTTTCACCCTGGTGCGCGTGGACGTCACCCATAACAGCGCCGAAGATCGGGCCCTGCTGGCACATTTTGGTCTCTTTGGCCCACCCGGCACGCTCTTTTTCGATCCCAGCGGGCGGGAACTGAAAAACCAGCGCCTGGCCGGCTATGTTCCCGAAGACACATTTCTGGGCTACCTGGACCGGGTAACCCGTTGAGTCTGTTCCCTGCCGGTGCATCAGTCCAGGCGGATGAAATGCGTCCGATAATGGCGTAACTCGTCGATGGATTCGAGAATATCCGCCAGCGCCTCGTGTTTGCCGGATTTCTTGAAGGCGCTGTAGACCGCCGGTTTCCAGCGTTTGGACAATTCCTTGAGGGTACTCACATCCAGGTTGCGATAATGAAAATACTGTTCCAGGCGAGGCAGGTAATTGGCCATGAAGCGGCGGTCCTGACACACCGAATTGCCGCACATGGGCGATTCGCCAGCGGGCACGTGGGCCTTCAGAAACTCGACCAGTTGTTCCTCGGCTTCCGCCTCGGTCAGGGTCGAGGCACGAATGCGATCGATGAGGCCAGAACGTTGATGGGTTCCCTTGTTCCAGTCATCCATGGCATCCAGTACCTCATCGGGTTGGTGGATCACCAGGACCGGCCCTTCTGCCACCACCTCCAGTGCATTGTTGGTGATCACCAGCGCCACCTCGATGACGCGGTCGCGCATCGGGTCCAACCCGGTCATTTCCATGTCCACCCAGACCAGATGGTTTTTATCCTGTGCCATAATCCTTCCTTTTGAGTTGATCGATGCCCCACTTGCCTCCCGACCGTGACGCCCGTTGCATGATACACCGGACACTCTTCCCGTGAGTACCCCTTCCCTTTCGGGATGGGTACGCGGGGTCTTCGGCCACCATTACGAAGTGATGGACGACCAGGCGCAGGCATGGAGTTGTGTCCGACGCGGCAAGCAGCAGGATGTCGCTTGCGCCGACCGGGTCCGCTTCACCCCTACCAGCGCCACTCAGGGGGTGATCGAGGGAATCGAAACGCGCACTACCCTGTTCTGGCGTGCCGATGGCAAACGAGAAAAATTTTTGGCCGCCAACGTGGATCAGGTGCTCATCGTCTCTGCAGGTGAACCCACCCCGTACCCGGACCTGATCTCCCGGTGTCTGGTGGCCGCCGAAGCCAATCGGGTCGATGTCTGCCTGCTTCTCAATAAAACCGACCTGGGTCCGGCCACGGCGGCTTGGCGTGCCACCTTGTCCCATTTTGCATCCCTCGGCTATCCCCTGCTGGAAATTTCCGCCCGGACCACGGTGGACCAACTGCGCCCCACTGTGGCCGGACGCCACACGCTGCTGGTGGGACAATCAGGCATGGGCAAATCGACTCTGCTCAACGCCCTCGTTCCCGAGGCCCAGGCTGCCACCCAGCACATCTCCCTGGCACTGGATTCGGGCCGACACACCACCACCGCCACCCGTGCCTACCCCCTGCCCGAGGGGGGCTGGCTGATCGACAGCCCCGGTGTCCAATCCTTTGGTCTGACCTATCTCGACCCCGCGGATCTGGTGGCCTTTTTTCCGGAATTTTCCCCCTTGCAAGGCCACTGCCGCTTCCCCGACTGCCGTCATCGTCTGGAGCCGGACTGTGCCCTGCGGGACTACGTTGCCGGTCATCCCCTGCGTGCACTGCGCCTTGCCACCCTGCTGACGCTCCAGCAGGAAAATGCACCCCGTCCCTCAATGCCCGCCCAACAGCGCCGTCGCCAACCCCGCGCCCACGACCCAGAGGACGACGGCTCGCCAAATTAATCCTTCGGCACTGGTCAACTGATCCGCTTCGAGAGCCTCGAACGGCCCGTTTCCTCCGTTCGTCTGCCCCAACCCCAAGGCTCCATGCAGCACCGTCAGCAACAGTTCATGGCTGGACAAAGGCAGACTCTCCGGATCACGCCAGGCATAAAGTGCCTCTTCGAAGTCACCAACCAACGCAAAGGTCAGCGCGAGCAGACGAGCGGGGATCCAATCCAGTCCCGCCTGCATGCGCCGGTAAAAAAGCCCATCCGGTTCCGCCTCGATCAGCAGGGCCGTACCGCAATACAGCACGGGACCCCATCCGCCGGGCAATAAAAAAAACCAGAACAGGGGAGCAAAAAAACGCTGATAACTGCTCAGGATGCCTTCATCGAGCGCCGCACGAACGGGCGGATTCGGCTCGGCATGGGAGGGCATCTGCTCTCCCCATTGACGCAGGTGAGCCAGGGGTCCGCGCAGATCGATTCCCAACCCCAGCACCACCAGAGGCACTACCGCGCCCAGATGAAGCCACCCCAATCCGGTTTGTACCGCCGTCACCAACAAAATCGGAAGGCCCACGACCCCCAACCAGCGCACCGCTCCAGCCCTGGGCATGCGTGCCGACAGAAAGAGGCGCCAGCGGGTCAGCAGGCTCACCCCTGCGGCTCCCCAGGCCTGAGGGCGCCAGGGTTCCAGGATCAGTACCAACAACAGAAACCCGACTTTCATTGATCTCCCCAAGTTTTGTCTCGCCTACGGGGGCTCATCATAACAGAACAAAAAAAGGACCTTCCCCAAGAAGGTCCCAGCGATCCTACCCGCCTTCCAGAATGCAGGTTCGTGTTCAGACGACCTTGCGTGCACTCCAGATCTTTTTCTTGCACTTGCCCCCACCCATGGGAACCAGTCCGATGGCAAAAATCTCCACCGTATCTCCCTCACAGATCTCTTCACGCATCAGGGCACGTTGCAGGTCGGTCCCGGTATGACGCACGATTTGTACGTCATCCTGCACCTCCGCAAAAAAGACACGGGATTTGCGTCCCGAGGGATCCGTGCGTTCCACGAACCCGGTACGTTTCAATATCCCCCTGAACTTCCGCACCTCCGGCGCCTTGACCAGATTGGGATAGACCTTTTCCGTACGGGCCAGCGGTTTCTTGCGCTGGGCATCGGCCGCGCGCACATCCGCCAAGGTCATTTCCACCACCCGCCGACGTTTTTGCACCTCACTCAGAGGCGGGTCCTGCACGGCCACCTCAGGCAGCATCTGCCACGGCCGTTTTTGCAGCAACCCGTCCGGGACTTCTGCATCCACCAGGGCCTGTGCTTCCCCCACCGTCTGGTCGAGCAGTCGCAACAATCCCTGGTCCTGCAGGGAAGAAAAAGCCAGGGTCACTTCTCCCAGGTCGATTCTTCCCCAGGGCCGGGTCGGCAAGTTCCCCTGATGAGGAAGGGATTGCATTTGTACCACTGCAGCGCCGGCACGCAAACGCAAGCGTCGTTCCACCTGAATCCCGTAACGTCGCCGCAACTTGGTGTAATCCAGCCACAGGGAACGGACGACCCGCCCCGTTTCCGGGTAACACCGACATACCACGCTGTACCCGTCGCCATAACGAATGAGTGGTTGTCCCAACTGCACACCCACCGCGCCCATTCCTTCAGGGGGTGGTGCCGGCAGGGCAAGCGGAGGATCGGTGACCTCCTCTTCCGTCCCGGTGACGCACCGCTCCCGGTTTTCACGGGCCAGTTGAGCCAGATAGGCTACCCCCTGCTCACCCCTATGCCATCCACGCATTGCCGCCAGTCCTCCCAGATACCCCGTTCGCAATAATCCTGTCAACACACGAATCGCCATATTCATGATGAGGCCTCCATAAAAAAACCGGAGGCACCCTGACCCGCCGATGGCGCATCACGACACCATCCGGTGGTTCATTGACGTGGTGAATCAACCATCGACTCGCCACGGCACCCCACAAGGGTTCGAGAACACAGTCCTCTATGCCCTTCCAGTCTAGCCCCGCAGGTACTCCCGATCTGCCTGAATACTAAAAATGTCTGCCTCTTCTCGGACTGCGCTAGAATCGGGATTTTCACACTGCGGAGCAACCCATGGACATTCAAACCATCGATCAGCAGTACCAGCAATTGCAGGTGCAAAGTCAACAAGTGGCCCAACAATTGCAGGGACTGGCCAGCAAACTGCAAAGTGCGGCCCAGGACGGACATCCGGAAGCCCGGGAATGGCTCCTCGACCTGCGCGAGATCGCCCTCGCCGTCCAGGGGCAGCAGCAACAGATGGGCAATACCCTGCAGGCCATCCATGCCCTCTGGCAAAATCAGGCCCAGCAGGTGATGCCGACCCTGGCCCCCGGCAGTTACCCTTCCGGCGTCTATGCCCAGCCCGGCATGAACGCCCCCCAACAGGGCGGATTGTTCGGTGTTCTGGGTGGTTTCCTCAACTCGGGCTTTGGGCGCGCCATGGAAATGGGGGCAGGCATCGGATTGGGTGAAGACCTGATCGACAAGATTCTCTAAACGGGACGCCCTCTCATCGACTCGCCCCACCAAAGTGGGACCGGGCCATTGGCCCGCATGCCCTTGCTGCCCGCTCCCCTGATTTTGCGGGACGGGGTTCCCTATTCCGAAACCTATGCGGATGTGTACCATTCCCAGGCAGGCGCCATGGCCCAGTGCCGGGCGGTCTTCATGACCGGGAACGGGCTACCGGAACGCTGGCAGGGGCAGGAGTCTTTCCAGATTCTGGAAACCGGCTTCGGGCTCGGACTCAATTTTCTGACCACCTGGCACGAATGGCGCCGTCTGGGCAGCGCCGCCCCACGTTTGCATTTCGTCTCCCTCGAACAGGCCCCGTTCAGTGACGCGGACCTGGGCAGGGCGCTCTCGGCTTACCCCGAACTGGCGCAGGAAAGCAAACTCCTGCTCAGTGCCTGGCCCCCCCTCACCCCGGGGATACACCGCCTCCATTTTGATGAAGGCAGGGTCATCCTTCATCTGGTGCTGGGTGACATGGCCGATCTTCTGCCCCAACTCACCCTGGCTGCCGATGCCGTGTACCTGGATGGGTTTTCGCCCCGCACCAACCCGATACCCTGGAGCGAGCCCGTCCTGCGGCAGATCGCTCGTCTGTGCCGACATGGGGCCACCCTGGCCTCCTGGTGCGTAGCCGGACACGTACGCCGCACTCTCGAACGCCAGGGCTTTCACACGACCCGGGCACCCGGCTTCGGAACCAAGCGGGAACGCCTCAGCGCTTGCTATGACCGCATTCCCGAAGATGCCTGGCGCAAGATCGTGCAACGTCTTGAACAACCCGCGCTCCAGGCCACCCTGAGGCCTCCCCCCCGACGCCATGCACTGGTCATTGGGGCTGGCCTGGCCGGTTGTCTGGTGAGCGCCGCTCTGGGATCACGGGGCTGGCAAATCGACCTGTGCGATGGTCAGAGCGGGCCGGCGCAGGAAGCCTCGGGCAATCCCGCCGGCATCCTGCGCCCCTTTCCAAGCCTGGACGACAACCGTGCTGCCCGTCTGGCCCGGGCAGGTTTCCTGACCACCCTGCACTGGTTGGCGAACCTGAAAGGAGGGAGGGAAGTCCTTCCCCATGCCCTGAACGGCGTCCTGCGCATTGCCCGGGACGCCCCGGAAGCCGCCCATCTGTGTGCCCTGAGCAGGGCGCCGGGAAGCGTCGAAGCATTGCTCCGCTGGTTGCCGCGCGTCGAAGCCGAGCGTCTCGGACGATGTACGGCCCCCTGGGGAGCCCTGTTTTACCCCACGGCCGGTTGGCTGGACCCCGGGCAGTTCTGCCGTACGGCGCTGGCCCAAACGCCCCACCTCACAACGCATTGGGGACACCCCGTGACCCTCCGGTCCGGCCCGGCGGGTTGGGAAGCCCGCACACGGGCAGGGGCCCTGCTGGCGCAAGCCCCCATCGCCATCCTGGCCAGTGGGGCACACCCCCTCCCCCTGGACACTGCCCCCCCCTGGCCACGTCAGCGCCTGCGGGGCCAGATCACCCAGATCGAACGTTCTCCCGTGCCCGCGGGAACCCCTGTCCTCTGTGGCTCCGGCTACGTGATTCCGGACGCCCCCGGCGGTCCCTGTCTGGGCGCGACCTATGACCACGGCACAGACACCGCCCCTCGCCCTGCTGACCGTGCGGAGAACCTGCAACGTCTGACGGCACTGGGATGGAACGACGGATCGGGGCACTCGGTGGTACGGGAACGGGTCGCCTTTCGCAGCGTCAGCCGCGACCGCCTGCCCATCATCGGCCCCATACCTGGCGCCGAGGGACTCTTCGCGCTCACCGCCCTGGGCTCCCGGGGACTGGTCTGGGCCCCTTTGGGCGCTGACCTTCTCTGCGCCTGGCTGGAAGGCGACCCACTGCCCCTCGAAAAAGATCTGGTCCGGGCCGTAGCCCCCGCCCGTTATCGCTGAGCGCGCTTTTTTTCCTGGTGCAACAGTTCCCGGGCATGCTCTCGCACGGTCGCCGTGACGGTCACCCCACCCAGCATGCGGGCCACTTCTTCTATCCGTTCCACCTCATCCAGAATCTGTACCGAACTGGTCATTCCCCCTTCCTGCACGGCCTTGCTGACTTTCAGGTGATGCTGGGCGCAAGCCGCCACCTGGGGCAAATGGGTCACACACAGCACCTGATGATGGCGACCCAGCGCGGCCAGTAGTTGCCCGACCCGTTCCGCCACGCCCCCCCCGATGCCGCTGTCCACCTCGTCAAAAATCAGGGTAGGCACCGCGCTTCCTTGCGCCAGTCGGGTCTGCAGCGCCAACCCCAGGCGCGACAGTTCTCCACCTGATGCGATCCGGGCAAGGGGACCCAGAGGTTGACTGGCATGGGCCGCCAGTTGAAATTCGACCCGCTCTCGCCCTTCGGGCCCCGCTCGATCCAACTCGTTCAGGGCGACCTCGAAGCGTCCCTGACCCAGGGCCAGGTCGGCCAGGCTGGCGCTCACCGCTTCTCCCAAGCGCAGCGCCGCCTGACGACGCAGCCGGCTCAAGTCCCGAGCCGCCTCGTCATACCCTTGTCGCGCCTGATCCGCCAGCCTCTCGAGCGCCTCCAGAGAAGGCAGGGTTGCGAGCGCTTCAAGGGCCTGGCGAGTATCCGCGTACAGTCCGGGCAAGTCCTCGGGTCGAACCTTCAAACGGCGCGCGCACCCATGCCAGGCTTGCATCTCTTCCTCGACCTGGGGCAGACGCTCCTCGCTCTCTTCACGGGTGCGCGCATAGCGATGCAATTCCCCCAGCACTTCCTCGACCTGGATACGCGCCGATTCGAGCAGGGTAACCCAGGGGGTCAGGGTGCCATCATGGGCCGCCAGTTGGGCCAGTCGCTGTTCGCACTTCAACAGTTGACGTCGTACCGCGCCTTCCCCTTCCTCCAGTGACCGAACCGTTTCATCCACCCCCTGGATCAGATCTGCACGATGCGCAAGACGCGCCTGCTCCACCAGCAGTCCCTCCCAATGCCCGGGATTGGGAGTCAAATCGGCCAATAACGCCAGGGTCTCTTCGAGCATCTGACGCTGCCCTGCCGCTACCGCCAGTGCCTGACGCGCCTCGACACAGCGTCTCTGGACGCTTTCCCAGGCTTGCCAGGCCTGACGTACGGACTGGAGACATGCGTCATGGCCCCCAAAGGTATCCAGCAAGGTCCGCTGGTGAACGGGCAAGAGCAGGCGCTGGTGGGCATGCTGGCCATGAATGTCGATGAGGTGGTCGCCCAGGGCACGTAACTGGGTCGCTGTCACGGCGCTGCCGTTGATGAAGGCGCGGGACTTGCCGGTGCGTTCCACCACCCGTCGTATCAGGCATTCGCCTTCGGCGCTGGCCAGAGCCTGCTCCTCCAGCCACTGTCCCGCTGGCGAGACGGGAGAAACATCAAAATGAGCCTCGAACTCGGCCCGTGGCGCGCCCTGCCGAATGGCTTCCGGATCGGCGCGTTCGCCCAGTATCAGTGCCAGGGCATCCAGCAGGATGGATTTGCCTGCACCGGTTTCTCCGGTCAGAACAGTAAATCCCCGTCCCAACTCCAGAGTCAGTCGATCCACCAGGACAAAATCGCGAATGCGCAGTGCGACCAGCATGCCTCCTCCCCTAAAAACGCGTGCCCCAGCGCAATTTCTCGCGCAGCATGGCGAAATAGTCATACCCCGGCGGATGAATCAGATGCACGGACTGCTGGGCACAGGTGACGTTCAACCGGTCTCCGGGATCGAGGAGAACCTGGTCCTGCACGTCGAAACTGGCAAAAACCCCCGTTCCCTTGTGCAGGATCATCTCGACCTGCGCATTTTGCTGCAATACCACCGGACGATTGCTCAGGGTGTGGGGACAGATGGGGGTCAGCACCAGAGCCTTCAAGCCGGGGTGGACGATGGGGCCGCCACTGGACAGCGCATAGGCCGTAGACCCCGTAGGGGTAGCCAGGATCAATCCATCGGCGCGCAGGTTGTAGACAAAGTTTCCATCCACGAAAACCTCCACCTCGATCATGCTGCCCCGCGCCCCCTTGGCCACCACCACATCGTTGAGGGCCATGGCCTCGCTCACCTCCACTCCGTCGGATCGGGTCAGACGAGCCGCCAGCAGCGTACGATCCTCCAGTGCGTAATGCCCGTCCAGCACCTGACCCAGACGATCTTCCAGATCCTTTGCCGGAATATCCGTCAAAAAACCCAACCGCCCCAGATTGATGCCGATCAGGGGGACGGCATGGGGCGCCAGTACGCGGGTGGCATTCAGCAGGGTTCCGTCCCCACCCAGCACCACACACAAATCCACCTGGGCGGCCAACTCGTTCAGGGGGACTCCCGTTTGCCCGCAGGCCGAGGCGGAGCAGGGATCCAGAACCGTGGTGCAGTTCCGTGTGGCGAGGAGCGACAAGAGACGGACCAGAGGCGCGTGCAAACCCTGGGGATCGGCCTTGCCCACGATACCGATACGAGAGAATCCTGGTTGGGTCATGGAACTTCCTGAATGTGTGGCCAGTCTGGTGCGAAAAGGGAATTAGAACATATTTCAGTTAAAATGGCGGGTATGTTAAACGATCGTGCGCGGGCTCTGCTCAAAGCCCTGGTGGAAAAGTACATCGACGAGGGTCAACCTGTCGGTTCGCGGGCCTTGTCGCGCCTTGCGGGCATGGACCTCTCTGCCGCCACCATCCGCAATGTCATGGCCGATCTGGAAGAACTGGGTTTCATCACCAGCCCCCATACCTCGGCCGGGCGCATTCCGACTCCGCGCGGTTACCGTTTCTTCGTGGACAGCCTGCTGACCATCAGGCCTCTGGAAATCACGACCCTGTCCCAACTGCAACTGCGCCCGGCCGACCCGCATCAACTGGTGACCGCCGCGTCCCAGATGCTCGCCGAACTCACCACCTTTGCTGGCATCGTACGCACCCCCAAACGCCGTCTCACGGGCTTCCAGCGTGTAGAATTCCTGCGTCTCTCGGAAAACCGCCTGCTCCTCGTCCTGGTCACCCTGGAAGGAGATGTCCAGAACCGCATCCTGGTCACAGACCAGAACTACTCCCCGGAACAGTTGGCCAAGGCCGCCCAATACCTCAATGAACAGGGCAGCGGGCAGGACTTCGACCGGGTGGTGGACACGCTGCACCGCGAACTCAACGGACTGCGTGCCGATATCCGCGCGCTCACCAGCCGGGCTCTGGCCTTTGGGGAAGAGATCCTCAAGCCTGGCCCCGACGATTATGTCCTGCGCGGCGAAACCCGCCTCATCGGCCGCAACGACATGGCCAGCAACCTGAGCAGCCTGCGCCGCCTCTTCGACCTCTTCGAGCAGAAAACCAGTCTCTTGCAACTGCTCGATGCCAGCCAGAACAGCGAGGGCGTCAGAATTTTCATTGGGGGAGAATCGGAGCACTCCCCCCTCGACGAGTTCAGTCTGGTCACGGCTCCCTACGAAGTGGATGGGCAGGTAGTGGGGACCCTGGGGGTAGTGGGTCCCACCCGCATGGCCTACGAGCGCGTCATCCCCATCGTCGACATCACTGCGCGCCTGCTCTCCAGCGCTCTTTCACAGCACTGAAGGATCCGTATGCCTTATCTGCCCGAGCCTCCCTTCACGCATGGACAATCCACGGCCCGGGTCGGTCTCCTGCTGGTCAATCTGGGCACGCCCGATGCGCCCGATGCACCGGCGCTACGCCGCTATCTTGCCGAATTTCTGGGCGACCCGCGCGTGGTGGAAATCCCCCGTCTCCTCTGGTGGCCGATTCTACATGGCATCATCCTGCGTACCCGTCCCGCCCAGTCCGCAAAAAAATATGCCTGTATCTGGCAGCCGGAAGGTTCGCCGTTGCGGCTTCATACGGCGGCCCAGGCAGCGGGCCTGAGTACCCGTCTCGAGGCCGCTTTTCCCGACAACCCACCGCTGGTACGTTACGCCATGCGGTATGGACAGCCTTCCCTGGCCCAGGGGGTGACCGAACTCAAAAATGCCGGGTGTGACAGGATCCTGTTGCTTCCCCTTTATCCCCAGTATGCCGCCAGTACCACGGCATCCAGCCAGGACGCCCTGTTTTCCGCCCTCAGGAACTGGCGCCACGCACCCGCCGTGCGCACGGTGCATCATTACCACGACGATCCGGGTTACATCAGTGCCCTCAAGGGGCAGGTCGAAAGATTCTGGGCCGCCCAGGGCCGCCCGGAGGTGCTGGTGATGAGTTTTCATGGAGTGCCGCAGTTCACGCTCCACAAGGGCGATCCCTACCATTGTGAATGTCTCAAGACCGGACGCCTGCTGGCGCAAGCTCTGGGCCTTGAACCCTCTCAGTATCGCATTGCCTTCCAGTCCCTCTTCGGCCGCACGGAATGGGTCAAGCCTTATACCGCCCCGCTGGTGGAGCAACTGGCCCGGGCGGGCGTGCGTCATGTCCAGGTTCTGTGCCCCGGCTTCCCAGCCGACTGCCTGGAGACCCTGGAGGAAATCGGCATGGAGGTAAAAGCCGCCTTCCTGAAGCACGGCGGTGAGGTCTATCATTACATTCCCGCACTCAACGACGATCCGGCCTGGCTGGACAGCCTGACGCGTATCGCTCTGGACAATCTGGGTGGCTGGCTGCCTACCCCACTGCCGACGGCAGAGGAACGGGCCGCGCAAAAAAATCGGGCGCAGGAATGGGGCGCTTCACAGTGACCCCTTGAAATCTGCCTCCCTGGCCCCATGTACCGCCAGTGATCCACAACTCAGCCCTGGGAGTCCGGCATGTCCACCACTGAACCTATCGATCCTTCCACTTCCAACCCGGAAAATCCATCCCCCGACAGTGCAGACAGCGCACTGCCCCCCCTCTCCCCCCCTGAAGACTGGCAAGCCGCTCTGGCCCAAGCGACGGAGGCCCTGCGCGCCAAGGAAGACGAGTGCCTGCGCCTGCGCGCCGATATGGAGAACCTGCGCAAGCGCACCGCCACCGAACTGTCCCAGGCCCGCAAGTTTGCCCTGGAAAGTTTTGCCGGAGAATTGCTGGCTGTCATGGACAGCCTGGAAGCTGCCCAACAGGTCAAGGAAGCGTCTCTCGACAGTTACCGCAACGGCGTGGAACTCACCGCCCGCCAATTGACCAGCGTCTTCGACAAGTTTCATATTCAGGCCATTCATCCCGAGGGACAACGTTTCGACCCCAACCGCCATCAGGCCATCGCTTCCCTGGAGCACGATGAAATCCCGGCCCAGAACGTCATCAGCGTCATGCAAAAAGGCTTTATCCTGCATGAACGGGTTCTGCGTCCGGCCCTGGTCACGGTTTCGAAAGGAAAACCCGGATCACCCTCTTGAATCCGTAAAAATCACCCCGACTTTAAGAGACAACTAACGCATTCCCCACCAATTTTTGAGAAGAGGCTAACAACATCATGGGAAAAATCATCGGAATCGACCTGGGTACCACCAATTCCTGCGTGGCCGTCATGGAAGGCGGAAAACCCAAGGTCATTGAAAATGCGGAGGGCGCCCGCACGACTCCCTCCATCATCGCCTACATGGAAGAGGGCGAGGTCCTGGTGGGCGCACCTGCCAAGCGTCAGGCCATCACCAACCCCAAAAACACCCTGTTCGCCGTCAAGCGCCTGATCGGCCGGCGCTTCGAGGAAGAGATGGTGCAAAAGGATATCCATATGGTGCCTTACTCCATCGTCAAGGCCAACAATGGGGACGCCTGGGTGGAAGTGCGGGGCAAAAAGATGGCTCCGCCCGAAATCTCCGCCGCCGTCCTGCAAAAAATGAAGAAAACTGCGGAAGACTATCTGGGCGAGGAAGTAACCGAGGCCGTCATCACGGTTCCTGCCTACTTCAACGACAGCCAGCGCCAGGCCACCAAGGATGCGGGACGAATCGCAGGCCTGGACGTCAAGCGCATCATCAACGAACCCACCGCCGCTGCCCTGGCTTTTGGGCTGGACAAGAAGGAAGGGGACCGCAAGATTGCCGTCTATGACCTGGGCGGAGGAACCTTCGATATTTCCATCATCGAAATCGCCGAAATTGATGGCGAACACCAATTCGAAGTACTCTCCACCAACGGAGACACCTTCCTCGGCGGAGAAGACTTCGACCTGCGCGTCATCGATTACCTGGCCGACGAATTCAAACGCGAAAACGGCCTGGATCTGCGCAAGGATGTACTGGCTCTGCAACGCCTCAAGGAGGCTGCAGAAAAAGCCAAGATCGAACTGTCCTCGGCGCAACAGACCGAAGTCAACCTGCCCTACATCACGGCGGATGCCAGCGGCCCCAAACATCTGGTGGTCAAAATCACCCGTGCCAAACTGGAAAGTCTGGTCCAGGAACTCATCGACCGTACCATAAAGCCTTGTGAAACAGCCATCAAGGATGCGGGCGTGAAAATCAGCGACATCGCCGACGTGATTCTGGTGGGCGGCCAGAGCCGTATGCCCAAGGTCCAGGAACGGGTCAAGGAACTCTTTGGTCGTGAGCCGCGCAAGGATGTCAACCCGGACGAGGCCGTGGCCATCGGAGCGGCCATCCAGGGCGGCGTTTTGAAAGGCGACGTCAAGGACGTGTTGTTGCTCGATGTCACGCCTCTGTCCCTCGGCATCGAAACCCTGGGGGGGGTCATGACCCGTCTGATCCAGAAGAACACCACCATTCCTACCAAGGCGTCCCAGGTCTTCTCCACCGCTGACGACAATCAGTCGGCAGTGACCATCCACGTCCTGCAAGGGGAACGAAACATGGCCAGCGGCAACAAGAGCCTGGGACAGTTCAACCTGAGCGACATTCCCCCCGCACCCCGGGGCATGCCCCAGATCGAGGTGACCTTCGACATCGATGCCAACGGGATCCTGCATGTGAATGCCAAGGACAAGGCCACCGGCAAGGAAAACAAGATCACCATCAAGGCCAACTCCGGGCTATCGGAAGAGGAAATCCAGCGCATGGTGCAGGACGCCGAAGAGCACGCGGAAGAAGACAAGAAAAACCTGGAAGCGGTGAACGCAAAGAATAGTCTGGAAAGTTTGGTCCATAGCGTCACCAAATCCGTCAAGGATCATGGCGACAAACTTTCAGCCGAAGAAAAAACCGGCATCGAAAGCGCGCTCAAGGATGCAGAAGACGCACTCCAGTCGCAGGATACGGCACGCATCACCGCCGCCACGGAAAAACTCTCCGAAGCCAGCCACAAACTGGCCGAAAAGATGTACGCAGCCGACGCGAACGCGGGCGGTGCCGATATCCATGCCCAGGAACCCGGCGCCGCCGCCAGCGGCAAGGAAGACCATGTCGTGGACGCCGAGTTCGAGGAAGTGAAGGACAAGAAGTAAAGAACCCTCCCCCTGGGGAAGGCAGGTTGTTGGGGAGGGGGTGAAAACCTCACTCCCCAATAATTTATTTGAGAGGAATCATGAGCAAACGCGATTTTTATGAAGTCCTGGGAGTCAACCGGGATGCATCCGAGGATGACATCAAGAAGGCCTATCGCAAGTTGGCCATGAAATATCACCCGGACCGAAATCCGGACAATGCCAAGTCGGAGGCTCAATTCAAGGAAGTCAAGGAAGCCTACGAAATCCTGTCCGATGGGGATAAGCGCGCAGCCTACGACCGTTACGGTCACGCGGGCGTCGATCCCCAAATGGGCGCGGGTGCCGGCCCTGGGGGCGGTCCGGGGATGGGCGGGTTTTCCGATGCCTTTGGCGATATTTTTGGCGATATTTTTGGAGGCGGCGGAAGGGGCAATCGAACCGGTGGCATGTACCGGGGAGCCGATCTACGCTACAACCTGGAAATCGGCCTGGAAGAAGCCGCACGCGGCACCGAGACCCAGATCCGCATTCCTGCCCTGGAAAACTGCGGGACCTGCAAGGGCAGTGGCGCCAAGCCGGGAACCAGTCCGATCACCTGCACCACCTGCGGCGGGCAGGGTCAGGTGCGCATGCAACAGGGATTTTTCTCCATCCAGCAAACTTGTCCGGTCTGTCACGGAAGCGGCAAGACCATCACCTCTCCCTGCCCCGACTGTCATGGGGCCGGACGAATCCGCAAACATAAAACCCTGTCCGTCAAGATTCCCGCTGGCATCGATCACGGCGACCGTGTTCGTCTGGCCGGAGAAGGCGAACCCGGCCAGGCCGGGGGTCCAGCGGGAGATTTGTTCGTGGTGGTCCAGATCCGCCCCCACCCCGTATTCCAGCGCGAGGGTACAGATCTGCATTGCGAAATGCCTATCAGTTTCGCCGTCGCCGCTCTGGGGGGAGAAATCGAGATTCCCACTCTGGAAGGTCAGGCCAAACTGAAAATCCCCGCCGAAACCCAGACCGGTCAGATTTTTCGCCTGCGTGCCAAGGGGATCAAAGCGCTGCGTGGAGGAGGCCAGGGCGACCTGATGTGCCACGTGGTCGTGGAAACCCCGGTCAAACTGACCGAGGCCCAAAAGGAGTTGCTGCGCCAACTGGAGCAAGGAACCCGCGGCAACGATACCCACAGTCCCCGCACCAAGAGTTTCATGGACAAGGTGCGCGACTTCTTCCAGACCTGAACCCGACGCAGTTGTTCAGCCCCCAATCAGGACGGGGGCTGAACCGGTCAGGATCGCCGCCACTGGGTGACTTCTCCCTTATCCTCGAGAACGATCCCTTCTGCCAGAAGAGCCTGACGAATCTGGTCGGCGGTTGCAAAATCCTTCCGCGCCCGCGCCGCCTGCCGTTGCGCCACCAACGCCTCGATACGCGCCTGGTCTTCATCCCCTGACGGAACGATGGTCAAACCGGCCCCCTTCTGGAACCACTCGACCGGGTCGCTGCTCAACAACCCCAGTACCTCTGCCAGAGCATGCAGGCGTTGGGCCGCCCCCACCTCGCCCCGATGGGCATCATGGGCCAAACCAAAGAGGACGGCCACGGCTTCCGGCGTGTTCAGGTCATCGTCCAGCGCGTGCCGAAAGGCTCCTTCAGCCACCCCATTCCAGTCCAGGGACTTGCCCGGAACCGTGGGGTACTCACGCAACACCGTATAGAGGGTATTCAACCCCTGCCGTGCGTCCTCCAGATGGCCATCGGTATAATTGAGCGGGCTGCGGTAATGCCCGCGCAGAAGAAAGAAGCGCACCACTTCCGGGTGGAATTTTTCAAAGATATCGGCCAGGGTAAAGAAATTACCCAGGGATTTGGACATCTTTTCGTCATTCACCCGCAAAAAACCATTGTGCATCCACACATTGACGAAGGCGTGTCCATGGGCCCCCTCGCTTTGAGCGATTTCGTTTTCATGGTGTGGGAATTGCAGATCGTGACCGCCTCCGTGAATGTCGAAATGGGCACCCAAAAAGCACTCGCTCATCACCGAGCATTCGATGTGCCAGCCCGGTCGTCCTTCCCCCCAGGGAGAAGGCCACCGAGGCTCACCGGGCTTTGCACTCTTCCACAGCACGAAATCAAGGGGATCGCGCTTGAACTCATCCCTCGCCACGCGCTCGCCTGCCCGCAGATCCTCTAGGGACTTGCCGGATAACTTGCCGTAGTCGGGAAAGTCCCGCACCGAATAGTAGACGTCCCCATTCTGTCCCGGATAAGCCAATCCTTTCTGAATCAGGGTTTCGATCAACCGGATCATGCCAGGAACATGTTCAGTCGCGCGAGGTTCATGGGTCGGCGGCAACACCTGCAGACGGGCCAGATCTTCGTGCATGGCCAGGATCATGCGCTCGGTCAAGGACTGAATGGATTCCCCATTTTGGGCCGCCCGCCCGATGATCTTGTCATCGATGTCGGTAATGTTGCGCACATAGGTGACCGCATAACCAGATGCCCGCAACCAGCGATAGAGCACGTCAAAGTTGACGAGCATGCGTCCATGGCCCAGATGACAGCGGTCATATACCGTCATGCCACAAACATACAGGCGAACCTGACCAGGCTCGATGGGGACAAAAGGCTCGGTCCGACGGGTAAGCGTATTGAACAGATTCAGCATGAATATAACCGCCAACTCAAAAAAATCGATAGATCCTGACAAAAGGTCTAGTCAGCAACGCGTTGAATTGATAGAATTTGGGGTTACACAGTTCACCTTCTATTTCAACCCATGACGCTCCGGTTTCTGGTCCTTTCCCTTTCCATCGCCCTGTGGTGCGAGCAAGGGGTGTGCGCGACAGGCGCAGAAAATACCGGAACGGGTACGCCCGCCCCCGTGCTGCAAACCGGCAACGATGCGCATCCTAGCACATCCTCCGCTCCGCCGTCAGAAGCCCCCTTGCCGCCCCATGTCCCTTTGGTGTTGCAATCCCTGTTGCATGACCATCATCCGCAACAAGCCCTGGCGTTGGCCAACCGCTCTCTCGAAGAACAACCCGATGACGGCGATGTCCTGTTTCTCAAGGCGGTGGCCTTGACCCAATTGAAACACAAGGATGAAGCCATCGTCATCCTCAAGAACCTGACCGAACGTTTCCCTGAAATGGGCGCACCCTATAACAATCTGGGCGCCCTCTACGCCGCTCAGGGACAACTCGATGATGCACGTGCCATCCTGGAAAAAGGCGTGGCTTCCCAACCCAACTATGCCATCGCCTTTGAAAACCTGGGCGATGTCTACCTTGCCCTGGCGCGTCGTTCCTACGCCCAGGCCCTGAAACTGAATCCGACCAATCGTCCCTTGAAACTCAAGGCCGACAAACTTAACTGATGGAGTTCTCTATGGTCCGCCTCAAAACCAATTTCGGTGATATCGTTCTCACCCTCGATGCTGAAAAAGCCCCCAAGACCACTGACAACTTCCTGTCTTATGTGCGCGATGGCTTTTATGACAACACCCTCTTCCATCGGGTCATCGATGGCTTCATGATCCAGGGAGGGGGATTTGCGCCGGGCATGAAACAGAAAGAAACCCGCGCCCCCATCGAAAATGAAGCAGCCAACGGTCTTTCCAACCTCTGTTACACGGTGGCCATGGCCCGCACCTCTGACCCGCATTCGGCCACCGCCCAGTTCTTCATCAACGTCAAGGACAACCATTTTCTCGACTACACTGCGCCCAACCGCAACGGGTTCGGTTACTGCGTCTTTGCCCGGGTTACCGAGGGACAGGATATCGTGGATCGCATCAAGGGGGTGCCCACCGGCAACCGTCTGGGACATGGCGATGTCCCTCAGGAAGACGTCCTCATCGAACGTGCGGAGGTCATGTAAGCCACCGTGTCCCATTCCCTTTTCATCGCAGACCTGCATCTCTCGCCGTCTTCGCCCAAACTCTTCCAGAAGTTTCAGAACTTTCTGGAAGGGCCGGCACGTGAAGCCACGGCCCTGTATATTCTGGGCGACCTGTTCGAAACCTGGGTGGGCGATGACGATATTCCTTCGCCCTTCAACCAGAAGGTGGTGAATGCCCTCGCGGCATTGACCCAACAGGGGACCCAACTGTTCTATCTGCACGGTAACCGTGACTTCCTGCTCGGCAACAAGTTTGCCAAGGCCTGTGGTGCCACCCATCTGGCAGACCCCACCATCCTTATTCTGGAGGATGGGGTTCGCACCTTGCTCACCCACGGCGACCAGTTGTGCACGGAAGATGAGGCCTATCAGGCATGGCGCAAGCAGGTCCGTTCGGTGACCTGGCAACGCAAGGTCATGACCCTGCCCCTCGAAGAACGGTACAAGATCGCTCAGGAAGCCACCACCATGAGTACCCAGGCCAAAAAGAAAAAGACCCTGGCCATCATGGACGTGACCCTCCAGGCCGTGATCGAGTTATTGCGCAAGAACGATTACCCGCGTCTGATCCATGGTCATACCCACCGTCCTGCCCGCCATACTTACCGGCTCGACGACAATACCTGCGAACGTTGGGTCCTCACTGACTGGAACAGCCGCAAGGGGGGATATCTGAGGTGTGATGAAAATGGCTGTCAAGCCATTCCATTCTGAGCGGCAGGGTCAGGGTTTGAAGCGGTAACCCAGCCCGCTCTCCGTCAACAGAAAGTCGGGCCGGGCCGGATCCCGCTCCAGTTTCTTGCGCAAGTTGCCCATGTAGACCCGCAGGTAATGGGCGCTTTCCACATGGGTAGGGCCCCAGACTTCGCGCAGTAACTCGCGATGGGTCAGCACCTTTCCTGGATGGGCCAGCAGATAGGCCAGCAAACGGTATTCAATGGAGGTCAGATGGATACTCTCCCCTTCCTGGGTCGTGACCAGGCGTTTGACCCGATCCACCCGAATCCGTCCAAATCCGATCTCGGATTGCCCCGTCTCCCCTGACAGGCTGTGGCGCCGAAGTTGCGCGCGCACCCTTGCCAGCAACTCGCCGACGCCGAAGGGTTTGGTCAGGTAATCGTCAGCCCCTGCATCCAGCGCAGCGATCTTATCCTCTTCGTTCGACCGTGCAGAGAGGATGATGACCGGAACCTGCGACCAACTGCGCAAATCCCGCAGCACCTCCACCCCTTCCCGGTCGGGCAGTCCCAGATCCAGAATCACCAGATCAGGTTTGCGGGTCCCGGCTTCGATCAGGCCGCGCTCACCGGTCACCGCCTCGATGACCTGGCAGCCCTCGGATTCCAGGGCAGAGCGCACGAAACGACGGATCTGCCGCTCATCTTCCACCAGGATCACCACGGTTTCGGTCATCCCTCAACCTCCGGCGGTACGGAAAGGTCCGGCGGCGTGCCCAGGGGAAGCGAGAAGGTGAAACGCGCACCCCGAGGAACTTCGTGTTCTGCCCAAATCCGTCCCTGATGCGCGGCAATGATCGCCCGACAGATGGCGAGACCAAGTCCCACGCCCGACACCGCAGATTCCGCACGACCTCGAGTAAACTTGTCGAACAAGGTATCCTCCGTTCCAATGGGAAAGCCCTGCCCATCGTCACAAACCGAAATGTCCAGGGTCCGGTCCGTACACCGGGCCCGAATCACGATATGTGCCTGGGGCTCCGTGTATTTTCCGGCGTTCTCCAGCAGATTGCATAATACACGTTCGATGAGGACGGCATCGAATTCGACGAAGGGCAAGTCTTCCGGCAATTCCACCCGCACTTCCCGTCCGGCCAGGGCCCCCGTCGACGCCTTGAGCGCACTGCCGATCACTTCTTCCACCAACTGCCACTCCCGTTTCAATTTCACTTCACCGGATTGCAGACGGGCCATGTCCAGCAGATTGTTCACCAGGGCGCCCATGCGCACGGCTTCGTCATGAATCGCCCGGACAGCCTCCTGCTGGGGCCCGGACAGAGATTCCAGACCCAAGGTATCGGACAACCCCACCAACGCTGTCAGAGGCGTGCGCAAATCATGGGACAGGACAGACAGGACCGAGTTGCGCAAGCGTTCCGACTCCATCTTCACCAAAGCTTCCTGGGCCACATCCACGTAATGGATCCGCTCGATGGCGATGGCGGCCAACGAGGCAAAGGTATCCAGCAGGCGCCGTTGTTCTGGCGCCTGTAACCAGTGACTCTGGCGAGGCTCGATGGCCAGCACCCCGCGCGTGCGCATGGGTGCCTTGAGCGGGAGATAAAACACCGGGGATGCCGCCAGGGTATCTGTCCCCAGACCGGCGGGTTCCCCATGATCGAAGGACCATTGCGCGATGCCCGTATCCACTGTCGTCAAGGCTCCTTCGACCGGCACCGGCTCCTGCAGATGATTTTCATTGTCCATCAGGAGCAATCCGGTTTTGGCCCCCAGGACATTGTCCGCAAAGCGGGCGCAAATCTCGGCGATTTGCCCGGGCATCAGGGTAGCTGACAAATCCCGGGCTGCCTCGTACAGCGCCCGGGCCCGTCGTTCCCGATTCATGGCCACACGAACCTGATAACGCAGATTGGCCATCAATTGGGCAATCACCAGGGCAACACTCAGCATGACCATGAAAGTGAGCAGGTATTGCACATCACTCACTGCGAAGGAAAAGCGGGGCGGAACAAAAAAGAAGTCGAAAAAAGCCACGCTGAGAAAAGCGGCCAGCACCGCAGGACCTCTTCCCAGGCGCAGCGCCACGCCCATGACCACCAGCAGGAAGATCATGACGATATTGGTCAGTTCGAGCCAATGACGCAGGGGCGTCGCCAGGACTGTGACAAGTACGCACAGGGCCACGCTTTTGGCATAGGAAGGCCAGCGCGAATACTCCTGAGTAAGGAACAGCGCCTGGATTTTTGCATCGGGTTCACCAGGATCACGCTGGTTACGAGCGACCTGGACAATGTCCAGATCGGTGGCCAGCCGGCCGATCCGTTCGGCAAAGGAACGACGCCAGAAGTGACGTTCCAGATCCCGCCCCAGCACTACTTTGGTCAGATTATGTTCCCGGGCGTAGGCCACGGTCACTACCGCCGCATCTTCTGCGGGCAGGGTAGCGGTTTCTGCCCCCAGATCCTTGGCCAATTTCAGAGTCTGGAGAATCTGTTCCCGGGTTCTTTTGGGCAAACGCTGGAGCCGAGGAGTTTCTACATAAATGGCATGCCACGCCACCTCCATTTGAGCAGCCAGGCGGGCTGCACTACGAATCACCCGCTCGCTGCCCTGCCCTGGTCCCACACACACCAGCAAGGATTCACGCGTCTGCCAGATCGACTGCACCGCCTTGGTACGCCGATAGGCGCGCATTTCACCGTCCACACGGTCAGCCGTGCGCCGTAGAGACAGTTCGCGCAGGGCAATGAGGTTCCCCTTGCGAAAGAAGTTGCGAATGGCACGCTCTGCCTGATGGGGCAGATAGATCTTTCCTTCCTTGAGGCGCTGAAGCAGTTCCTCGGGAGGCAAATCCACCAGCATGACTTCGTCGGCTTCATCGAAAACATGATCAGGCACCGTTTCCCAAACCCGGACCCCGGTGATCCCCCCCACCACGTCGTTCAAACTCTCCAGATGCTGCACGTTCACCGTGGTGAAGACATGGATGCCTGCCTCCAGCAACTCTTCCACATCCTGCCAACGTTTGGAATGAAGGCAGCCCTGAGCATTGGTATGCGCCAGTTCATCCATCAGGATCAGGGTGGGATTGCGGGCCAAAGCCCCCTCCAGATCGAATTCCCTGAGCAGGTGGTGACGGTATTCGATTTCCTTGAGGGGCAATGTTTCCAGATCCTTCAGCAGAAGCATGGTATCCGCCCGGCCATGGGTTTCCACGATGCCCACCACCACATCCACGCCCTGGGCACGCTGTTGGTGGGCTGCCGATAACATGGCATAGGTCTTGCCCACCCCGGCGCAGGCACCGAAAAATACCTTCAACTTGCCCCGCCTGGCCCGATTCTCCTCAGCCTGGATGTGCCCCAGCAGGGCATCGGGATCGGGACGTTGTATTTCGGTCATGTGGCAGGATTCTCCAGGACAGTCACGGCGCGTGCGTCAGTTCATCCAGCGCCAGATTGAGTTTCAATACATTGACCCGCGCTTCACCCAGTACCCCGAACTGGCGCCCCTCGACAAACCGGGTCACCAAGGCCTGCACCTGATCGGTCTTCAAACCCCGCACCCGCGCCACCCGCGCAATCTGATAGTCTGCGGCAGCCGGACTGATCTGAGGATCCAGCCCGCTGGCAGAAGCCGTCACCAAATCCACGGGAACTGGCCGGGTATTCTCGGGATCAACTGCCCTGAGGGCCTGGACCCTTGCCTTGACGGCATCCATCAGAGCCGGGTTGGTCGGCCCCAGATTGGAACCGCCGGAAGCCAATCCATTATAAGGCATAGGACCGGTAGCCGAGGGTCTGCCCCAGAAATGGCCAGGATCGGCGAAGGATTGACCAATCCACTCAGAACCCACGGGGCGACCTTTTTTGATTATCAAACTCCCGTTAGCTTGGCTTGGAAACAGGGCCTGAGCCAACCCTGTAACTACCCAGGGATAAAGAAGCCCGGTGACCACACTCAAAACCACAAAACTGACAATAGCAGGACGCAATTCTTTCCACATGATTAACTTCTCCTTAGACCCAACCCAGGGCCGCCAAGACCATATCAATCATCTTGATGCCGATAAACGGCACGATGATCCCCCCTGCGCCATAAATCAGCAGGTTATTTCTTAATAGTGTCGCTGCACCCACCGCCCGATACTTCACCCCTTTCAGTGCCAGAGGAATAAGCGCCACGATCACCAGGGCATTGAAGATCACGGCAGACAGGATGGCACTGGCTGGCGTGGTCAGTCCCATCACATTGAGAGCACCCAAGGCCGGATAGGTAGTCACGAAGGCAGCTGGAATGATGGCAAAATACTTGGCCACATCATTAGCAATGGAGAAGGTTGTCAGTGCTCCGCGGGTCATGAGCATCTGTTTGCCGGTTTCCACAATCTCGATCAGTTTGGTGGGGTTGGAATCCAGATCCACCATGTTACCGGCTTCCTTGGCCGCCTGCGTGCCTGTGTTCATGGCCACTGCCACATCAGACTGAGCCAGAGCCGGCGCATCGTTGGTACCGTCTCCGGTCATGGCCACCAATCTACCCTCGGCCTGATACTGACGAATCAAAGCCAATTTGGCTTCCGGAGTGGCTTCTGCCAGAAAGTCATCCACCCCCGCCTCTGCCGCGATGGCCGCTGCCGTCAAACGGTTATCTCCAGTAATCATTACTGTCTTGATGCCCATGCGACGTAATTCGGCAAAACGCTCCTTGATGCCGCCCTTGACAATGTCCTTGAGTTCCACTACACCCATCACGCGCACCCCATCCACCACCACCAAAGGGGTACTGCCCCGCCGTGCCACTTCATCCACCTGGCGAGAGACTGCCTCGGGATAGGAGGACCCGAGTGCATCCAGATATTTCTTCACGGCATCCGCCGCACCCTTGCGCACCTGACGTGTCCCCAGGTTCACGCCACTCATGCGGGTTTGTGCCGAAAAGGGAACGAAGGTGGCCCCCAACGCATGGATATCCCGCTCCCGCAGACCAAACTTCTGCTTTGCCAGGACCACAATGGAACGGCCCTCCGGGGTCTCGTCCGCCAGGGAAGCCAGTTGGGCAACATCAGCCAGTTCGCTTTCCTTCACCCCTTGAGCCGGAATGAATGTCGAGGCTTGACGGTTTCCCAAGGTAATCGTCCCGGTCTTATCCAGAAGCAGAACATCCACATCCCCTGCTGCCTCCACCGCCCGACCTGAGGTTGCAATGACATTCTTCTGCATCATGCGCCCCATGCCCGCCACCCCAATGGCCGACAATAACCCGCCAATGGTGGTAGGAATCAGGCACACCAATAAAGCCACCAGAACAGTAATGGTAACGGGTTGCCCCAACTTGGCCACTTCAACGCTGTACATCGAAAAAGGTAACAAGGTGACCGTGGCCAACAAAAATATGAGAGTCATGGCCACCAACAGGATGGTAAGCGCAATTTCATTAGGGGTCTTCTGGCGCTTGGCCCCCTCCACCATGGCAATCATGCGATCCAGAAAACTTTCACCAGGATTGGAAGTCACCTGCACGATCAACCAGTCCGACAGCACCGTCGTCCCGCCGGTCACCGCATTGAAATCCCCCCCAGACTCCCGGATCACGGGCGCCGATTCCCCCGTAATGGCGCTTTCATTCACCGATGCCACGCCTTCGACGACCTCGCCATCGGCGGGGACCATATCTCCGGCTTCCACCAGGACCACGTCCCCCCGGCGCAAATCACTGCTCGCCACCGGGAACCACGGAGAACCCTGCTTGGGCTCCGTCAGTTTTTTGGACAGAATGTCGCGTCGAGCCTGACGCAGAGACGCTGCCTGTGCCTTGCTGCGTCCTTCGGCAACGGCTTCGGCAAAATTGGCGAAGAGCACGGTGAACCATAGCCAAAGGGTCACGGCCAAAATGAACCCGGCGGGTGCTTCACCCTTCCCATTCAATGCCTGAAGGTACAAGATCGTAGTCAGTATGCTGCCTACCCAGACTACGAACATCACCGGGTTCTTCATTTGTTGCACGGGAGACAGTTTGCGGAACGAATCCACACAAGCCACACGCAGCAACTTTCGATCAAAAAAGGAAAAGGATTTCGTTTGGTCGTTCATCTTGATTCTCCTAATGCGCCCCAACCATGGTCAAATGTTCCACGACAGGACCCAGACCCAACGCCGGAACGAAGGTCAATGCTCCCACCAGAACTACCGTACCTATCAACAACAGTACAAAAAGCGGAGTATGCGTAGGAAGAGTACCTGCCCCCACAGGAATCCGTTTCTTGCCCGCCAGTGAGCCGGCCAAGGCCAGTACGGGCAGAACCAGCCAGAAACGCCCAAAGAACATAACAACCCCCAAGGCAAGGTTGTAGAAGGGCGTGTTGGCGGATAATCCGGCGAAAGCGCTGCCGTTATTCCCTGCGGCTGAAGAAAATGCATAGAGAATTTCAGAGAATCCATGGGCACCAGGGTTTGCCACTCCGCTCTTTCCAGCCTCCATCATCACGGCCAGCGCTGTCCCAACCAGAATCAGCAGTGGTGGAATCAGAATGGTGAGCGATGCCATTTTGATATCGAAGGCCTCGATCTTCTTGCCCAGATATTCAGGCGTTCTTCCGATCATCAAGCCCGCAATGAACACCGCAATCACGGCGTAAATAAGCATGCCATAGAGACCGGAACCCACTCCCCCAAAAACCACTTCACCCAACTGGATGTTGGCCAGCGGCACCAACCCCCCCAGCGGCGTAAAGGAATCATGCATGGCATTCACGGCACCACAGGAAGTCGAGGTGGTCACCGTGGCAAAGAGGGCCGAATTGACGATTCCGAAGCGCGTTTCCTTCCCTTCCATGTTCCCTCCGGACTGCGCGGCGGAAGCCTGTTGGTTGACCCCCAGGGAGGCAAAGGCAGGGTTGCCAGAGGTTTCGCCGTATTCCGCCACAGCCAGCATGATCGTAAATATCAGAGTCATGGTAGCCAGAAGCGTCCAACCCTGACGGATATCCCCCACCATGGCTCCGAAGGTGTAACACAGCGCCGCAGGAATCAAGAGAATTGCCAACATTTCTAGAAAGTTGGTCAGGGGCGTAGGATTTTCATAGGGATGCGCCGAGTTGGCATTGAAGAAACCTCCCCCGTTGGTTCCCAGTTCTTTGATGGCTTCTTGGGAGGCTACAGGCCCCAGCGGAAGCGTTTGCTCCTGAGTGGTGGTTTTCACCGTCACCGGGTTACCAGCAGCATCTTTGAGGGGATTTCCGGAGGCATCCAGCGAGGGGTTGTCATAGGTAGTGGTCTCCACGGTCTGAACCACCGGATAGGGAGAAAAGTTTTGCACCACTCCCTGACTTACCAGAACCAAGGCCAGCACCAAGGACAGAGGCAACAGGACATACAGGGTGCTGCGCGTCATGTCCACCCAAAAGTTGCCAATGGTCTCCACCGAATGTCGGGCAAATCCCCGGATCAAGGCAATCACCACCGCCATCCCGGTAGCTGCCGAGAAAAAGTTCTGCACAGCCAAAGCAAACATCTGCGTGAGATAACTCAGCGTGGATTCTCCTGCATATCCCTGCCAGTTGGTATTGGACACAAAACTGATGGCGGTATTAAAGGATGAATCCGGGCTCACGGCACCCAAACCCTGGGGATTCAAGGGCAGAATCCCTTGCAACCGCTGCAGGGCATACACGGTCATCACCCCCAGCAAACTGAACCACAGAACCCCCAGGGCATAACTGGTCCAGCGCATTTCCTGGCTGGGATTCACCCCACACATACGATAAAAGAAATTTTCCAGGGGTGAAAGCCAGCGCATAAACGAGGGCAGATTCCCCTCGTAGATTCGGGCCATATACCCTCCCAAGGGTTTCACCAGCAAAAACAGCACGCCCAGCAGCAGGACGATTTGAAATAGTCCGTTGATTGTCATCAGAATAACTCCGGTTTAAGTAGGGCAATGACCAGATAGATGAGTAACCCCACCACCACACCCCCTGCAACAAAATAGACCCAAGTCATGTCGACCTCCGTAATTTTTCGCAACCGTAAACCAGCAATACCGACAAACCAAAGACCGCCACAATGAGCGCAAGATAGAACAGATCCATAGAAATTCTCCCAGTGAGTTCCAGTCGTACCCATTCTAGGAACCAGTAGATCAAAATGGGGTAAAGCCTCGAAGCAGCGATATAAAGATTTCGTAAAGAAGCGATCTTTCCTTTCCTCGGGAAGGCAGAAAAAATCATGTCGCATGAATTGCAGGCAGACCCGACTTCCGGCAACCCATCCGTCCATTGATTGTCTCCTGCCAGACCCTGCAGGAGCGGCATAAATCATGGTCTATTTGTGCTATAATCGAAAGTTAAATTTTAAGAATCCATCCGTACTTTTCGAAACCAGGCATCCTCAACAGATTGATGCAGGGCCGTAGGGTGTGAGGAATGTTTCAGGTCACTCCTGAAGTTGAACCTTCTGCTTGCCCCCGCCTGGCCGACAGGCCACCAAACATCTTCTCTTCCTTATCATTACGTTCAGCGGAATTCATCGATTCATGGCGCTCAAGTCCACTATCTTCAAGGTCAATTTGCAAATATCCGATATGGATCGGTCATATTATGCTTCCCATACCTTGACGATTGCTCGTCACCCCTCTGAAACCGACGAACGTATGATGGTGCGCCTGCTGGCGTTTGCGCTCCATGCCCATGAATACTTGGCATTTGCGCGTGGCGGATCCGCCGATCAGGAGGAACCAGACCTCTGGAAAAAGGACCTGACGGGAGCCATCGACGAGTGGATCGACGTGGGTCTACCCGATGAAAAGCGCGTGCTTAAGGCATGTGGTCGGGCCCGACGAGTGATCATTTATGCCTATGGCGGCAGTGCTGTTCCGCTCTGGTGGGCAGGAATGAGCAGTCGTCTCCGGCGACTTTCCAACCTCTCCGTCTTCAATCTTCCTTTGTCCGACAGTCAGGCACTGGCTCAACTGGTTGAACGCACCATGGATCTCAATTGTCTGATTCAGGATGGCGGAATTTTGTTTTCAAATTCCTCTGAGAGCATTCCTGTCGCTGTAATTCCCTTGAAGAGTTTTTCTTGAGATGAACATTTGGGTCGATGCAGACGCGTGCCCTGTCGTGATCAAGGATATTTTATTCCGTGCTGCAGACCGCGTGAAGATCCTGACGACCTTCGTGGCCAACACCTTGTTGAGCACCCCTACCTCACCTTATATTTTGGCGCGACAGGTGCCCCGCGGTTTTGACATGGCCGATAATGAAATCGTCCGGTCCCTGCACCCTGGGGATCTGGTCATCACAGCCGATATTCCTCTGGCCGCCGAGGTACTCTCAAAAAGAGGTCACGCACTCAATCCACGCGGCGAGGTTTACACCCTCGATACAATCCAGGCTCTGTTGACCCTGCGGAATTTCATGGATCAATTACGCGGCAGTGGTGTACCCACGGGTGGCCCCCCACCCCTGTCCCACGCAGACCGAAAAACGTTTGCCAACCAACTGGATAAGTTTTTGGCGCATCGATCCAGATCTTGAGTGACGAAGTTCGAAACCTCGTCGGCATTCATGTCAAACCCATTGCGACAGCGTGGAGTAAAAGGGCTATAATCGCTACCCTTTACCCTAGCCACCCCTTGTTCCGGAGGCCCCATGAAGTTTCGTTTTCCCGTGGTCATCATCGATGAAGATTTTCGTTCGGAAAACACCAGCGGTCTTGGGGTGCGAGCGTTGGCAGATGCCATTCAAAAAGAAGGGTTTGAAGTGTTGGGCGTGACCAGTTTTGGGGACATGGCCTCTTTCGCACAGCAACAAAGTCGTGCGTCCACCTTCGTACTGTCCATCGATGACGAAGAGTTTGGCGGGGGCTCTCCCAGTGAAATGGAATCGGCATTGCGTCACCTGCGTGCCTTCGTCCAGGAAATTCGCTGGCGCAACGCCCACATCCCCATATTTCTCTATGGCGAAACACGCACCTCCCGCCATATTCCCAACGACGTGTTGAAGGAACTGCACGGATTCATTCACCTTTTCGAGGATACCCCGGAATTTGTGGCGCGCCACATCGCACGGGAAGCACGGGTCTATCTGGATTCCCTCGCCCCACCTTTTTTCCGCGCCCTCACCCACTACGCCTCGGATGGTTCCTACTCCTGGCACTGCCCCGGACATTCGGGCGGGGTGGCTTTCCTGAAAAGCCCTGTGGGACAGATGTTCCACCAGTTCTTTGGAGAAAACATGCTCCGCGCCGACGTCTGCAACGCGGTGGACGAACTGGGGCAACTGCTTGACCATACGGGCCCTGTGGCGGCCTCAGAGCGCAATGCCGCACGCATTTTCAATGCCGATCATCTGTTTTTCGTGACCAACGGCACCTCCACCTCCAACAAGATCGTATGGCACTCCACCGTGGCGGCAGGCGATATCGTGGTCGTAGACCGCAACTGTCACAAATCCATCCTCCACGCCATCATCATGACGGGAGCCATCCCCGTATTTCTCATGCCTACGCGCAATCACTACGGCATCATCGGCCCCATCCCTCTGGAGGAATTCAAACCCGAAAACATCCAGCGCAAGATCGCGGCCAATCCCTTCGCCCAGAATAGTCCGGTTCAACCGCGCGTATTGACGCTGACCCAAAGCACCTATGATGGCATCCTCTACAATGTCGAAACCATCAAGAATTTGCTGGATGGTTTCATCGACACCCTGCATTTCGATGAGGCCTGGCTACCGCACGCCTCCTTCAGCGATTTCTACAAGGACATGCATGCCATCGGCCGAGATCGCCCCATCTGTCATGAATCCATGGTCATGTCGACCCAGTCGACCCACAAGTTGCTGGCCGGTCTCAGCCAAGCCTCCCAGATCCTGGTACAGGACAGTCAAATGCGCAAGTTGGACCGGGACTGTTTCAATGAAGCCTACCTCATGCACACGTCCACCAGTCCGCAATACGCCATCATTGCCTCCTGCGATGTCGCAGCCGCCATGATGGAGTCTCCCGGGGGAACGGCATTGCTCGAAGAATCCATCAGTGAAGCCCTCGACTTCCGCCGCGCCATGCGCAAGGTGGATGAGGAATGGGGAACCGACTGGTGGTTCAAGGTATGGGGTCCCGACTATCTGGCAGAAGAAGGCGGTGGGGACCGCAGCGACTGGATGCTCAAACCCGGTGAACGTTGGCATGGCTTTGGAAATCTGGCCCCCGGCTTCAACATGCTGGATCCCATCAAGGCCACGGTCATCACGCCCGGACTCGATGTGGATGGCGACTTCCACGACATGGGAATTCCCGCCGCCGTGGTCACCAAATATCTGGCCGAGCATGGAGTCGTCGTCGAAAAAACCGGGCTCTACTCCTTCTTCATCATGTTCACCATTGGTATCACCAAGGGACGCTGGAACACGCTGGTTACGGAATTGCAGCAATTCAAGGACGATTACGACAAGAACCAGCCCCTATGGCGCATCTTGCCAGAATTTGTCGCCAAATATCCCCGTTACGAAAACTGGGGGCTGCGCCAACTTTCTGACCAGATTCACGAAGTTTACCGGGCCAACGACGTGGCGCGCCTGACCACGGAAATGTACCTGTCCGACATGGTTCCCGCCATGAAGCCTGCCGATGCCTTTGCGCGCATGGCCCACCGCGAAACCGAACGCGTGGAGATCGATGACCTGGAAGGGAGAATCACTTCAGTGCTTCTCACCCCCTACCCCCCCGGCATTCCGCTCCTGATTCCCGGAGAGTGCTTCAATGCCACCATCGTACGTTACCTGCAATTTGCCCGTTCCTTCAATCAACGCTTTCCTGGCTTTGAAACAGACATTCATGGCCTGTCCAAGACCGGCAGCAACGGGGAATCCAAGTTTTACGTGGATTGCGTCAGACTCTAAAACCCGGTAGAATGGGCGTCCTTTAGCGAGATACCGTGAACGCTCACAATCTGGTTTGGGTCAACCCATTCGAGTTCCATGAGCCGTAACGATCCAGAAAGGGCGGTTAGCTCAGGGGTAGAGCACTGCCTTCACACGGCAGGGGCCACTGGTTCGATCCCAGTACCGCCCACCATAAAATAATATACAAATCAGTAAGTTACACTAACACAATTCTTGATATTTTTCCCATAAATTGTGTTTTTTTGAAGTTTTAAGCCTCTCACTGTCCCCGTTTTGTCCCCGTTTTTCTCATTTCGTCTCACCCAAACTCATTCTGATTGTCCCCGAATTGTCCCCGTTCAACAGAAACAGTCGAGACCACGTCGGCGTAGCCTTCAAACTGCCAACAGGTCGCCCACGACGAACAAGTCTATTCCCATCGTACAGACTCGCTACCGAGACCCATTGATCCGTAACCTCTGGGGCATCATCAGGATCAACCCAAGGCAGGGAGGATTTTTTCGGTTTCGCGGTCATTAGTTTTCCTCAATGAGATAATACGGCGAACCTCGCCGCGTGGTGTCCACACCAACATTCACAGGCTGAATGTCCAACTCAGGCAATGACCGCACAATCTTCAAGGTCTCCAAACTGACGGTGATGACTCGCTGGAACAGTTCCAGCGGGTACCGGGCATTCCCCAAAGTTTCCACGGCCCAATCGTTGGCGTCGTTGACGATCCCGCTGTCCCTGTCGGTCTTGACGCACTGGTGTTCCACTACACCATGCACAGATATTCATGCTGGGTGGTGAAAGCTACCGTCTGAGACAAAAATTAGGCGGTGGTTCTGGGGTTGGGGTGGGTCAAAATTAATGGCCAAAAGTGGGTCAAATCTGTTGGCCATTGACAAATGTGGGCTAACGCACGGTTCCTGACATCATACGTTGGCATTCTGGAAAATGAGCAGGTGTATTGAAATGGAACTACGTTCCGGGATTCCATTTCTCCGACACTGAATTCATGCATAGGTGACGCGAATCATGTCTGTGCGCGGTTCGAATCGGAAAGTTAACCGGATTACTTCTGGAGTTTGTATGTTTATCAATGGCCTGGGTACGGCAAATCCGCCGTACCGTTATAGTAAAGCCGACTGCTGGGAAGCCTTCAAGACCTCGAAATGGTTCCAAAGGCTTGATCTGCGTTCACACATGATCATGGAAACAGTCCTCAAGAAGGACAATGGCATCGAATCAAGGTCGCTCGCCGTCGAATCACTGGATGAAGTGTTTAGTATCGACCCGGACACTCTGCACGGCCGCTTTCTGGACAATGCCCCCGCGCTGGGGGCAACTGCTGGCGGGGCCGCACTGAAGGAGGCCGGTATCGATGCCAGCGCAATTGATGGTGTGGTAATCAGCACTTGCACGGGTTACCTCTGTCCGGGGTTGACCAGTTACGTTATCGAACGCCTGGGGCTACGAACCGATGTGCTCGCTTTTGATCTGGTCGGACAGGGATGTGCGGCGGCGCTGCCCAATTGGCGCCTCGCCGAAGCATTGCTGTCGACCGGCAGTTGTCTGAATGTACTGTCAATTTGTGTCGAGGTGAGCAGTGCGGCAATGTATCTTGACAATGATCCAGGTGTGTTGATCAGTGCCTGCCTATTCGGCGATGGGGCTGGAGCAGCAGTGCTGTCCAGACATCAGAATCCACGGCGACGCAGCATCGAGTGGAAAGGATTTGCATCACTCATCAACCCGGCGGAGCGCGACGCACTATTTTTCGAGACACGTCAGGGGATGCTACGTAATGTCCTGAGCAGGACGGTTCCCTGGCTGGCTGCCGGTCATGCTCAGCAGGTTTTGAACACAGTGCTGAATGGCGCAAACCTGAAACCGGAGGATATGAGTGCCTGGATCATGCACGCAGGCGGACGGGATGTGCTGATTGCACTACAAAATCAACTGAAAATCACGACTGAAGATCTGCATTACAGCGCAGATATGCTTCGTCTATACGGCAATATGAGCAGTGCCTTTATTTATTTTGTGTTGCAGGCAGCACTTAAGGACAATGCAAAGCCCGGATGGTGGTGGATATCCTCCTTCGGCGCCGGATTCAGTTGCCACGGCGCCTTGCTCAAGGCAGCGTAAGTTCGGCTGGAACCAGGAGAAAACACAAGTGGGCTTGAGTTTACCGCGGCGCGTCGAGCCGGAATTGTTAGATAGCCTTGCAGTTGAGGATCCGCGTGCGCAACGTTCCAGGCAAGACCTGCGACGCATCCATCGCGCGATGGCGACCCTGCCGATCGTGCAACATGCACTGGACTGCTGCACTGCCGGATTCCGCCCGCGCAACCTGCTTGAACTTGGCGCAGGGGACGGCTCCTTGATGCTCCGCTTGGCACAGCGGCGGTCTGCCGGTTGGCCGGACGCCCATATCGCTTTGCTGGACCAGCTGAATCTGGTCACGCCACAAACACTCGAAGGCTTCCACAAAGTCGGTTGGAACCCCTGCGTTATGACAGTAGACATATTCGACTGGCTGGCAGAATCCGACAATACACCCTTGGATGTCGTCTTCGCCAATCTGTTCATGCATCATTTTTCGCCGGACGAACTCACGCGTCTACTGGCAGGGATAGCAATGCGCTGTCGTGTATTCCTTTGTTTCGAGCCAAGGCGTTCTTCCCTGACACTGGTGGGAAGTCATTTGGTTGGCTTTCTGGGGGCCGGACCAGTGACGCGGCAAGATGCAGTATCGAGTGTGCATGCAGGATTTCGTGCGAAAGAGTTGTCCAAATTGTGGCCCAATCCTCAGGATTGGGTAATGTGGGAATATTCAGCGGGATTGTTCGGCCACTGTTTTTTCGCCATACGGAAAGATCCCTGAATGAAAACTGGCTATGACGCAATCGTTGTGGGTGGCGGCCCGTCCGGCGCCACTGCTGCCATGCTCCTGGCGCAGGTGGGGTGGCGAGTCGCCATCGTCGAGAAGGCACTGTTTCCGCGGCGCAAGGTGTGCGGAGAATTCATTTCCGGAGTGACCTGGTCATTGTTGCAGCAGTTTGGGGTTGCGGATCATTTGATGGAAATCGCTGGACCTGTCGTACGCCGGATAGGGGTTTACGTCGGCGATGCAATGGTAACTGCTCAAATGGCTTCACAGACCGGGGGTAAGGAAGAAGGCGGCAGGGCCGTGGGACGCGAGCATTTGGATACGCAGTTGCTCAAGTATGCAGTAGAGGCTGGTGCTGAAGTATGGCAGCCGTATATTCTCTCAGGGTTCGTTGCGAACGATGATGGCTACGAGTGCACAATTATCAATAAGCACAGGGGAGATATCCATGTATTGAATTCTGGGTTGATCCTTGCTGCGCATGGCTCCTGGGAGTCTGGCGTGATGCCAACCCAGGATTGGGACCGTCCTCCGCGTGCCTCGGATCTGTTCGGCTTCAAAGCCAATTTTCTTGACAGTACACTACCTCTTGACCTGATGCCCTTGCTCGCATTCCCAGGCGGATATGGCGGAATGGTACACACGGATGGTGGTCGCGTCAGCCTGTCATGTTGCATACGCCGCGACCAGTTGAAACAATGCCGAAAACAGTTTCCTCATATAAGAGCCGGTGCTGCAGTCTTTGCGCATATCGGGGCATCGTGCAAAGGTGTCGCCCTGGCACTGTCCACGGCGACGCTGGACGGCTCATGGTTGTCCGCGGGTCCGCTGAGGACGGGAATTCACGCCTTCGGTCACGCGGGTGTTTTTGTCATCGGAAATGCAGCCGTCGAACCGCATCCCATTATTGCCGAAGGCATCAGCATGGCCATCCAATCCTCGGCTTTGTTGTGCGGACAGTTGATTGCACACCCGGATCTGCGCAGCGAGGGGCCTCATTCAAGCCGGATGCTTGAAGGTATCCGGCTTGACTATGTGATGGCTTGGCGCGACAATTTTTCACAGCGCATGCGTATGGCCGCACTATTCGCACATTTGTTCATGCGACCCGTTCCCGCTCGCATTGTGGCGAGTCTGCTGGGGCGTTTTCCGCAACTTTTGACCGAGGGCGCACGTTGGAGCGGCAAAATGGAACCATTGCGCGGTGCGCGCCACATCGGTGCGGCATAACTCAGCCAATTTCATGCTGAACGGATGCAGTATTAATCCCGCCCGGCGCGTTCCAGGGACGGCTTTGCGCTCTCGCCGGAAGTTTCTCTGACCTCGCTCTGCCAACAATGTTCTGCAATTTCTTGCGGCCACATTAGCCCATTTTGGGAAGAAAAAGGTCGCGCCTGGTACCGGCGGAAGTCCTCGATCGTGTAGTTGAATTGGCACTCGCCGATCTGCGTGATCTGCGTGATCTGCATGAGGGAAACATTACTCGCCACCGGCTCCGTTCATCCGGGTACCGAGAGTAGCCACCTCAAGTATGAGCGAGACCGAGTTGACCGACCTTATTGATGAGGCGGTGCAATGGGCGCATGAGCGCTGATGCAATGCCGGTCAGTTTCCTGTCCACCATACAACGGAAACGCTATGGTTGATATCTGGAACATGGACAATGCCAGCAATGTCCGTATAGCCTTTAACGGTTGGTGCATCTCACGAAAGTTCAAATCTGGCCATCCCCAACACCTCAGTCGCCGCACACAACCGGTGGTCAAGACTGGCGATTTTAGCACACAAACGACGAGCGATTGCCAGATGCAGTGCGTCCCCTGCACGCAGGACGGCAGGCGATTCGATAAGTACCGCTGCGGTACGAAAATCTGCCGGATCAATTTCTACCGTGACAAGGTACATGGATGCAAACCGCTGAAAATTGGCAATGGCCTGCTGGCGAGTGTCAGCATTAATGGCACCCATCCTCTGTTTGATGCCACCGATGCTGGCCATCTCGGTTAGCGTCCAGGCCGAAATCATCAACTTCGCTTTACGCTGGCTTTCAAGTCGAGCCACAAGATTGGCCGCGCCAGCCTCTCGAAAAAAGATCGCGCCCAGCACCGAAGTGTCAAGATAAATCACAGCAGGTCCTGTTCGCGCATTTCGGCAACGGTCATACCCGATGTCGGCGGCGCAGACACCCAATTACGCAAGTCAGACCAGTCGAACCCCCCTGATCGCGGCTCGGGAACGAGACGTGCCACTGGCTTTCCACGGCGGGTGATAACGACACCTTGGCCAGCTTCGACTTCAGCGAGCAAGGCGGATAGATGCGATTTGGCATTCGCCACGGTGGCAGTTTTCATTGATTCATCCTCCTTTAAATAGTCATATGAGCGTACATTGTCGATCAGGATGGTCATCTTTTGACATCCTCCCCCAGCTAAAGCAAGGGGATTCCTACGGCGCTCAAGCAGAGGCTGCTTGAGTCACTTCGGTGGGTTCCTGCTTCACGGAACGGCCTGACTGCGCCGATTCTCCACAGGCTAACA
>JAKABO010000060.1 GCA_021796835.1 Pseudomonadota bacterium | reverse complement strand
TGCCCCATGTGGCCATGATGACACCCATTTCAAAATTTTCTTCCACGGTCATGACCACGGAACGCTGCGCGGAAATGATGGGGCAATCGATTCGCGAGATGTTTCATGGCGCACCGGGGCCGGGATATCTGGAGATTCCCCATGATGTCCTGGATGCGCGGGTGGAGGTGTCGAAGGTTAGGATTCCGGTCAATTACCGGGTCAAGGGGGAGTTCATCGGAGATCCCAATGAAATTGCCCGGGCTGCCGAGGCCCTGGCCCGCGCCGAGCGCCCGGTCGCCCTGTTCGGCACGCAGGCACGTACCTGCCGTGCCCATGAGGCCATCGACCGCTTCGCCCGGCACTTCAACATGCCCATTTATGTGAATGGTGCGGCACGCGGGACTTTGCCGCGCACTCACCCCTATGGTTTGATGTCTTCCCGCAAGACCGCTTTTGATCAGGCCGATGTCATTCTGCTGGCGGGGACGCCCCTGGATTTCCGTATGGGATACGGGCGTCGACTCAATCCCAAGGCGACCATCATCATTCTCGACATGGATTATCGCAATGTGGGGTATAACCGGGACTTTGACATCGGTCTGGTCGGGAACATTCGTGCGGTGGTGAATGCCCTGTGTGAGGCCTCTGCCGGGGATACGGCCCGTCGTCACGACCCTTTTCTCGATCTGTTACGGGCGGAAGAGGCCAAATCCCAAGGCAAGAACCGGGCCATTATCGACGCCAATGCCACCCCCATTCATCCCATTCGTCTGGTTCACGAAATCAATGAATTTCTGCTGGAGGACACGGTGTACATCGGTGATGGCGGAGACATTGTGACTTTTTCCGGATCGGTGGTGCGACCCCATAAACCCGGGGGGTGGATGGACCCAGGTCCTCTGGGAACCCTGGGGGTGGGGACAGGGTTTGCGTTGGCTTCCCGATTGTTGCAGCCCGAACGTGACGTGGTGGTGTTGTTTGGAGATGGGTCCTTTGGTTTGACTGGTTTTGACTTCGAGACCATGGTGCGTAATAAATTGCCCTTTGTCGGCGTGATCGGCAACAACGCTTCCTGGAACCAGATTCGTTATGGACAGGCCCGGAAGTATGGGGCAGAGCGGGGCGACGTGGGCAATATCCTCGAAGATGTGCGCTTCGATCGCTTTGCCGAGTCCATGGGAGGGTTCGGGATTCGCGTGACCGATCCGGCAGACATTCGACCGGCCCTGGAAAAAGCCCGGGATTCTGGAAAACCGGCCCTGGTGGATGTGGTGATCGACCGCGAAAAGTATTCCAGCGGAACGATGAACCAGACCATGTACAAATAATCGCGGGAGACAGGGATTCATGGACAAAGCATTGGCAGGTGTACGCATCCTTGACATGACCCATGTGCAGGCTGGGCCCACGGCGTCCCAGCTGTTGGCTTGGCTGGGGGCGGATGTGATCAAATTTGAACCACCGAGCGGTGATATCACCCGGGGACAGTTGCGCGATATTCCAGGGGCAGACAGTCTGTATTTCACCATGCTCAACTGCAACAAGCGGTCGATCACGGTGAACATGAAAAATCCGGCTGGCAAGGAGGTTTTTGAAGCTCTCCTGCAGGAATGCGATGTCATCATGGAAAACTTTGGCCCCGGCGTGCTCGATCGGTTGGGCTATAACTGGGAGGCCATCCATGCGAAGAACCCGCGCATCGTCATGGCTTCCATCAAGGGATTCGGTTCTACCGGTCCCTATGCCGAATTCAAGGCCTACGAGAACGTGGCTCAGGCCATGGGGGGATCCATGAGTACCACGGGATTCAACGATGGACCACCTCTGGTTACGGGCGCGCAGATCGGGGATTCGGGGACCGGATTGCATCTGGCCATCGGGATCCTGGCTGCACTCAATGCGCGCCACCGGACCGGGCGCGGCCAGTTTGTGGAAGTGGCCATGATGGATGCGGTCATGAACCTGTGTCGGGTCAAGTTTCGCGACCACCAGCGTTTGACGCGCGGGGCGCTGCCCGAGTACTCGGTGCCCACGGAAGGAAACGAGGCAACGCCCCGTAGCGGCAATGATTCGGGGGGAGGACAACTGGGGAATGCCATTCGCTGCAAACCCGGAGGCCCCAACGACTTCATCTACGTGGTGGTTCAGGAAGTGGTTTGGGATGCTCTGGCACGCCGGATCGGTGGGGAGGCGTTGGTCACGGACCCGCGTTTTGCAACGTTGACCGAACGGCGTAAAAACCAGTCACAGATGTGGCAGATTCTGGAAAATTTTGCGCTGGGTCATACCAAACGGGAATTGATGGCTTTGTTCAATGAACTGGATGTGCCCTGTGGTCCCATCATGAGTACCCAGGATCTGGCTGAAGACGAGCATGTCCGGTTGCGTGAGATGTACGTTCCGCTCGATCATCCGGAACGGGGGCCCTGGCATAACGTCGGGATGCCCATCAAGTTGTCCAACAACAAGGTGGACATCACCCGTTCTCCCCTGCTGGGGGAGCATACCGATGAACTGTTGCAGGAAATCCTGCAATGGTCGCCCGAGACCATCGAACGTCATCGTCAGAATGGAGCCTTCAACAAATGAAAGTGGTGATCATTGGACAGCAGGATTTCGGCAAGGCTGTACTGGATGCCTTTCTGGCCCGCCAAGACGAAGTGGTGGGCGTGTTTTGCGCGCCGGAGAAGGAAGGAGCCAGGCCCGATCCCTTGCGGCAGGCCGCACAGGAAAAAGGGCTCCGGGTCATTCAACTGCCCAGTCTGAAAGCCCCGGAAGCCATCCAGATCCTGCGTGAACTGGCCCCGGAAATCGGGATCATGGCTTATGTGCTGCAATTTGCCCCCCAGGAATTTGTTTCCGTTCCTACCCACGGGATGATTCAGTACCATCCTTCCCTGTTGCCCCGTTATCGAGGCCCCAGTTCCATCAACTGGCCCATCCTGCGCGGAGAGAGGGAAACCGGTCTGACCATTTTCCGTCCCACCGACGGGCTGGACGAGGGGCCCATCATCCTGCAAAAAAAGGTCCCCATCGGCCCGGAGGATACCCTGGGTTCGGTGTATTTCGACCATCTTTTTCCCCTGGGCGTACAGGCGTTGCTGGAAGCTGCCGATCAGGTGGTGGCGGGGACGCATCAGGAAGTGGTGCAGGATGAGGCGCAGGCCAGTTACGAAGGCTGGTGCCGGAGTGCTGAGGCCGAGATTCATTGGGCACAGCATGTGACGGTCATCCACGACCTGATTCGGGGGTGTAACCCCGCTCCGGGCGCCTGGACTTTGCTGGGCGGAAAGAAACTTCAGATCTTTGAGGTCCGCAAGCATCTGTTCCGGACTTTTGGCGCGGTGCGGGGTAAGGTCGGGGAAATCTCCGGAATGACCGATCAGGGATTTCTGGTGACTGTTCAGGGGGGGCAGATTGAAGTTCTGCGTGTAAAACTC
>JAKABO010000059.1 GCA_021796835.1 Pseudomonadota bacterium | reverse complement strand
AGAATTACCAGATCTACGCAGCGGAAATGAACGAGAACATCTACACGAACGATTGGACTCGCCCCTTCTATGGCATGGTGCGGGTGCTGGAAACCTACGAAATTACCGAATTTCCGCTGAGAATCAAACCGGTGGACATCTATTTCCACTTCTATTCCGGTACCAAGCTGGCCTCCCTGAAAGCGCTCCAGAATGTGTACGATGTGACGTTGAAACAACCGGTATTCCCGGTGTATACCTCGGACTTCATCCAGAAGGTGCTGGATGCCCGTCATGCGTCGGTGGCCCTGCAGGAGGGGCAGTGGCAGATTCGAACCGGCAGGAGTCTCCGGGAATTCCGTTTGCCGGTGGGTGAGATCCCCGATCTGGACCGTTCCGTCGGGGTGATCGGGTACCTGCCCGTCCCTGGCGGAACCTATCTTCATCTGGGGGATGACCAGGCCCACGTGTCGCTGGTGTCTGCAAATTCCCCGCCCGACCGTCTGCCCTATGTGTCGGCCGCCACGGCGTACATCACCCATTTCGAGAGGCAAGGTCGAACGATTCGTTTCGATGCCCGGGGGTATTACCAGCCCTACGTATTGTTGGGACACGTGGACCCTGCCTGTCGGTTCAAGGTGGATGGCCAGGCGGTTCAGCCCACGGAGGGGGGGAAGGGACGGCTGAAGATCTCCTTCCCGTCTTCCGGGGGAGAACTTGGTCCTGCGCATGGCATCGAGGTTCACTGTCATGATTGAGCGGGAACAAATCGTCCGTCCGTGGCTGACGCTGGTTCTCGGGGCAGGAATTCTGCTGGCCATGGCCGCAGCCTATCAGGGCAATGAAGATTTTCTGAAAACGGTGGACCCCTATAAACCCACCGGCATTTCCATCGCTTATCTCGAGAGCCGGCTGGCAGGGCATCCGAATCAACCCGCCATGCTGGAAACCCTGGCCTGGCAGTACATGACCCTCGGGCACTGGGATTCGGCGCTCATGACCGCGCAGCGTTTGCAGGATCTGGGGGGGAAACAGGACCAGGCACGGGCCCTGTTCATTCGCGTCCGGGTCGCAGAGCAACGGGCCTTTGAATACCCCCTGCAGAGCGCTCAACGGGCGCATTACCTGGAGGAGACGCGCCAACTGCTGCACCGCACGCTCGACTATCACTGGGATGTGCCGACTCTCGAGCACCTCGTCCGGATGGCTCGGGACGCCTCCAGTTTCGATGTGATGTCCCACGACTATCAGGCCCTCGCGGACCAGGATACCGAACGCGCACGCCTGTGGTACGCACGTTATGGCAAGGCCGCGCAGGACAGCCAGCATTACGCCATTGCCGCAGAAGCCTTCTTCCAGGTCGAACGGCTGTCCCGGGCCGTTTCGGACAAACGGCGCGCCTGGGCGGCAGGGGTCGCTGCCCTGGAGGCGGGAAACCAGGTCGAAGCAGCCTGTGTTGCTGCCGATGCACATATGGCAGGTCTGGAACGGGATCCGGAAGCGGTGGCGACCATGCTCAGACTGGCAAGAAGTGCACAACGGCATGATCTTGAATTGAAATACGCCAAACTTCTGCTGCAACTCAGTCGGCGCGAGGACAGCGTCGCGCCAGCGGTGCGCCGGGTTCGTTGGGCGGGCACGGGGGCAGGTTCGGCCTGGCTGTCTTCCCGCAGGCAGGCGCCCAGGTTTTCCGACGGGATGTCCGGCGCTTCGCTTTGGGCGAGGGCGCCTGCCCATTTTCGTCGTACGGCCGATCAGGAACCGGAAATCAACGGGTTGGGGGTGGGGGCCAACGCCGGAACCGACGCCGAGGACGCCACCTTCGTCAAGGATGTCACGCCGGAAATCGAGCAGTCTCCCCGGCCGGGGACCCTGGAGCCGAGGAAGGGGGGGTGGGCCGCAACGGCCGGGGCCAGCCACAAAACCCTCGAAGATTTCGAGTTGATGTACAGCGCGTTCGTGGGGAATGGTCAACTGAAGGATGCGGAGGCGGTTTGTCGCAAGGCGCTGGAGCGTCATCTCGATCCCGCGGTCTGGACCAAACGTCTGGCCCAGGTGGCGTTGTGGAGTGGTCAGCCCAAGGTGGCTCTGGAGAATTGGTTGATTTATGCCCAGGCCACCCACGATGAGGAGGCCTGGCAGAATGTTCTGAGGATCGCTCGCCAGATCAATGACGATCGGAGTTACCTGACGGCCTTGCTGCATGAATCCGGGCGCAATCCCGATGACCTCGAGTTGATCGGGAAGATCATTGCTGCCCATGAGCGCCTGGCCGAGCCGGAGGCCAGCCTGGATTTTCTGAAGGCTCGAGCAGTCGGGTCGATGCGGGTTCCCCTGCTGGAACGGTATGCCCAACTGGCCGAAGATCTGGGGGATGAAGACAAGGCGCTGTGGGCGTTACACCGCTTGCAGGCGGACTACGGACCCTCCCCGCGTTATGCCATCGACATGGCGGATATCGATCTGCAAAAAAAGGACCCCCAGGCGGCCTTCGACGAGTTGGTTCAGGTCAAATCGAGGGTGGGGGTGGACAAGGTGAATGCCCCCTTCTGGCGAGCCTATGCGGAAGTGGCGGATTTGTCGCACCATGATCAGGCTGCCACTGAAGGGCACAGGAAATTGCTGGAGACCGGGGGTTACGATGGCGATGACCTCAGGGACATGGAGAACTACTACGCGGGGTATCCTCTGGATGCCGGCAGGCTTTTTGAACTGGAATTCCGCCTGACGGGCAAATTGCAACCCTTGTTGAATGCCATGAGCAGTTATTCCACCGCCCGGGCCTGGGGACGGGTGTATGCCTTGTTGCAGGGACTCACGGCCAAACAGCGGGCCGAGTTTGAAACCAATGTCGATTTTCTGATGGCACGGGGGGATTATTTCCTGCGCAGCGGGCATTGGAAACTGGCCCTGGCCGACATGCACCGGGCAATGGCGTTGCCTCAGGTCGGTGATGCCCAGCGCGTGGGTTATCTATGGGCTTTGGTGGACTTTGGTTCGGACGAGGAATTGAGCACCGTGCTCTACGCCTGGCGCCACCGGATCGAAGCCGACTCGATTTACTGGGGGGTCGCAGGCGCGGCCTACGTCCGCATGAACCAGCCTGAAAAGGCCTTGGGGTACCTGGCCCGGGAAGTCAGGGAAATGAAGGAAGACCCCCAGTGGTTGCTGGTCCTTTCCTATGCCCAGGAGGATTCCGGGGATTCGGCATCGGCGTGGCGTTCCCGCCGGGCGGCCTGGAATCGTCTCAATGCCCTGATCTCTGCGCCGCTTCAGCCTTCCTCCTCGATCCGGAACCTGGTCTCCAGAGGTAACGCGCTCCAGCCCACAACGCCGGTGCTGGACACGGGCGGTGTGGAATCGCCCCTGGCGCTCAGAGTGTCCTTGAGCCAGCTTTTCGTGAACGGGGATGCTTCCCTGGACTACCTCACCCAACTCCTGCAACGACGGCGCTGGCGGAAGCGGACGGGAGACTCTCCCGGGGCAGGCGAATCCTTGTTGGGCAGT
>JAKABO010000058.1 GCA_021796835.1 Pseudomonadota bacterium | reverse complement strand
GCGTTGAATTCCGGAAAATCCGGCAATACCGCCGCCAGGGCCTTGAGCACCAGGGTCAACAGGGTGATTCGGGGGAATTCCGGTCCCGCCTCACGATTCAAGTCCTGACGGAATTCTTCCAATTCCGTGATGTCCGCTTCCTCGTGGTTGGTGACGTGCGGAATCATGAGCCAGTTGCGGTGCAGGTATCCCCCGGACAACTTTTTGATCCGGCCCAGTGGGCGCGTCTCCACCGGGCCATATTTGGCAAAATCCACGGTTGGCCAGGCAGGCAGATCCCCCATGCCCCACCCGCCCCCCTGAGAACGCGAAGACTGTAGCGCCGCCTTGACGAAATTCTGGATGTCCTCGCGCAGAATTCGTTGATGGGGCCCGCTGCCCTGCACCTGTCCCAGATCCACCCCCAGTTCACGCGCAAGACGACGCACCGTCGGACTGGCATGGGCCGTATGTAACGCTTCTTCTCCCGCAGGCGTCAACCGGGGAGCAGAGACAGGAACCGTGGAAAAAGAGGGCGCCACCACGGGCGCATCCACGGGCGCATCCACGGGCGCATCCACGGGCGTCATCACCGGATCCGCACGAGTCACCGGAACCGGAGAGGGGACCACCGATTCCTCCCCCGGCACCGCCAGGATGAGAATGGGCGAACCCTCGGACACCCGTTCCCCCAGTTTGACCAGCACCCGCTCCACCCTTCCCGCTTCGGGGGCAGGAACTTCCAGGGTCGCCTTGTCCGATTCCAGGGTGATCAGGGGTTGATCCACCGTCAGCAGATCCCCTTCCTTGACCAGCAACTCGATGATCGGAACATTCCTGAAATCGCCAATGTCCGGAACTTTAACCTCTTTTCCCATAATCCTGTGTGTTCCTAAAGTATCTGACCACGGTGAAAGTCAGGGTTGACTCTGTTAGAGTAGCGGGTGAGTGGCAGGATTTTATCACGAGCCCTCGGGCGCAGAATGGAAAGAAATAAATGAATGGGAAGTTATGGAAAGGGGGCGTGATCGTCGCCACAACCCTGTTGCTGGCCTTCGGGTTTCATTTCAGACAGGAACCCACCCCACCCCCGGTCGCGCCTCCCGGTTTCAGCAGGTTGACCCTGCCCGACCTGCAGGGGACCCCCCAGTCCCTCGGGCAATGGCCCCAGCGCTATCGCCTGATCAACTTCTGGGCCCCCTGGTGCACCCCCTGTCGCGCCGAACTGCCCATGCTGACCCGACTATACCCCCAGTGGTCCGTCCGGAATGTACAATTCATCGGCATTGCCATGGATAGCCCCGAATCGGTGAACGCCTTCGTCAAGGCGCACCCCCTGCCCTATCCCAACCTCATCGGCCAGGACGACACCCTGACCCTCACCAGGAACCTGGGGAATGCCCAGCAGGGGTTGCCCATGACCGTTCTGCTGGGCCCCCGGGACCAGGTGATCTGGGTCAAACTGGGACGACTGGATGAAGCCGAACTGACCCGGGAACTGGCCCGGGTCGGCACCGAAAATTAGGGCGAGGGCTCACAACCAGCCCTGCTCGGCAAAACTCACCAGTTCCGGACCAGCCACCACGAAGTGGTCGAGTACCCGGATGTCCACCAATCCCAGAGCCCGTTTCAGCACTTCTGTCAGCTGGCGATCTGCGGCACTGGGGCGGGCCATCCCCGAAGGGTGGTTGTGAGAAAGCAGGATGGCTGCCGCATTGTGCCGCAAGGCCCCCTTCAGCACCTCGCGGGGATACACGGCAGTCTGGGTCAGGGTCCCGCGGAACAGTTCTTCTGCCTGAATCAGTTGATGCTGGGCATCGAGATACAGGACCCAGAATGACTCATGGGTCTGCCCCTTGAAAATCAGGCGCAGATAATCCTTGACCACAGCCGGCTGGCCCATGACCTCCCCCCGGCGCAATCGTTCTTCCAACCAGCGTCTCAGGACTTCCCGCAAGGCCTGCCCCTTGCGTTGCAGTTTTCCATCCATTTCGCTGAACAGGGGTTCCAGTGTTTCCTCGCAGGCCCGGTAATTGCCGCGGGTCCCGAACAGGCAGGCCAGCAATTGCGCATTGGTCCAGTGTCGTACATGGGTCATGGGCTTCTCCCTGAAAACCCCATTGTGCTCGGTCACTTGCTGCGCGCCTGCTCAAAAAACACAAACCCGGTCAACTTCAAAAATTTTGAGACAGCAGGTCCTGTGCCTCTGCCTGGCGTGCCCGATCCGCCTCGACGCTTTGGGGACGAGGCAGCGCATCGATCACCTTTTTGAGACAAATCAGGGCATGGGCTTTATCTCCCTGGGCCAGGAGAAATTTTCCATAGAAAAAGTTGGCATCGATATTGTCCGGGTCCACCTTCAAGGCCCGTTGAAAATAGTCACGTGCCTTGTCGTCATCTCCAAACGAACCGAATTTCGGGACCCTGAAATAGAGGGCGCCCAGCGTGATCAAGCCGGACCCGTCCATGGCCGTGGGATCGATGGCCACGGCCTGGAGGAGAATGTCCCGGGCTTTTCGAACCGTTCCCAACGCACTGAAAATATTTTGATATTTGGCATGAGTGGCCGTAATGATGCCCTCCCAGACGAGGGGATCGGCCCGATTGGGATAGTGCCGGGACAAATCGTGGGCCTGATTTTGCAGGCGGGCAAAGTATGCCTCCCGCTCCGGTTCGGGCAAGGCATAACTGCCCTGGGTCCAGGCCTGGGTTTCCTGGGCCAGGCCCTCTGCCAGGGTTTCAGCCCGCAGATCCGCACACACCACAAGCCCCCACAACCCCAGCAGGACAGCGCTACCCCATCGACGGATCACAGTTTTCATCACGAAAGTTTGGACGGTGGACGACCTTGAAAAGGGGGATTTGATCAACGGAATTGATTCAAATTTCATGGCTTGGTTCATTTTCTTTATGAATTCTTTGCGTCGATCTTTCTATGATTGGCTCCATATTTTCATTCATCGATCCATACCTCAAGGAGAAAACCTCATGAAAGCCCCCCTGCCCTTCCCCCTCAAAGTGACCTCCTGTCTTTTGATGATGGGGATGATGACGGCCGCCAGTGCAAAGGAAGATGAAACCAGCGCAGAGCCGGAGATGACCATCGCCAAATTGTTCAAGGCTTCCAGCATCGATGTGTCCGGTTATCTGGATGCCGGGTACATCGGCCATAACCAGATGCCTGATCCCAATGTCCAGGTCTTTGATACCAGCAAGAATTCCTTCAGCCTCAACCAGGCCTCCATCACCATGTCCCAAACCCCCAAGCAGGGGATGGGCTGGCTGGTGGATCTGATCGCCGGGAGCAACGCGGGTTACCTGTGTTCCTACGGCGCCTGCTCCGGGAACAATCTCAACCAATACAATTCCACCATGGGGTCGGGGGGGAACTTTGATCCCACCCAGGCGTACATGCAATACGCCACCGGACCCTGGACCCTGATCGGCGGGAAGTTCAATTCCCTGTCGGGCGTTGAAGTCCCCAACAGTGTGGCGGATACCAACATTACCCGTTCCATCCTCTACGGCCACAGCCCCTTTACCCATACGGGGGTGCGTGCCGTGAACGCTCTGACGGATGCGACCACCGTGACCATGGGGGTCAACAACGGGTGGGATCAGGTGACGGGCATGACCGCCTCGAAGACGGCGGAATTTGCCATCAACCAGGCATTCACCAAGGATACTT
>JAKABO010000057.1 GCA_021796835.1 Pseudomonadota bacterium | reverse complement strand
ATACGGTCCGGTCCATCTCCATGGCAATGCTGATGGCCAGGTTGAGGGCGCAGAAGGATTTCCCATCGCCGGGCAGGGCACTGGTGACCATGATCAGATTGCTGTTCTTCAATTTCTTCTCGCCACCGAACGCATTGTTGAGAAGCGGACGCTTGATCATGCGAAACTCTTCTGCCGTCAGCGAATACTCCCCCGTGGGGGTGACGATGTTCAGGTGACGCAGACGCTCGAGGTCGATTTTTGAAAACAGGGGCGTGCTGCCCTCCGCTGTCTTTCGTCCTGCCGGCGTTTCGGAAAACGGATCTTCGGAAGGCGGGAGCGCACGTGGCCCCTCATCTGGCGGGACCGGCGCGGATTCCTGGACCAGGTCGAGGCCCTTCAATTCGGGGACGGCAGGGGCTGCGGTCCGTTGTTCCAGTTTGCCGGCGGCTTTTTCGATGATACTCATTGCGCAGCACTCATCAGATATTTGGTCATGATCCCCGCGTAAATCACGAATAGTCCGCCCAGCCCGACTCCCTGAAAAATCCTGCTCCGGTGTTTCAGGGCGCGGGACTGCGGGGTTTCGATCAGGGTAATGATCCCCAGCAGGGGGAAATCGGTGATGGCTTCGATATTCTTTTTCGAGCGTATCAGCGGCTTGATCTGACCCATCAGGAAGGCCAGGGCCAGGCCGCAGACCAGTGCGCCCAGCAGGATGATGGAAGCCAGCAGGGGGCGGTTCGGGAATGAGGGGGTCAGGGGAACCCTGGGGGGGTCGATGACCTTGAAATCCACGATGTCCGTCTTGTTCTGCATTTCGCCCGACAATTTCGCGGATTCTCCCCGCGACAGCAGGGTTTCATAGTTCTTTTTGTAGATGTCGTAGTTCCGGGTCAGTTGGGCGTATTCGGACTCCACTTCCGGAATCCGGTTGGCCTGGCCCCGCAACTGGGCATATTGGCTGCGATAACTCTCCAGTTTTCCCCTCAATGCCTCGGCCTGTGCGGTGGCTTCCACCAGGGAAACATTCAATTGCTGATAGAGTGAACTGGGGCCGGAACCGGACAGGGGCTTGCGGGATCTGGATTCTTTCTTCTTCGAAGCTTCCAGTTCTTCGATCAGGTTCTTGGTGGCGACGATATCGGGATATTGGTCGGTATATTTCAGTCTCAGGGTATCGAGATTCTTTTTGAGGCTCTCGATGCGCGCATCGATTTCAGGGGTATTGGAAGAAGTGATGGCATCGGTGAGCAGGGTGGGATCCTCGCCGGACAACTGGCGTTTGAGGGAATCGCGCCGGTTTTCTGCCTCGTGGAGTTCCATTTCGGTTTGGCGCATCTGATCCTGCATGTCCGAAATCTTTGAAAAATAGTCCTGCCCCATTTCGCCGGGCATCAACCCCGCATTCTTGATCTTGAAGTTCTTGAGTTCATTTTCGGCGGTTTCAAGTTTGACTTCATAGTCCTTGAGTTGCTCTTCGATGAACTTCTGGGAAGAGGAGAGGTCCTTGCGGCTGCTGCCCAGTCCGTTTTCCACAAAAATGGTGAGCAGGGCCTGCACCACCTTGCGGGCCAGAGTCGGATTCCGGTTTTCGTAGGCAATGGTGTACAGGTCGCCATAGCCCGTGCTTTTCAGGGTGAGGTTCTTGTTCAAATCGGCAATGACCCCCTCCATTTGCGCAGGGGTCTTGGCGAGCAGGTCCATATCCGTCATGCGCGCCACCTTTTCCAGATTGGGGCGACTGATCAGGGTGTTCGCCATGATCGTTACCTGCTCGTTGACGTTGGGTTGAACGGTGATGCCCGAGAGCAGGGGGCGCAGGAGCGACTGACTGTCCACATAAACCCGGGCAGTGGCCTGATAACGATCCGGGATGTTGAGCATGCCGATCCAGCCGATACAGGCTACGCACCAGGCCGTCAGGATGACGTGCCAGGGTCGGCTCCGGATATCGGCGAAGTAACCGGACAGTTGATCGAGCAGATCGTGCATGTTCATTGGCCTCGTCGAGAGGTAGTCATGGTTTGGAGGGGCGAAGTGAACGCGCGGGTAGAGTGGTCGGGGCGTTATCCTGTCCGTTTCATCAAAAGAAACTTTCCGGAATGATGAGCACGTCGCCGGGCAGCATGGGAACGTTGGCGCTGATGTCGCCGTCCCGCATCAGGTTCTGGAGCTTGACGCGGAATTGCTCCTGCTTGCCGTTGACGGTACGCAGAATGGTGGCGCGGTTGCCGGCGGCGAAATCCGTGATTCCCCCCACCGCGATCATGACATCCATGAGCGTCATGTGCTCGTTGTACTGGAGGGTCTGGGGCTTGGTGGCCTGGCCGATCACGCGAATCTGCTGGTTATAGGGTCCCACGAATTTTTCGACGATGACCGTGACCACGGGGCTTTGAATGTACTTGGCCAGGGTTACTTCCAGGTCACGAGCCAGTTGGGTCGGCGTTTTTCCGGCAGCCTGCATGTCCTCGGCCAACGGGGTGGAAATTTTGCCGTCGGGTCGGACCGGGAGCGCTTCAGAGAGTTCCTTGTTGTGCCATACCATGATCTTGACCGTATCTCCGGGGCCGATGATGTAGTGGTAATGGTCTGGTTCGGTGATGTTCGTGGGGGCGGGGGGGCGGGAGGTCGAGCAACCCACCATCGCCAGACTGCAGAGTGCCAGTCCGGAAGTTGTTAAATAACCGAGAAATTGACGCATTTTTTGGTTTATGTTCACAGCAATTTTCCCCTAAAATGAACCTGCAGCTTTAATTGTACAGATGGGCTAACGAGCGCCCTTTCCCCACAAAACCGTTTGAACCGTCTTCATGAGAATCATGATGTCCAGGAAGAGGCTGTGATTCTTCACATAGTACAGGTCGTACTGGAGTTTTTCCAGCGTATCCTGCTTGGAGGAACCGTAGGGATAACACACCTGTGCCCAACCGGTAATACCGGGTTTCAGATTATGCCGATGTTTGTAGAGAGGGAATTCGGCATTGAATCCGTCGACAAAGGACGGACGTTCCGGACGGGGCCCCACGAAACTCATGTCTCCACGCAATACATTGAAGATCTGGGGGAGTTCATCGATGCGAAATTTTCTCATGATGGCCCCAAAACGGGTGATCCGGGTATCGTTGACCGAAGCCCAGACCGCCTGCCCCGTCTTCTCGGCATCCTTGCGCATGCTCCGGAATTTGTAGATCGTGAAGGGCTGGCCGAACTGACCCACGCGTTCCTGGGTGTAGATGATGGGGCCCCCCCTTCCTTCCAGGGCCACGAGCAGCGCCGCCGCCAGCATGAGCGGAAAACTGACGACCAGAAGGATCGATGAAACGAGGATGTCGAACATCCTTTTGACGATCAGGCCATGCTGAAAACCATCCGAGTACATCAACCAGCTGGTATTCACCGAATCCAGTTGCAATGCCCCCACTTCCCTTTCAAAAAAAGCCGAGATTTCGGTGACCTTGATGCCTTTCAGGCGACAGCGAAACAATTCGTCCATGGGTAAATTGCCCCGCCGGTCGCGCACGGCCACCACGATTTCCTTGGCGCGATATTTTTCGGCCAGGGTGAGCAGATCTTCGGAGAGCGGGATGATTCTTTGGGCGCTGACATGGTGGTGGGCGATGTTCCCATAGGGAAGATACCCGAGGATATTGATCCGGTGAGCCAGTTGCCGATCGTTTTCATGATACAGATGCTCGATTTTGGCAGCCCGGGCGCTGGTCCCCAGGACCAGGATGTTTCTGC
>JAKABO010000030.1 GCA_021796835.1 Pseudomonadota bacterium | reverse complement strand
TGGGATCGGAAAAGAAGATGTGAGACACTTTGGATAGTCTTTGTTGGTTGGGAAACCTAAAGACTCGCTCAAACGGGGGTTGGAAATCAACCCCCGTGAGGGCGTCACCCCCCTCGACCCTCATCCAGAATGATCACCACCCCCTGAAAATCCATCAAAATAACTGATCATGCTCAGTGGCCAGGGTCATGGCGAGTTGCTGCGAGGCCCAGGTGCTCACCATCTTGATCCCTGTGTCGATGAACGAGGAAAGGATAGAGGTGAGGCTGCGCTGCCACGCCTGCTGCCAGGTCTGGGTCCCCATGATGACCCCCTTGATGGAGGTATCAAAGGCCGAAGTCAGGGGGTCGAACATCTGCTGGTAAGACTTCTGGTTATCCAGCACCGCCGTCTGGGTGGCGCGGGTCAGTTGAGCCTCTCGATTGGCATTGAGCTTGACGATCTGATCATCGATCTTGGCCCGTTCCTTCGCGTCTGTTTTATAAAGTTCCAGTTTTTTCCCGAGCAGATCCAGTGAAATCGCATATTCCCGAGCCGCCACCTCCTGATCCCGCGCCAACTTCTGGTCCTGGGTGATTTTGCCGATTTGAAGCAGGAACTGATTGCCCTGGGTCACCGTTTTGAGGTGATTGCGCTCGAGATTGGCCTCACTGTTGAGTTGCTGCAACTTGAGCGACAACTCTTCCTGACTGGCCTTCTGGGCCGAGGCCACCTGCGCCCGATAGATCTGGCGTTGCAGATTCACCACCTGATGCAGCACCGCGTTGTAATCTGCCGAGCCTTTTCTGGCGAGGGCAAGTTTCTGTTGCCAGAACGCAAGTTCATCCTGTTTGGACAGATCGTGATAAGCCCCCTCCAGATCCTGCTTCTGGGTGAGTTCAGCACGCCACGCACTCATCTGACCGTGGGAGCTGTGACCAGAATGAGCGACCCCAGGCAGGGCCATTTGACCCAGGGGTGATGATTTATTGCCGGAAGATTCCCCAACTGACGAGAGTTCCCCCTTGAAGGCAAGAATCGTGTGCATCATGGACCCCACCTGCTGGTCCACCGCCAGTTTGGTTTCCGTGAGCCCCCGATTCCAGGCGGCCTTGATGCCACCCCAGTCGAGATGCAGGGCTGAATTGATCACCCCGGCCACCGTCACGATGGCGCCCGCCATGGCGGCGGTGACCACTTCGAGCGACTGCCAGGCCAACTCCAGTCCCAGCACCAGATATTTGACGGCATCGGCCAGGGCCTTCAAAGTATCCGACAGTAGCCCACCGGGTTTTAAGCTGTCGGATAGAGCCCCCGTCAACCCCTGGATCGCCGGGGTCAGATCCGAGCCAAACCCCACCGCCGCCATCTTGAGTTGGGCTCCCAGTTGCTTGAGGCTCTCGTTGAACTGGGCATCCTTAGCGATTGCCTGATCACCCAGCACCAGTCCCAATTGCTGTGCCTTCTGGGTCATGGCATCGATGTTCTGGGATCCCTGATTCAGAAACGGAATCAGATCTGTTCCGGCGCGTCCAAAGAGTTGCATCGCAACCGCCGTCTTGGCGGCTCCATTCTGGCTCTTGGCGAAGGCGTCACTCACCCGCGCGAGCACATCCTCGATACGCATATTCTTGAGGGAGGCCGCGCTCAAGCCGACGCCCTGAAAGGCTCCGGCCACCTGTTTATTGCCTTGTCCTACAGAGGCCATGGCTCGCGAGAGCCGGAACAAACCCTGCTGCAGTTGAGTAAAGGACACATCGCTTTGCCCGGCAGCGTATTTGAGGCCCTGCAGCGCTTCCGTGGAAATCCCGGTTTTCTGAGAGGCGTGCTCGATTTCATCGCCATACTCGGCGGCCGACTTGCCTAATTCCAGCAGTTTGGCCCCGATCTCCGTGGTCCCGCCCAGTTCAGTCAGGACCTTGAAGACCTCGAGGGATTTCTTGACGCCCTCCATGTGCTCGCGGATATTCTTCTGCATTTCCGCGACATGGCCCTGAATTCCCCGGGTGGATTTCTGGACCTCATTGCGCGCTGCCTGCATGTCCTGCGACAGACGGGCAATGTTGGCCTTGATGTCGATCTCGAGCGATCCGATTTTGGATGCCATGGTTATCCTCGCCGCCCACCCGCCGCCTGAAACATCTCGATGAAGGCTTTCATGTCCGCTTCAGTGTTCTGGATGGTTGTATCAGGAGCAGGTGGGGTGGTTTTGTGGGGAACTGCTCTACTTGCTGTTTGATCCCTTCGGGTTTGATACCCAGATAGGCCTGCACCATCTCGCGCAAGGGCGGGTGCCGGGCCCAGTAGCGCCTCAGTGCATACAACCGGGGAATGTCCATGGAATGATCGATGTACTCCCAGCTCCAACCGGTACGGTCGATGATCTGGCAGTAAATCTCATCCCACGCTATGACTTCCCCGCCGCTGCTTCCCCCGGCTCAGTCTCCTGGGGCTGATTGACCGAGAGACACACCCGAAACGCTTCACGGAAGTTGGCGATGTCCAGGTTCTGGAACTCGAACTCCTCCTGCTTCAACTCCGGATAATTACGCCTGAGGCTCGTGAACAGGATGTCGGCCATCTGGTTCAGGCTCGCATCCGATTTTCCGGTAAAAATGTCCTCGTACTTGCGCACGCAGGCAAAGGGCGCGGGCGGGCAGAGGAAGGAGGTCTCGCCTAATTTGATTTCTGTACCATCAATCATGATTCACCTCAGTCAGCAAAAGAGATCCAGCCCAGGGTGTTGGAAGAATCCACCATGATGCTGAAGTCCATTTCGGGGATCGCGTAGTCCTCGATCTTGGTGGCAAAGGAGAGCTTGGTGGAGGTGCACTGGTTGAGTTTCAGGGTTGCCACCTTGGGTCCTACATGGGCTGTGAAGATCGCCATGAAGGTGGGGGTGGTGCCCATGATCTGGTTGGTGAGGGCAATGCGGGTACCCCCGGTGGCCGTGGTGTAGAGATAATCGATCAGCACCGGAATCCCTGCATCTCCGGCTGAGAAGGTGTAGACCCCACTGGCCTCGGCATACTGCCCGGTGACAGGATTGGAGGCGACCTTGGTGAAAGGCAGCCCAGTGGTGGCATAGACCACTCCCAAGTCGGTGTCGATGGCGGCGGCATTGACCACCGTCACCGTGTAGGGGGTTGCTGCCGGGATGGTGCCCAACTCTCCGATGGCAGAGAGAATCAGGCCGGGAGTGGCACTCTGGCCAAAGAAGATGTCATTCACCAGTCCACCGCTGATGTTGGCGAACTTGGCTTTGCCGGTGAACTTGCCTTCTCCCCGACGCACATCCACCGCAAAACTCTGCTGCCCGTAGAGTTCCTTGGTGGTGAAGGTAAAATCAAAAGTGACATCCTGCAGGGTGCCGAATTTGCGCGGGGTCGAGTTCGTCGCGGTGCTGATCCCATAAAGGTATCCGGAACCAAAGTTGATCATTGGGGGTTCTCCATAAAAAAAGACCACTTGTGTGGCCTCAAGGGGGGGATGTCGATGCGTTAGCGCAGGTAATGCACCATGAAATCCATGGGCTTCACATAAATATTGACCAGTTCGTCGTAGGAATCGGTGCCAGCGCCAGACTGAATACAAGCCAGTACCGTGACACCACCCAGGACCCCTGACTGATTGTGGCAGGCCATCTTCACGGCTTCACGCACATTGGCTGCATCCTCGGCCATCTGTCCCAGACAGTTGACCTGAAGTCGTGCCTTGGCTGTTTCAAACTCTCCCACCCGGGTGTTGTCCTGTTTATCGCTCACCAATTCGTACACCACGGCGGGCAAGGGATCGGCTTCCGGCCGGGTATCCAGATAGATTCTGCTGGAAACTAATGTTCCCAATTCACTCGAGGCATTGAGCAGGGCATACAGCGCTGTTTCGGCTTTCATTTGGTGACCTCGGTGTCCAGTCGGTTTCTGACATACTCGGCAAAGGTGCTGATGGCCTCATCCACCTTGGAATCCAGCGCCGGGCGCATGAAGGGTTTCTTCTGGGCTCCAGGGTGATCAATGACCTCTTTGAACAGCCCGGCAATAAAAAGACTCTTGCGGTTCCTGGGTTTGATCAGATGGTGGGCTGTACCGTACTCCACCATATGGGCGTAGTAGACGTTGTTCTTGCCCCCGGCCTTGATGCTTGCTGTGATGGTTCCGTGTTTCGAGGACATCGAGACCCGGATGGAGTCGCGCAGCGCTCCGGACTTATGTCCCTTGGGCAGGTTCTCACCCACCGGGCACAGACGCCGGGCCTCATCGCGGATCACCTTGGCGGCAGCGCGCAATCCCCCGCGCACCACATTGGCCTCGATCCGGGCCGGTAACTCATCGAGGAGCTTCTGCAATTCGGAGAGTCCCTTCACCTCTATATCAGTCATCGAGCCTCAAGCAGTAAAGTTCCAGTCGTTCTTTGCGCGTGACATGCCGGATCCACTCGATCCGGGCGATGGAGCCATCCGAGAACAGGATGCGCTGGCTGGCCCGAACATCATGGCGAGTAGGTCTGCTTCGAAGTCAATCCATCGCCCGGGTTTCCTATTATGAGTCTGCCACCGGGCAACCCATTGCCGCCGCGATCGCGCGTCTTCTTGCCGTGAGGAATTGATGGGGGGGCATTGACATGGTAAGGAGTTTGCATTACCATGCAGGGCATACCCCATCTGGCTGGAGAGTCATCATGTCTGCCATCCTCGAAGTCGAATCCACGTTGACCGACCGTTACCAGACCACAGTGCCGGAAACCGTGCGCCGTGCCCTCCGTCTCGGCAAGCGCGACAAGATCCACTACACCATCCGCCCCGGCGGCGAGGTGGTACTGACGCGCGTCGGCACCGCCGATGAGGACGATCCGGTACTGGGCCAGTTCCTGGGCTTCCTGGCGCAGGATATCGCCAACCACCCTGAGCGTCTGCAGGTCATGGATGCGGACCTCGTGCAACGACTCCAGTCCCTGGTTGGCGGTATCGAATTAGATCTCGATGCTGCCCTGTCGGCAGACGATGAATGAGCGCAAATCAGCCCTCACCCTTGATCATCAAGGGCTGGACGGTTTTCGCCCACCCTCTGTTCCTCGCACAACTTGAAACATTGATCCAACAGGTCGAGGCGCTCAAACAGAAGGATCCGGCTGGCTTTACCAGGAAGAACGCCAGCAAGCGGCTGGCAGCGATTGCCAAGTTGGCATTCGAGGTGATTCCGCAAGATCCAACGCGGTCGGAATACCGGCAGGGCAACACTCTCGGCGAGGATCACAAACACTGGTTCCGCGCCAAATTCTTTCAGCAGTACCGGCTGTTCTTCCGCTACCACGCTTTGAGTAAGGTGATCGTGTTTGCCTGGGTGAATGACGAGAACACCAAACGGGCCTACGAGAGCGGTGATGACGCCTACCGGGTATTCCGCAAGATGCTGGAAAGCGGGCACCCTCCGGATGACTGGAATCAACTGCTGGCCGAGGCGCGCGCGGAAGCCATGTGTTTGCTGCAGATTGCCACCGGCGCAGCACACGTGTCGCGCTGAATCGCCGGACGGTTTGGCTGCTTCAGTCAATCTCCTTGTCACGCGCCGGGCCTCATCGCGGATCACCTTGGCGGCTGCGCGCAATCCCCCGCGCACTACATTGGCCTCGATCCGTGCAGGAAGTTCGTCCAGCAACTTCTGCAATTCGGAGAGTCCCTTCACCTCTATATCAGTCATCGAGCCTCAAGCAGTAAAGTTCCAGTCGTTCTTTGCGCGTGACATGCCGGATCCACTCGATTCGGGCCAGAGATCCGTCCGTGAACAGGATGCGCTGGCTGGCACGAACATCAGACCGATAACGAATGGTGATCAGTACCGTAGCAGCACTGCCCATGGCCTTTGCCTGAAAGATCTCGCGTCCTGTCATGTCCATCATCTGTGCCCAGACGGTGGCCAAGGGGGACCAGGTCTCATCGTGTCCTCCCAAGGCGCCACGCACCACCGTCAATTGCTGAATCGTGATGCGCTGGTCGAGAAAGCCTGCCGCGACGAGACTCATCAGAACACCACCATATAGGGATCGAGCAGTCGGTCCATAAAGGGCAATGGCATCACCTTGCCCGTCTTGTCAAAGGCGGCCATCTCCTCCCGGTGCTGGTACAAGGAGCCCACCCGAATCTTGATCCAGGCGCGAATTCCCTCCGGTACCGCCCCCACCAGGTTCGTGCCTGAACCCGTGTCGGTTAGCGTGATGGCTGGCCCACCCAGAGTAGCCGTCAGGGTGTACACGCCGGGAGTAATCGTCGAGGCAATCCAGTAGTTAGTGGCTGGTTGCAAAGGCGAGGGGAGGGCACCTCCTGAATTGGAGAGCACAAAGGGCTGTGTTGGAATCCACGGACCCTGAAACGAAATGGTACTGTTGGCCGCGTCAGCCACGAATGGCGCGGCATATCCCGCCGAAAAATCCACTTCCACCGCCCCGATCTGAGGCATCGGAATCGGCCAGATCTGCCCGAATACCGGAGTGATCCGGCACGGTTCCGAGGTCAAATCCACGGTGTAATTGGCCGACGGCATCACCTGAATCGCCCCGCTCATGTCCAGATACTGGATGGCGGTGACCACCCGGACCTGGGATTTCTCCAGGATGATGGCGTGACCTGGCAAGGTAAACGGTTTGCCCCAGGGAATACCGATCAGGGTGGGGCCCGGAAAGGAATCCAGCACCAGTTTCCACGACTGGGCGATCAGCGCCCGCCGGGTCACGGTTTCCGCATGCATCCGGGCGGCAACGATCAGCGCTGTGATCAGCGCGTCATCGTCCGGGATATCCACCCGCAGGTGGGCCTTGGCTTCAGGCAGCGAAACCGGCTCCACCACGGGGCCGCTGATCAGTTGCAGGGGCATGGAGAATCAGCCGACGATCTGGGTCACACCCGCCTGATTGAAGGCAGAGGCCGGTTCATAGCGGGCGGAGGCCCCGAGAAGAAACCCGGCGGTTTCACTGGCGGCCACCCCCACGGTCAGCGTGAGTTCCACGAACTGATAGCCGTTGTTCACATCCAGTTCATGGTCTTGCAGGTTGATCAACGCCTGAGTGTCGTTGCCCGTGGCGGCCACGATCGTGGCAATGGCCTTGCCGGTGATGGCTTTGGCCCCGGTACCGATGGCATCCAGCGCCTGCTGCAGATTGGCATCCACCGTGGCCAATGCTCCCAAGGTGCCGGTGGAGATAAGCGCCAGGATCGTGCGCACGTTGGCCAGAGAGATCCAGCCGGTGGTCAAGGTTCCTACCGCCTGAGCAGAAGGGTTGATGGAGCCCAACAGGGCCAGAAATTCGGAGGCTTTGACATTCATGTCCATGAGTTATATTCCTTGATAGAGGGGGGTGATCAACGGGCGCCCAGTTGCACGAAGGGCGAGAGCGCGGCGCTGCCCTTGGCGGGCAAGATGGGGGCGGCAATCTTTGGTTGGCCATCCATACGGAAGATGGTGCGAAATGCCGTGGCATCGGCATCGAAGTACAGATGCATGGAGGTGGCGGTTTCCATTCCTCCTACCTTGGTGATGGTCTGGTAGTAGGTCAAATCCACCAGCAGCACATCCCCCTGGGAGGAGAAGGCACTGGCGTGTTGAGACACATAGACTGGACGGCCCAACAAGGTTCCGTAGGGCGAACCCTTGAAGGCGGCCACGCCACCGCCCAAGGGCAGGTAGATAGGGTAATTGCCCAGAGTGAGGGTGAAGAGTGACGGCAGCACGCTGTTGTTCACAATCCACACCGCCTTCTTGAAACTCCCCGGCGGCAAGGCTGCGATCATGTTGGCAAGATTGGTGGGGGTGAGTGTATTGGTGGCCTGCCCCGAGTCCTTGGCAATGGTGACGAGCGCCTTCCCGCTCAAGGCCCCTTGAGGGATCCCTGAGCCGTTGCCAAAGAGAATGCTTTCGTTGATCTTCCACTGCATCCGGGAGGCGACCTTCTTGGGTGTGTAGGAGGTCAGGGCATCGGTATCGGAGAGCAGTTCGTCGGTGATGGGCACCAGGGCCATGAGTTTCTTGAGGCGCAGCGAGGCGGTGCCGAACTTGGGCTTGGATGCGTTGGCGGGCGTGCCTTCTCCCTGCCAGGCCACGGTGATGCCATCCGTTCCCCAAGGGGTGGTCTCATCCTTGGGCAGTACCAGGGAATTACCCGAGATCTCGATATTGTCGGTCAAGGGCAGGAACGCTTCGTCATCGAGCGAGAGCATGAAGATGTCCTTGGCAAACTGCGGGGGGATCAGAAAGCCCCCATCGGCGCCGGCGCTTTCGTTTCCATACACCCCAGGCACTGCGGCGTTGCGCAGCATGGACAGGCGATTGTCCACGGGATTACCGGGCAAGCCTGCCTGGTGCACCGCATACGCATATTCGCCAAAGTTCTTGAAGCCCCACTTGGGATCAGCCGTCATATTCTCCGTGACGCTCACGGAAGGGAGTGCCGATTCGATCCCCAGTTGCGCTTCCTCCGCGATCAGGGTCTGTTCGCGCTCGATGGCAGCGTTGAGCGCATCGATGCGCCCCTTCAGGCCATCAAAAGCCGTGACCTCCTCATCGTTCAGATCGCGCCCTTCGGTGGCGGCGCCATCGGTCAGTGCACGGGCGGATTTGACCAGTTCGGCCTTCTTGGCCTGCATTTCTCGTAACTTCTTGCTCATTTTGGTTCTCCAGAAATAAAAAAACCGCCATGGGGCGGTGGTTGACTTGCTATTGGCAAAAAGGCCAAATCATTTTGAGGTGAGATTCAATGGAGCGTTACCAGAAATCGGGCAGCATTCGTTAGGATTTCCACAATGACGGGGCTTCGCCACTTGGCTAAATCTTCGACCGCATAAATCCGAAAAAACTTAATTTCTCTGCTACACTTCAGTCGCATTTCTGTATTGGGAAATCCGGGTCAGGACGCGCGAAAAGTTGTGCGGACTTTGTTTATGTCAGGCAGTTGGGGGCTATTCACACCATGTGGAAAGAAATTAAAAAATTATTAGTCGATTTGCTTTGGCCACAGATCAAAGATGTCATAAAGAAGTTGATGCGAGAGTTCTCCGGGTGGATGTTCACCAAGGTCAAGGAGATGATCCAACATCGAAAAACGGAAAGTGCCAACAAGGCTGAGGCAAAAGCCTACGAAGCTTCTGAAAAATCTCGTACTGCCGAAACAGACGATGAGGCGCGGCAGCATGAGGCAGTCGCGAAGGTTTGGCGTGAAGTCGCGGAAATGTTTCGGCAAGAGAATGAAGCGCTGCAAGTTGAATTGGAACTCCTTCGGAGAAATTCCGATTCGAAGGCAGAACATGCTGTCGCCAGGTTGGCCTTCGATCAAGCAATTGACGAGAGTGGCGAAGAATTTAAAGTTAAGGAGGGGGGCCAACTCCTTCAACTTGACGAACGTAATCCTAAGTAGAAGGGGAGTTTTGTCATGATTCTGTACCATTTTTCGGACACTTGTTATCCCGATGAACTTTTACCCAATGTCGGGTCTCGGCGACATGAGGCAGAAGATCCAAGGGCGATTAAGGAAGCGGTTGTCTGGCTCACCGATTCAACCGATAGGGCACCCGGCATCGAGAACCAAGGGCGCTTCCGACATGAAGTTGAGGTCGATGAAAAAGATCCACGTCTCTTCAAAGACGAGTCGGATGAACGGCTTAAGAATATATGGCAATCGATGTACCCTGGCAAAACAGACTCTGTCCGGGGAATGGCGACTTCGTATTTCTATACAAAGCCAATCAAGGTCAAATCCGTCGAGCAGATAAATTATGCCTAACGAGTAGGGTTGGATTGTGATCGCGAAGTGAACTACGATCTGAACCGATTGTTGGACGAAACCGATTCTGACGCACAGACCTAACTCAATCGGCCTCTTCATCACATCAGCGCCAAGGCGTTCCTGGCCTGCGACAAGCGCGAGGTCTTCGGTTTCGCCCGCGATTGCATCAGGCTGACCAACTGATCAAACGCCATGACACCATCCACCATTCCCAGGGATACGGCGGTGGCGGCGCCCACCACGCGTCCTTGCCCCATGCCCTGGATGACCGCATCCGTGGTGACCCCACGGGCTGTCGCCACCGATTCCACAAAGACACTGTAGTATTCATCCACGCGCGATTGCAGAAAGGCTGTCGCCTCCTCTGTGAGAGGTTCATATGGATTGCCCTCCACCTTGTATTTGCCAGCAGAGATCAAGGTGACATCGATTCCCTCATACAGCAGGGCACCAGAGATATCTTCGTGGGCTTGCCATACGCCGATGCTTCCCACCTCGCCCCCTGGGGTGCAATAGAACTCGGTGGCTGCTGATCCTGCCCAGTAGGCCGCCGAGGCCGCAAGACTGTTGGCGATGGCCACAACAGGTTTCTGAGATCGGGCGTTCAGGATCTCCGAGGCCAGTTCTGCCACTCCGTATACACTTCCCCCAGGAGAGTCGATGTCGATCAGGATTTGACCCACAGCATCATCCGCCAGGGCATCCTGCAATGCGGCGGTGAACATCTGGGTGGAGGTGCTCCCTGGACCGCTCAAGGCATCCACCATGTTTCCTCTTTGAGTCAGCACCCCGTACAAGGGCAGGACGGCAATTCCACCCCCACTGGCCTTTTGTGTCGCCTGTGTTCGTGCGGCACGCACCGATTGGTCTGCCTGAACGGTGGTCAGGGTCGTGTCTGACATGGGCATCCCTTTCTGCCAGCGATGCAGTACCCCTGCAAAGACGCGTAAGGATTCAGGCCGCATGGCCCAGGGCGTCGACAGGAATTCAGACATCAAGAGCGCGTGTTTCATGACTTTCCTCGGAATTATTTTTCAGGGGTGGAACAGGTTTGTCTATATTGTCGGCAGTTGGCGGTTGCGTGGGGTCCGACCCATCATTCTGTTCCTCGGCCATATTCAGCGGCCTCAGGGGTCGATCGAGTCCGGGCAGGGGATTGAGGTTTTCGCTCAGGCGCGCTTCATTGCGCGTGAGCCAGCCACCGTTGATGCCGAGGTTGTAATACTGGGCCCGCGCTTGTGAATCTCCGCGCAGGAGTTGCGAGAACAGGAACTCCGCTTCCAGGCCATCATCGTCAAACAGGAGTTCTGCCTCGATACTGGCTTCCCAGCGCTCGGCCATGGGACCCAGGCACTCCTGGACGAATTCCTGCGCCTGCTGCTCGATGTTGTTGTTGGTGCTGCGCTCCAGATCGCCGATCTTGTGGGGCGGTACCCCGAACCAGCGGGCGATGTCGTTCACCTGAAACTTCCGGGTCTCCAGAAACTGGGCGTCCTCGTTGGTCAGCCCCAACTGGTGATACTTCATCCCGAACTCGAATACCGCGATCTTGCCCCGGTTGGCCCCGGTTTGAGATTCCTGCAGGGATTCCCGAAACTGCTCACGGGCCATCTTGTCCTTGAAAGAACCCGGATACTCGACATACCCACTCAGTGGCTTGGCGTCATTGGCAAAGAAGCGGGATCCGTAGTTCTGGGCGGCCATGGCTCCACCGATGGCGTTGCGGGCCAGCGCGATGGGGGAGAGCCCTATGATTCCATCCAGGGATAGCCCTCTGAGGTGCCAGATTTGACCTCGGGGGAAGATCTGCTCGCTGCCGGTCATCGTGGTGTACTTGTAGCGGTAATCCCCGTTGGGCAACAGATCGATGGTGACACGGTCTGGATGCAGAGGAACCAACGCCGTGATCTCTCCCTGGCGGTTGGAAACGATCTGGTTGAAGGCGTTGCCGCGCAACACCAGGTGTCCCGCCAGCATCTCGCGCCATTCGAAGGCGTTCTGGTAAGGATTCGGGCGTCGTGCCAGCAACGGATACAGGGGGTGATCGGTCACCCGTTTCTTGCCGCCATCGCGCCGGGTCCGGTAGAGCACGAAAGGCAGGCTCGCAAACTGGCTGGAAATGATGCGCACGCAGGCAAACACCGCCGAGAGTTGCAAGGCATTGTCTGCCGTGACCCGCATCCCGGCCATGGTCTGTACACCCACCGGCTCGAACCAAAACCCCGACCATGGCGAGCGGTCTGAATTGGCCTTGAAACTCGAGAGCCAGGAGCGAATCCCCATTTATATCACCATCAACTGATAATCTGAGTCCAGGACGGGCGTCTGGTCGTCACTGGGGGCCATCTGGCGTCCCAGAGCCATGATCAGCGCTACCACCCCGTCGATCTTGTTCTCTTCGCGCTCCTTTCTGGGGTAGATGTTGTCCTTCTGGTCGCGGTGGCACACCACATTGGAGATCATCCAACTTAAAATCGGGTCGCCGTTGTGTACGAATCGCTTCTGCAGCACCAGCGCCTCCAGTTGTTTCATGGGTTCCGAGAAATTCAGCACGGTGGGGCGCATTTCAACCATCGGCAGACCCTCGGCCAGCATGTGGCTGGACAATTGGGTGGCCTGAAAGGGGTCAAAGGGCACCTCGACAATCTGGAACCGGCTGGCATCTGCCATCAGTTCCGCCTCGATCTGATCAAAATCCGTCACATTGCCCGGCGTGAGGGTCAATAATCCCTGCCGCGCCCAGCCGGAATACTGGCTGTTGCGCCCATCCTCAGCAGCAGATTCAGGCAAGTAGTAGGTCAGGAAGGCGTAAAACTTGCCATCGCGTTGAAACAGTTTTGCCTTGGCCGCGATATCCACCTTGCTCGCCAGATCGAGCGCCACATAACACTCCTCGCCGATAAACTCGTCCTCGGTAATGCCTGGATCCGCACAGGCCTCCCACGAGCGCATGTCCATCCAGGCGGTGTCGGCATTGACCCACTCGTTCAGGTGTTTGGTCTTGAAGTTGTTGATGGCGCTTGGCATCTGCATGGCCTTGGCCTGCAAGGGCAGGAGCACCTCGGGCCGTACTGAGATGCCCCAGTTGGGGTTGGCCTTGAGCAGGGCCTCCTCGCTGGTCCAGTCATCGACATCATCCAGTCCGTAGATAATCCCGAACTGGGAGTCATCCTCGAACAATCCCTCGAGCAGTTTGGTGACGAAGGTGCGCGTCTCATAGCAAATTCCGGCACGGTTCGATCCTGCGGTGGTGATGACCCACAGGAGCGAGTTGTCCCGTTTTCCTGTCCCGGTTTCCACCACGTCGTAAACGGTGCGGGTCTTGTGGGCGTGCAGTTCATCCACGCACCCGAAGTGAATGTTCAGCCCGTCCAGGGTCGAGCCCTCGGAGGACAAGGCCTCGAACTTGGAGCCCGTCTCCAGTACATGGATGTTATGTGCGCCCACGGTCACTTTGAACCGGCCCCGAAACCCCGGACTTTTGCGCGCCATGGCCTGGGCATCCCCGAACACGATGCGCGCTTGGTCCCGTGTGGTGGCCAGAGAATATACTTCGGCACCACCTTCATTGTCGGCGGCCAGCATGTAGAGTCCGAGGGCCGAACTCAAGGCCGAGTTATGGGTCGGGATGCATGACTCACCGACCAGATACAAGTGCGAAGGCGAGTCGACTTCGATGCATTTCACCGGTACCGATGCCACCGGCTCGACTGAAACGATGGAGCGGGTGTTTTGTAGGCTCGATTTGGACGGTCTTGGCCGCAGCCGGGCGCGCTTTCTATCGAGCCGGAATGGCTCCCGCTCATCCTTATAGGCAAAGAAGCTCACCAGCCAGACATCGCCGCAGTCTTTACCGTACAACTTGGCCCGCGTGCGGATCATCGTCGGCTTCATGCCCAAGCCGGCGACGAGGTGAAACACGCCGCGCGCCAAGGCCGCATTGGTGTTGGAAAAGACACATTGGCCACCCTTGGTCACGCTGCCGTCGGTATCCATCAGCCCTTGCAGCAGGGCCAGTCGCTGACCGATGGAACCGCGCAGGTAGGGCAGCGGAATGTGTTTGTTGCCAAGCACGCCGATCTGGCGCAACTTGGTTTGCAGGCACTCCGACTTACACCCCGGCTCTGTCCGGGTCGAGCCCATCGAATAGGTGCCGATGTGGTGCCCGTCGCTATGTCGCTGGCGTACCGCCCGCACGCCCTCGCCGCGGATGTGATCCACGATGGCGCTGTCGATATCGGCGTTGGTCAGCCGAGCATCGGCCGTGTGCCCGTCTCCCAGCCAGGCGCCCAGGGTATAGGGCGGCACGAGCAGGGACGCCTCAGGCAATTCCAATGCCGCGGCGACGGCGACGGTATGGTTGCGATCCCTGCGTGCGCCGTATTTTTGCGTGCGGTAGATTTCCTGGGTCGTGCGTACTCGCGTCTGGGCGTCAATGCCGAACGGATACAGCACGAGGTCCTGTTCGGCCAGCACCTCGAATCTTGCCTGCGCCTGCTCAAGGGTCATTTTGGACAGCGCCCCCAGCCGCACGCTTCGGCGGTACAGACGCGCGTAGTAGGCGGGGATACCGCCGGAACGATGAATCTGTAGGGAGGGCATGCGGAAGCGACGCAGGGTACGCGTCACGCCACCCCCGGTTCATTCACTTTGGTCCGGGTCAGCCACTCGTGGGACTCGTCAGCAACGATCGTTTCCCCGGTCGAGAACGTAATGCGGTAGCACGGCCGGTCGGGCAGGACGTCGGTTACGGCGGTGACATTGCACGGCTGCCCATGCTCGTCGAATACCTGATCACCCACACGCAGTTCAAGCATCGTTTTCCACCCGTTCGGGGTCGGCACCAAGGTGTTCGTTGCCAGTGCTTTGCCATTGCCGCGCGGCACCTCGACGTAGGAGCGCCGAAAGCGGCGGCGTCCTGTAGGTTTCACCCAGCCAAACACCGTGGTGAGGATGAACACCTGCCACGGCTCCAGAACGATGGGCTGCCCGGCCAACGGCCCCTTCACATGGGGCAGGCATTCGATAAAGGCGCACAGGTTGTCCGCCGGATGGAAACTGCGACCCTCCCGGTCCGTGAGTTTCGTGTTGAACCAGTAGGGAGCGGCCTTGCCCTTGAAGCGCGCGAGATCGTCGAGTTGCCGCTGGCAGGCCAGTTGCACCCAACGGCAGGCGGGAATCTCTCCCTCCACCACGGCCTCGGCGTAGTGCTTGGCGGTTTTGGCATAGGGGGAGAGGGTCAAATCAGATTTCCAAGCAAGGTTTGCATTGACAACGGCTACACATCCGGGCTATGGTTCGTGTATCTGTTGTGTATTTATCGGGAGAGACTCATGCGTGACGCAGCCATCAACCTTCGGGCGCTGCCCCAGCAGCGGGATCTGATCGACCAGGCCGCCCAACTGCTCGGCAAGAACCGGTCGGACTTCATGCTGGAAGCCGCCTGCGACAAAGCACAGGCGGTACTGCTCGACCAAGTGTTTTTCAATCTGGACGAAGCCAAGTTTCGGCAGTTCACCGCCTTACTGGATGAACCTCTGGCACCGAATGTCGGCCTCGAGCGTCTACTGGCTGTGAAGGCTCCGTGGAAAGCCGGCGCATGAATCTGCACCCGCCGGAGCCGCTCTCGCAGCATCACAAACTCGACAGTTTCTCCTGCGGGGAGATCGTTCTCGACGACTGGCTCAAGCGCCGTGCCTTCGCTAATCAGGTGAGCGGAGCCACCCGGACCTTCGTGGTGGCGGACGCCGAGCACACCGTGCTGGGCTATTACGCCCTGGCCGCCGGTGCAGTTACCCACCAGGACGCCACGCGCTCGATTCGTCAGAACATGCCCAACCCTGTTCCGGTCATGGTGCTGGCACGTCTGGCGGTCGATGTGAGGGCGCAAGGCATCAAACTGGGCGCCTCCTTGCTCCAGGACGCCGTCGAACGCACCTTGGTCGTATCGCAAAACGCCGGAGTCAGGGCGCTCCTGGTGCATGCCTTGAACGACCGCGCCCGGCAGTTCTATGCGCACTATGGATTCCAGGTTTCACCTGCGCATCCGATGACGCTGATGTTGCGCCTGGCCGGCACGCGGCCCTGATCAGCCAGCAATATCAGCCCAGGGATCCTGAGAATTTCGTGCTTCCTGAGCCACCTGCACCCGGGAACGCGATGCCGGTGTGAACCCCATCTCTGCCTCGTAGCCTTTCATCTCCAGGGCCAGATCCCGAATCACATCCATCATGGGTGAACGGCGCAGGACGCCGCCGGGCGTTTTGATGATCATGCCACTGACTCCCGCACGGTTGATTTTGGCGAGCGCTTCCCGGTACATCCCCGCACAATTCGCCCAGCGTTCCAGCACAGCAGCATCCAACGAGGAGAGTAATCCTGTAGGTGCATTGGACACGGCGTAGCGCCAGGCCTCCTGGGCAGTTTCCGTCATGTAGGCAGGAGGATCCCCCAACAATCCGGTGGGCTTTGGCTCGCGCAGATTGGTGCGGCACTTCTGCAGCGTGCCTTTGACCTTCTTTACTGCCGCCGGCAGGGGTTTGCGTCCTGCGCTGTAACGCTTTCCACCAGCAGCCATGAAGAATCCTTTTTGATTTCTACCTGCCACCAGAAAAGCCGTCAAATCCAGCACTGGCGCGGATTCCGGGGCGTTTTGCCTAAAAAAACATTTTGAATTTGCACGCGCAAAAATCTGGGCAGGCGCGCGGTCTGGTGCGGGCCGATGCCAAAGAAATCACCCCCTTACCGGTTGGTTATTCTTGCTGCGGGTTCTTACCAAACAGCGGCCGACCAAAACCTCCGTCCTCCTTGACAGTTTTGATGTCATGGTGACGTTTACAGAGGGACTGCCAGTTGGTCACGTCCCAAAACGATTCCTGGTTGCCTCGGTGCGGTTTGATGTGATCCACCACGGTGGCCGCTGTGACCCGATCCTGACGATTGCACTCGGCACAAAGCGGGTGGTAAGACAAAAATACCGCACGAGCCCTTTGCCACCGGGAGCCATACCCGCGCGCTGAGGCATTGCCTCGACGGTCATCCCATTGCTTACGAACCTGTCGCAGGTGTTGCTCGCAATAGCCTGGATTGCTTACCAATTGGCGGCAGTTTGGGTAACGGCAAGGAGTCGGTGCGCGCTGTGCCATGAGTGCTCAAAAAAGATTGAAGAAATGATGCTGTTTGTGCTTGGCTTTGATGTGGAACAGAGCGTAAATGGCTTCACCACCAACCCACCATGGAGCCATCATGAAAACAGAACTCACCCCCGCTCAACATGCCATCCTGGCTCATGCCATTCACAACACCGATGGCAAGATCTCCTGGTTCCCGGACAACATCAAGGGCGGAGCGCGCAAAAAAGTGCTTGAAGGATTGTTCAACCGAGCCTTCATCACCCCGTTGGGCAGCGACTGGTTTATTGCCGCAGAAGGCTACGATGCCCTCGGAGTTCCGCGCCTGGGACCAATTACGGCCGAAGCCCTCGATGAAATCATCAAATCGGCTGAGGTGGGAGATAAATCTCAAACACCGGTTCGTCGTGCCCGCGACAACAGCAAACAGGCCACCGTAATCGGCATGCTCAAGCGGCCCGAGGGTGCGACCATTCCGCAGATCTGCGAGGCTACGGGCTGGCAACAGAACACGGTGCGCGGCACCTTCGCCGGTGCCTTCAAGAAAAAACTTGGCCTGACCATTGTCTCCGACAAGCCGCAGGGTGCCGAGCGCATCTACCGTATAGGAGCCTGATCATGCGCCTCATCGACATCCTCTGGCGCCTCAAAAACGAGGCGCCCACCGCTCTCACCATCGAGGAGGAATTGCATTTGCAAAATATCGAGCGTCGGCGCAACAGGGGTGAACACTTGGGCACTGTGCTGATGGACGAAGGCGTGACTCCAGAGACACTGGCGGAACTCCAGCCCGACCTCGATGTGATGCAATGCGCCACTAATCTGCTGCGGCAACGGCAGAACTGACTCAAAAACGAGCAATATGGCTTGATTTAATGATTGAAAAGAGCGTTCATACAGGTATCGACAATCAACCCGGAGCCCAAAATGAACAACGAACGCCGCCTGCAGACCGCCCTCTTTAACACCCGCCGTTACAGCAATTACGCGATGGCCAGCGAAGTGGCGATGCGCCAGACTTACTGGACGCCGGTTCTGCTCGGCGACGATGAACGCTTTTGGGTGCCGGCCACCAACCGCGAGGCCGGGCTACTGATCAAGGCGGGTTACGAACCCGCAGCCTGATCAGCGGCAAGCTGTTGCATGTGCTGGTCGATCTTCGCGGCCAGTCGGCGGAATTCGTTCATGCTCATCAATAGCCCGCCTCTTTCTGGTGCCGGAACGCCAAGACATAGACCGCATCGGCAGCCGCTTCGTGGCGGTACAAGGCCACATAGCCGGAATCCCCGAAGGCAATCACCAACTCGCGCAGTTCCGGCATTTCAGGGAACGGTCGGCCAATGTCAGGGGCCGTTTCCAGCAGCAGGAATTGCCGCTCGATGGCCTGTCCGGCCCGTTTGGCGGCTTCCGGGGCCTTGGCGGCCAGGAACCGCCAGCATCGCCCCAAGCCTGCCGCCGCGCCTTCGGTGACGATTACTTGTGGCACTCAGGCACCGCCTTTTCGTCTTCGGTGCCCCAGGTGTTCAACCAGGTGCGCACTTCCTGGCCGGTCAGGTGCCGTCTGGTTTCCTGATAGGCCGCCCAGGATGCCAAGGCTTCCTGCTTGAAACTCTCGCGGGCTTCTTCGCGCTCGACGTATTGCTGGATAGCTTCGAGCATGATCCAGTGGGGCGTGCGGCGGCGCTGACTAGCGAGGTGTTGGACGCGGCCTTTCAGCGCCTCGTCGATCTTGAGCGATGTTGCCATTGCTGTTCTCCTATCACTTGGTGATACCAAGTGATAATGTAACCCTTCCAGCCATGTCCGTCAAACGATCGTTTGACGGACAACGACCGCCGACGCAGCAGCGCCAAGATCATCGCCGGGAAATTCTGATTGCTGACCAGGAAGCGCCTGTTGGCGAATATCAGTTTGGCTGATGAAAATTCTCGTTACTGCGACCTTTGACCGGGTCGTCAAGAAAATGCATCCTCAGCAGAAAGTTGCGATGGATGAGGCGATCCGCTGTATTGCTGCAGACCCTCTCGTTGGGGAGGCCAAGGTGGGGGACCTTCTTGGGAGTCGAGTCTACAAGTTTCGCATGGTCAATCAGTTGACGCTGCTGGCCTATCGGGTATTGGACGAGGACAGCGTGAAACTGCTCACGGTGGGTTCGCACGAGAATTTCTACCATGACCTCAAGCGCATTGACAAACTGATCACTTCTTTGCCACAGCTGCTTTGAAGGCGGCACCAGCGGAGAACTTTGGCACGGAACTCTCTGGAATGGCCAGTTTCTCGCCGGTACGAGGGTTTTTTCCTTCGCGGGCAGCACGAACGGCTGTTTTGAACGAACCGAACCCGAGCAGAGCAACATCTTCACCCTTGGTCAGTGCTTCGACGATGGTATCGAGGGCGGCATTCAAGGCCCGTCCGGCGTCAGCCTTGGTGATCTCGGCTTTTTTTGCGATGTGATCGATCAGTTCGGTTTTGTTCATGTTTGGCATTTCCTTGGGTTGAAAACCTGCAGTATAGGCGTTCTCGACTCAGGAGGCAGTCGTGGCGGGGACTTCGTGACCAAATACTACGCCATCTGACTTCCGAATGGCCTGCTTTCCGGTGAATTCTTGCCAGCGCCGAACGATCACATCCACATATTTCGGATCGAGTTCAATCAATCGCGCCCGCCGCCCTGATTTCTCACAGGCAATCAGGGTGGAGCCCGAACCACCAAAGGGATCGAGCACGAGGTCACGGGTTTTGCTGCTGTTTCGGATCGCCCGTTCCACCAGTTCCACCGGCTTCATGGTGGGGTGCAGATCGTTCTTCTGTGGTTTCTTGATCTGCCACACATCGCCCTGATCGCGGGCCCCGCACCAGTAGTGATCAGCGCCATCTTTCCAGCCATACAAAATCGGCTCATATTGGCGTTGATAATCGGCGCGCCCCAGAGTGAAGGTATTTTTGGCCCAGATCACGAAGGTGGACCATTTCCCCCCGGCTGACCGGAATGCCGACTGCAGGGTATCGAGTTCCGAAGAACTCATGGCGATGTAGACCGCGCCCTTGGTGACATTCAGGATGTTCTGGCAGGCAGACTCCAGAAAGCCCTGGAAATTCTCACCCAGATTGTCATTCAGAATCGGGCGGTTCTTGCCGCGCATCTTGTCTTTGGCTGTATTCGCGTAATTGACGTTGTAGGGCGGGTCGGTGAAAGTCATGTCCACTAGCTCGTCGCCGAGCAAGGCTTTGTAATCCTCAGCCTTGGTGGCGTCGCCACAGAGGACCTTGTGCTCGCCCAGAATCCAGACATCTCCAGATTTTGAGATCGGGTTTTCTGTGACTTCAGAAACGGCATCTTCATCGGTGAGGCCTTCCTTGCTGGATTCTTCCCCATTGATGAGCGTATCCCATTCCTCGGAGGTAAAACCGGTGAGTTCCAGATCAAACCCGGCTTCCTGCAACTCGGCCAGTTCCAGCGCCAGCAGTTCATCGTCCCAGGTGGCATTCTCACCGATTTTGTTGTCGGCCAGAATGAGCGCCTTGCGCTGGGTATCTGTCAGGTGTATCAGGGGGACCACAGGAACTTCGCTCAATCCGAGTTTTCGGGCGGCCAAAAGTCTTCCGTGCCCCGCGATCACATTGTTGCGTCCGTCCACCAGAATTGGCGCACCCCAACCGAACTCGCGGATACTGGCAGCGATTTGGGCGACCTGTGCGTCTGAATGCTGTTTGGCATTCCGGGCATACGGGATCAGGACATCGATGGGCCGCTGTTCGATTTGCAGACTGGCGAGAATCTGGCTTGCTTCAGACATGGGTGTTAGGACCCTGATTATCCCACCGGTCAAATCCCACATTAATCCGCGCGGTAATGAGCCTGATTTCCCGGAATGATTCCCCAGGTGGAATAGTGTGGGCAGGT
>JAKABO010000029.1 GCA_021796835.1 Pseudomonadota bacterium | reverse complement strand
TGGCTGAGACGTTCAGGGAAATTCCGTCGACGCTCATGGGCATCGTGCTGCTGGTGGTGGTCGTTTGGTCGGACAGTCGCGTCAGGGTGTACTGGCTCCCGTTATAGGACAGGGTGTAATTGCTCCCCGTCAATGCACTGGCCTGGGTGATGGTCGCGCTGACCGTGGCGCTCCCTGTATTGGCCTGGTTGGCGATGACCACCGGCGAAGCAATGTGGAAAAGCGGGGTGCCCAGGGCGCCGTTGAGATCCTGACCCTGAAGTTGCTGGGTATTGATGGCCATGCCCAGACCGGTGGCGATCAATCCCAACTGGCTCTGGGTCGGAACCAGACTCTGATTCTGAAAGGCCATCAACCCGCCCAGATTCCCCCCCTGAATGCTGCTGGAGGGGAGGCGTAGGGTAGCGCCGCTGGGGGTGACATAGGCGATATCGAGTTGGGCGGGGTTGGACTGAGCTGGGACGGCGTTCAGCGTCATGGCCTGGTTGCCGACGACCAGGGGTTGTCCGTTGCCGATATACACGGTATCCGATCCGTTGGATTGCTTGAGTACCGTGGCGTTGATCTCCTTGCTCAGTTGACTGATCAACTGGTTACGCTGGTCGAGCAGGGAATTGGGTTGCTGGGATGTGTTGCTGGCTGAGGATGTGAGGATGCTCTGATTCAGGGCCGCAATTTGTTTGGCGTAGGCATTGATGTTTACGACGCTGGAAGTGATCTGCTGGTTGGTGCTGGTGGCCAATCCGGTCAGGACCTGATTCAGGGTTTGAAAAGTGCCGGTCAGGGATTGGGCATTGCTGATCAACCCCTGGCGTGCCGCAATGGAGGCAGGTGCATTCGCGACTCCATTGATGGCGCTGAAAAAATTTTGCAGCGCAGGAGACAATCCGGCCGCAGGATCGGCAATGATGTTGTTGATTTGCTGGATCTGGTTGTAATAGGTCGACAACTGACTGGAAGCGGATTGTTGTTGCTGCAACTGGGTATTGATGAAACTGCTGTAGATGCGCTGAACGGTGGTGACATTGACCCCCTGACCGATAAAACCGTTGGCCGTGCCCAGCGAAGGCAGAGCGGCCTGGATGGTTTGCTCACGGCTGTACCCGGGCGTGGAGGCATTGGCAATATTGTTGCCGGTGGTGAGCAAACCGGCCTGGGCAGCGTTCAATGCGCTGATCCCGATGCTGGTCATCATGTCAGTCATGGTGGACTCCCGGGGGTTTGAGGGGGATCCCTTTCCTCACCAGATTATCGGCCGTGGGGACGATAACTTTAGAAAGCGGGGAAGAAGGGTGTGTCACGGAGGAATGAGGGGACAACTGTTTGACGATCAGGTCTGCCAATCCCAACCCATGGCCCTTGGAGACATTCTGTGCCAACTGTTTGTCCAGCAGTTCCGTGAACATCTTGGTTTGTTGACTGTCCCCCAGGCCATCCTGGGGGACCGTGGCGCGCATGGATTTCATCATCATGTTCATGAATACGGTCTCGAACTGTTTCGCGACCTGCGGGAGCGATTGGTTCGGATCCTGGTGAGCTTTCAAACGCAGTCCCCCCAGTGCCTGACTGTCAAAGGCCAAACGGGCGTTGGGGTCGACGGAGAGCGGAAGGTCGTGGGCCATGTCAAATGATCTCCAGGTCGGCGTGCAATGCGCCCGCCGCTTTCATGGATTGAAGGATGGATAACAGGTCTTCCGGTTTGGCGCCCAGGGTATTCAGTGCCCGGATGACTTCGTTGAGGGAAACTCCTTTTTTGAGCAGGATCAGTGCGCCCTTGTCTTCCTTGACATTGACGGCGGCCTGCCCGGTTTGTACAGTATTCCCGTTGGATAACGGATTGGGCTGGCTGACCTGGTTGAGCGCGCTGATGATGACGGTGAGATTGCCGTGCGCCACGGCGCACTCCTCCAGAGTAACGTTCTGGTTCATCACCACGGAACCGTTGCGGGCATTGATGATGACCTTGGCTTCTTCTACCCCCGCATCCACCTGAAGGTTTTCCAGACGGGACATGAACTGAACCCGGGCCGTACCCCCCGGTGCCCGAACCTGAAGGGTTCGTCCATCGAGAGCAGCGGCGATGGGCTGGCCCAAAGCCAGTTGTTGGTTGATGATATCCGCCATTTGGGTGGCGGTGGTGAAATCCATTTCATTCAGTTCGAGCGTGATGTAGTCCCCCTGGGAAAAGGGAGAATTGACCAGACGCTCGACGGTGGCTCCACTGGGAATGAGACCGACGCTCTGGTGATTGACCAGTACCTTGGACCCCTTGGCTCCTCCACCCACGCCGCCGACCAACAGGTTCCCCTGTGCCATGGCGTATACCTGCCCATCGGCGCCCTTGAGTGGCGTCATCAGCAGGGTCCCACCCAGCAGGCTGTTGGCGTTTCCAACGGAGGAGACGGTGACATCGATGGTTTGGCCGGGACGGGAAAAAGGAGGCAGGTCGGCAGTCACCATTACCGCCGCCACATTCTTGAGCATAGTCTGGAGAACACTGGCGGGGGGGGTGTTGATCCCCATCCGGGTCAGCATGTTGAGGAAACTCTGGACGGTGAAGGGGGTCAGGATGGTCATGTCGCCGGTCCCATCCAGACCGACGACCAGCCCATAACCGATCAACTGGTTATGCCGGACTCCCTGGATGGTGGCGAGGTCCTTGATACGCCGGGCTTCGGCGCCCAGGGAGAAAACCAGCAACGCGTTGATCAGGAGGAAGGTCAGGAGAGCGCGCATGGCGTATTCAGAACGGTACGGAGGACAGGAAAAAGTGTCCGAGCATGCTTTTGATCGCAGCGCTGTCGATGTTGGTATTGCCTCCTCTGTATTCGATCTGGGCGTCGGCTACCTGGGTGGAGGGAATGGTATTGTTGTATTGGACGTAAACCGGGTTGATGACCCCGGAAATCCGGATGTACTGATCGGTTTGGTTGACGGTGACCAATTTTTCTCCACTGACCTTCAGGTTGCCATTCGGAAGCACTTCGATGACGGTGGCGGTGATGGAACCAGACAGGAAGTTGTTGCCGTTATTGTTGTTGGTGTTGGTCAACTTGTTGGAGGAGGAACTGTTCGAGGTAATTCCGTCCAGCATGTGTTGGCCGGTCACCGCACCGACGATGGCGGGGGTGGTCGAGGTGATGGATCCGGCATGAATCAGGGAATTGCCATCAGCTTCCGTGGCATTGGAACTTTCCTGAAGCAGGATCTGAATGGTGTCTCCCAGATTGCGGGCCCGTACATCTTCAAAGAGCGGGTGCTGGCCATAGCCGACCTGATAAATCCCGCCCGTATCCGGGGGGATGGTTTTGTACAGGTCGAGCGGACGCGCCGTCAGCGGATTGGTGATATGGGTGGACGGAGTGGCCGTGCAGCCACCCAGGACCAAAAGAAAGAAAAGGGCAGAGCATTTCTGGAAACGGGGGCACATGATGGCCTATCTCATGGTCGCCAATGTCTGCAGCATCTGCCCTGAGGCCTGGACTGCCTGGGAATTGATTTCATACGCGCGCTGGGTCTCGATCATGTTGACCAGTTCTTCCACCACGCTGACATTGGAAGTCTCGACATACCCCTGATTCAGTGTCCCTGCGCCATTCAGACCGGGCGCGCTCAAGTTGGGCGTGCCGGAAGATTGGGTTTCCAGATACAGGTTTCCCCCCATGCTCTGAAGGTTGGTGGAATTCATGAAGGTGGCCAACTGGAGACTGCCGACCTGGAGGGGATTGACAATCCCGGCCTGGGTGACGGAGACCGTTCCATCACTTCCAATGGTAATGCTGGTGGAATTGAGGGGGATCGTGACGGCGGGTTGGACCTGATAGCCCGCCGCAGTGACCAGATTGCCCTGATTGTCGGTCTGAAAGGAGCCGTCTCGGGTATAGGCGATGGTCCCGTTGGGTAACAGGACCTGAAAGAACCCGTTCCCGTTGATGGCGATATCCAGAGCGTTTCCGGTTTGCTGGAGATTCCCTTGAGTCATGATGCGTTCGGCGGCCAGAGGTTGCACCCCGGTGCCGAGTTGCATGCCGGAGGGGTACATGGTGATCTGTGAAGATTGGGCGCCGGGCTGGTAGATGGTCTGGTAGAGCAGGTCTTCGAATACCGCCCGAGATTTCTTGAATCCGTTGGTTCCCACGTTGGCCAGATTGTTGGAGATGACATCCATCTGGGTTTGCTGGGCCTCGAGTCCGGTTTTTGAAATCCATAGAGAACGTTGCATGATTGAATATCTCCCTTAGCGGAGTGAGGACAGGATCTGGGTGGCGAGCTGGTCGTTGGATTGGGCGGTCTGGAGCATTTGCATGTGCATTTCAAATTGTTTCGAGATGGAAATGATGTCGACCATGGCGGAAATGGCGTTGACGTTACTGCTCTCCAGGGTTTCCGGCGAGAGGGTGACGGTGGTGCTGGGAGGAACCGGTTTGCGGTCACGGGTGCGGAACAGCCCGTCTTCTCCGCGATATAACTGGTCTTCGGAGGGATCGACCAGCCTCAACTTGCCCACGGTCGTACTGGGCATGGGTGGAATGCCGCCGGGAACTGTGGAGATGGTCCCGTCCGGTCCGATGGTCACCTGAGTGTCGGGGGGGATGTCGATCTGATCCCGCGCCACCAGTTCCCCATTGTCATCGATGACGGGGTAGCCGGTATTGGTTTGCAGAATTCCGTCCGTGGAGACCTGCAGGTTTCCATTCCGTGTATAAGCCTCTGTATTGTCTGGCAGGAGAACGGCAATCCAGCCCTTGCCATTGATTCCGACATCGAGGCTTCTGCCGGTATGGGTGAGCGTGGCGGGGGTGAGATCGTAGCCGGACAAGCCGTTGACGACGAAGGTGCGGGTAGGCAGCCCCTCGCCCACGAGCGGGATGGCGCGAAAACTGTCGATGGCGCTGCGGTAACCGGTCGTATTGTTGTTGGCCAGATTGTTGGAAATGGTGGCCTGGCGCTCCAGGATATGGGAAGCGCCGGTCATGGCAGTATAGATGAGACGGTCCATAGCGTGTCTCCCGTGCCTATCTCAGGTTGATCAGGGTCTGTGTGATCTGATCCTCGGTCTTGATGGTCTGTGCGTTGGCCTGGTAGTTGCGCTGGGCCGTGATCATGTCGACCAGTTGAGAGGTGAGATTGACGTTTGAACCCTCCACGGCACCGGATTGAATGGCCCCCAGATTTCCGCTTCCCGGCGCGCCGACCAGGGCAGATCCTGAGTTGAAGGTTTCCACCCACTGGTTGTTTCCCTGGGACTGAAGACCTTGCGGATCGGCAAAGTTGGCCAGAGCGACCTGCCCCAGATTTTTCGATTGGCCATTGGAATAATTACCCTGGATGATTCCAGTCGAACTGGTGGAAAATCCGCTGAGTTGTCCCGAAGTGTAGCCATTTTGCACCAACTGGTTGACGGAGAAGGGAGAACCGTACTGGGTCGAATTGGCAAAACCCAGCGTGATGGCCTGCGGTGTGGTCGCGCCATTGGTGAAAGGCAGGGAAACAGAGATTTGTCCCAACTGCAGGGGCGGGGCGGCTGCTGGACTGACCAGGGCACCACTGGAATTGAAACCCAGCGTGCCGATCGGGGTGGGCGATGCGGGAGGGACGACGGCGGGTACGGACGTTCCATCGACGGTCAGGTAGGTATCCCAGGAAGCGGTGGCTGGTGGGGGTTTCAGGACGAAATACAAGGTGGCGATATGACTGTTGCCCAGACTGTCATAGACTGTGACGGAGGTCGAATTGTTGAAGGTCGTGGGGGCGGGGGGGTGGAGGGGGGGGGGGGGGGGGACCGTGGAACTGGAGTCGAGATTGACGCCTACCGTGCCTTGACTCGTGGGGGTTGGGGCCAGATTGGCGGTGGGGATCTGGATGGGGGTCGGAGTAGCCGCCACGATGGTTCCATTGGCGGTGGCCGGATACCCGGTGACCTGACTGCCGCTGGCATCAACCAGATACCCGTTTTTATCCAGTTGGAACTGGCCGTTGCGGGTGAAGGTGATGTTTCCGTTGTTGTTCATGCGAAAAAACCCCTGACCGTTGATCGCCATATCCAGGGAATTTCCTGTGGACTGAATATTGCCCTGAGTGAAACTTTGGGAAACTCTGGAGATCTGGGTTCCAATCCCGACGGGGGCACTGCTTGCGCTGCTGAAAGCCGAGGCAATGAGGTCGGAAAACTGGGTGTTGGAAGATTTGAATCCGACCGTACTGGCGTTGGCAATATTATTGCCAATCGTATTCAATTGGCTGGCAGAGGCATCCAGCCCACTGAGTCCTTGTTGAAAAGCCATGGTGGTTGCTCCTTGGAGGTAATGAGGTTACTGGATGTAGGCGACGGATGAAAGGTTGAAACTACCCAGGGTGCCCAGGTCCAGGGAGGCGCCCTGACTGCCCATGGTGACCGAATTCACCTTCCCGGAAGACAGGGGGGTGGCGGTGACGGAAGCGCCTCCCTGGGTGGCGCTGGCGACTATCTGATAACTCCCCGAGGGGACTTGAGCGCCGGTTTTGTCCAATCCGTTCCAGGTGATGGGTACGACCCCCGCCGGTTGGGCGCCTAGATTGAGGGTATTCAGGACGGTTCCCGCACTGTTTTTGATGGTCACGGTCAGGTTGCTGACGGCTTGAGGAAGCGTTACGCCCGCATTGGCGGGACTGCCTGACGTGAGCTGGAGAGTATTGCCCGGAACCAGGACGGTATGCCCGATCAGGCTGGTGGCAGCAGCCATGGATTGGCTTCCGGAGAGACTGGTATTGAGCGCAGTCAGGGTTTTGTTCAACTGGCTGATGCCGCTGACCGTACTGATCTGGGCCAGTTGGGAAGTCATCTGACCACTGTCCATGGGGTTCATGGGGTTCTGGTTCTGTAACTGGGTGATCAGCAGGGTCATGAAATTGTTCTGCATGGCCGCTGCGCTCGTGTTGGTCACGCCGGACAGCCCGTTGCCGAGGATCTGGCTGGGGGAAGTCGAACCGGAACTTCCCAGGGAACTGTTGGATTGGTTCAGTTGGGTGATCAGTGCGCTGGTGGGGTTGACGGTGGTCATGGCGGGGCTCCTATGGACCAAGAGTGAGTGTTTTGAGTAACAACGTATTCGAAGTGTTCAGAACTTCCACGTTGTTCTGGTAAGACCGCGAAGAGGAAATCATGTTCACCATTTCTTCCACGACATTGACATTGGGCATCGTGACGAAACCCTGAGGGTCCGCCAGAGGATTGCCCGGGTCATACATTTTTTTCATGGGAGAGGGGTCGTTGATGACCTGGTCCACCTGTACGGCAGTGCCCCCCTGATGGTTCAGGGGAATGGCCTTGAAAATGACCTGCTTGGCGTGGTAGGGCTGACCATCGGCGCCTGTCGCACTGTCCGCATTGGCAAGATTGCTGGCTACTGCATTGAGGCGTTCCGACTGGGCCGTCAGTGCGGAACTGGAAATGCTCAGGACATCGAAGAGGGACATGGTCATCTACCTCAATTCAGAACGCTCAGGATATCCCGGATCTGCTGGGTTCCAAACCGGAGGCTGGCCTGGTAGCGCACGGCGCTCTCGGAATACTGGGCGCGTTCGACATCCAGGTTGACGGTGTTTCCGTCCGCGCTGGGTTGGACCGTGCTGCGGTACAGAAGCGGTGAACCTGCTGCGTTTTCTCCAGCGTTGGTCCCTAGATGAGCGGGGGAAGGTGTGTTCAGGGACAGAGGTGGGGACTTTCCCTGTTGCAGGGCGGTGGCCAGCGCTTCCCGGAAATCGATGTCACGGGCAAGGTAACCGGGGGTATCCGCATTGGCAATGTTCGATGCGATCAACTCCTGGCGCGCTTCCTGTACGTGCAGGGCGCTTTGCTGAAATTGCAACGTGCGGTCGAGGGCGGTAGCCATCACGAGTTTCCTGTCCCATAATATGCCAAGGATTTCCAGTGATCATGGTATTCCTTCGGGAATATCGGTCAAGGGGAGATTAAAAGGAGGTTATGCCCCTTTTTCATGGTTTCAAAGGCGGGAGGCGCGATGGCAAAATGGGTGAGGATGGGGTTGCTGGGCCTCGTTCTGGTGACCGGGCAGAGCTGGGCAGACGCCGGGGAAGCGCTGGTGGTGGCCATACGGCACTTTGTTGAAGGTCAGTGGGCGGGAGATCAGGGGGAGCTTTCCGTGGTGGTGGAACATCCCGCCTACGGCCAATGGCCGGAACGCTGCATTTCTCCTCAGGTCTCTCTTCCACCCGGAGTACGGCCGGAGGGACGTTTCATGGTGGCTGTGCGTTGTGCCGGCGAAACCGATGGCAGTGTGTGGAGTCGGATGATTCCCGTGCGCGTGACGCTGACCGCCGATTATTATGTGGCCCGTCACCCGCTGATGCGGGATACCCCCTTGAACGAGACGGATTTTGACATCCGGCATGGGGTCCTGGATCATTCGGGGGTGGTGACCCGACAGACTCCCTTGGCAGGCAAGGTGTTGCGCCAGGGACTGAACGCAGGACAGGTGTTGAGGGCAGACATGATGCGTGAAGCCTATGCCGTCCAGCAAGGGCAGACGGTTCAGGTCCAGGTGGTGGGGAACGGTTTCAAGATCAGTACGGATGGGCAGGCACTGAATAATGCGGCGTTGGGCCAGAATGTGCAGGTGCGTACGGCCACCGGAAAAATGCTCAGCGGATCTGCACAGGAAAATGGCACGGTTCTCGTGAATCCGGGAAACTGATCGAAGAGATGGGCTGTGCCCGTGTTTTTCGTGCGCCGTTCGTGACGGCGAATATTTTCGGATAGTATGGCGTGGTTTGAAAGGTCTTGAGGGTTTGCATCTGCGACACGGTTCGGAGGGTACGAAAATGACCGAGGAATTCAGAACATTATCCCAGTGGGTCTCTTTTCTGGAAACTGCCACTCTGCCCGTATTCCGGAACAGCCTGGCAGATCTGGAGATGCTGCGCCTCGACGAGGAGCAACTTTCGGTACTGACCGTGGCGCGCGTCGTTTTGCGCGATCCCATCCTGACGGCCCATGTGTTGCGCTATCTTCAGAATCATCGGTCCCGCCATCAGGAAACCGAGATCATCGAGGTGGAACAGGCGCTCCTGGTGCTGGGTCTGGACGCCTTTTACCAAAAGGTCATGGGGGGATTGGGGGTCGTCGAGGATCGATTGAGCGAGCATCCCGCAGCACTGACCAATCTGCAGCGCGTGGGAAGGCGCGCCGAACGGGCGGCAGATTATGCGCGGGAGTGGGCCATCCGTCTCAACGACCGACGCTTTGGTGAGGTATATATGGCCGCATTGCTGCACGATCTGGCGGAAATGTTGCTGTGGGTCTTTGCGCCCCTTCAGTTGCTCAAAATTCGCGAGGCCCAGCAGATGGATAACACCTTGCGCAGTCAGGATGTCCAGGAGGAAGTGCTGGGATTCACCGTGCGTGCGTTGCAGCATGAACTGGTGATTCGGTGGGGACTGCCTCACCTGCTGATCATGCTGATGGAAGATGCGCACGCGACCTCATCCAGGGTGCGCAATGTGACCCTGGCGGTCAATCTGGCCCGTCATTCCGATAACGGGTGGGATGATGCGGCCTTGCCTGACGATTACAACGAGATTGGCCAGTTGTTGCGCATGACGCCCCTGGACGTACGGCGTTGGGTGGTCCCGCATGAAACGGAAAGATTTCGCCGATCGTTATGACGGAATCCTCCCTGTCAAGCCTGGATCCCGAGAACTGGGAAAGTGAACGGCACCAGGCTCATGCCATGCTCGATGACCTTCTCGACTACCTGCAGAATCTGCCGGAACGGCCGGTATGGCAGCCCATTCCGGCTTCGGTGCGTCATTCTTTCCAGGAGGGTTCACCCGGTGCGGGGCAGCCTCTGAAGGAGATCCATCAACGGTTCATGAGGGATATCCTCCCCTATGCGGTAGGGAACGCACACCCCGGGTTCATGGGTTGGGTCCATGGGGGCGGGACGGTGGCGGGCCTGTTGGCCGAAATGCTGGCAGGGGGATTGAATGCCAATCTGGGCGGACGTGACCAGATTCCCGTGGCGGTGGAACAACAAATCCTGCGCTGGGCGCGGACCTGGTTTCGCTTTCCTGAGACGGCCCAGGGGATATTTACCACGGGAACCTCTCAGGGCACCCTGATGGCGCTGTGGGTGGCACGAGTCGCCCTGTGGGGGGAAAAGGTGCGTCAGGAGGGAGTGGGGGCGCATACCCTGACGGTCTACGCGGCACCTACGGTGCATGGTTGCCTGCACAAGGCACTGGATCTGAGTGGGTTGGGGAAAAAATCCCTGCATCTGGTCGACCTGGATGAATCCGGTCGGATGGATGTTTCAGCGCTCCAGGTTCAAATCGGGAAAGACCGTCAGGCAGGGTTGACCCCCTTCATGGTGGTGGGATCGGCCGGCACCGTGGATACCGGGGCGATCGATGACCTGGCAGCGCTTGCTGCCCTGTGCCGGACAGAGTCCCTGTGGTTTCATGTGGATGGGGCGTTGGGTGCGTTGGGCTGCTGGAGTGCCGAACTAGTCCCCCTGTTCCAGGGGATCGAGCAGGCAGATTCCCTGGCTTTCGATTTTCACAAGTGGGGGCAGGTACCCTATGATGCCGGGTTTCTGTTGATCCGCGAGGGTTCGTTGCAACGTCGGACTTTTTCTTCTCCCGCCCGTTATCTGGCTCGTGAAGAACGGGGAGCGGCTGCGGGAGAGGATTGGCCCTGCGATCTGGGCCCGGATCTGTCGCGCGGGTTCCGCGCGCTCAAGACCTGGATGACCGTGCGTCGATACGGCACCGAGCGGTTGGGTGCGATGATGGCCCACACCTGTGCACTGGCTCGTTTCATGGCAGACAGGGTGAACCGGGAAGCCTCCCTCGAGTTGATGGCCCCCGTCACCCTCAATATCGTCTGCTTCCGATATCGTGCGGAATCCGCACGAGTGGACGCATTGAACGCACAAATTGCCATCGCCCTTCAGGAGTCCGGGATCGCCGTTCCTTCGACAACTCTGGTGCGTGGGCAGCGCGTCCTGCGGGTGGCACTGGTGAACCATCGAACCCGGGCGCGGGATCTGGAAGCCCTGATCTGTGCCGTGCTTCATTTGGGACAACGTTTTTCAACAGGGAGAATCCAATCGTCATGAGTCCAGTCACGTATCATGGTTTGGCACAGTTGATGACGCGCACCTATCATGGGGAAGACCTGACCGCGCTGGGGCAGGACCTGATTCAGCGCGCCTCTCGTCCGACTCATGAAGGTGGGCCGGAAGTTTTGCTGGATCTGTCCATTCTCCTGCATCTGCGGGGATTCCACGAAATGGCGCGGGACGTGCAGATGCAGGCGTTGCGCCAGCGGCAGACCTATGTATTGCCCGCTGCCCGGGCCCCTGCCCTGCGTTTATTGGCCTTGATGGTCCCCGGAGAGTTGAATGCCAATACGCCACTGGAATTCCTGGTGGAGGATTCGGACATCGAGTTACATCAGTTATTCATTTCTCCTGAACTGCTTTTCCCTTCGCAGATCCCGGAACACGACGTGGCCATGGTGGCCGTGGGGGAATCCGAACAGACGCTTCCCTTGCTTCACGCCTTGGCGCAGGCCCTGGTGCATTGGCCCCGACCCATACTCAATCATCCGGCGCGGATCGCCGGACTGACGCGGGATGGGGTGGCTCTGACCCTGGCGGGGATGCCGGGGGTTGTGGCGCCCATGGCGCAACGGGTCGAGAGAGGGACGCTGGAGGTTTGGGCGCGGGAAGAGCATGCCTTCGAACGGGAAAGGGCATGGGACTATCCGGTGATCGTGCGCCCCATCGATTCTCACGCGGGCACGGGACTCATGAAGATCGACGGGAGGGAAGGCTGGCAGGATTACCTGGTCCAGAATGAGGCGGACGTATTTTTTGTTTCTCCCTTCGTGGATTACCGAAGTTCGGATGGTCTGTTCCGGAAATACCGGATTGCGTTGGTAAAAGGGGTCCCATTTGCCAGTCATCTGGCCATTTCCGACCATTGGATGATTCATTACCTGAATGGAGGGATGGAGGATTCCGCACAAAAACGGGCAGAAGAGGCGCACTTCATGGAATGCTTTGAATCCGGTTTTGCCCGACGTCAGGCCAACTCCCTGGCTCTGGTGAACCGTGCGCTGGGTCTGGACTACGTGGTACTGGATTGTGCCGAATTGCAGGATGGACGATTGCTGATTTTTGAAGCGGACAGCAGTGCCGTGGTCCACGGCATGGATCCCGTGGAACTCTTTCCCTACAAGCGGCCGGCCATACAGAAAGTATTCCAGGCCTTTCGCCAGATGCTCGAGGACGCCCGGCATGCTGCCCCAGGCTTGTCGAGTGCCGTTTCGGTTTGAGAAATAGGCAGTTCACCGACCAGCGCATTGCGCATTGGTTGGCAGAAGATGCTGATCTGCGTCTGCACCTCGACCCGGAGACGGGCGTCAACGCTTACGGGGTCCCCCCTTTTCCCCAGGAAGAGGTAGGGGAATGGGGTTCGGCCACGGCTTCTGCCGTGTCGCAGGCGAGTTTTCAGGTTTTGAGACAATGGGCGCCCATGGTGGCAGAGAACCCGGATCGGCGCCCGATTCAGGAAAACCTGGCTCGGGAATTGTTACGGGTCATGGGGCTCGATGCGGTTCACTATGGGGCGAACCTGTACTCCTCGGGAAGCAATGCGTTGAGCCGGGGGGGGCAACATGTGCTGGGGCAGATGAAAAATCCCCTTCTGATCCTGTGTCAGGGCAGCGAGACCGGGAGCCGGGTCCCCGAGGCGCTGCGGGATGCACTGGGTTGTACGATGGCCGAGGTCATCTCCCTGCCGGTTCGTACGGAGGTCGGGGACCTGATTCCTGCCGCGCTGCGGGATGACCTGTGCTGGACGCAGGCGGTTCACTGGCTGAAATCGGGCAGGCAGGTCCTGCTGGTGCTGACGGATGGAACCAAGACGGGGCAGGTGGTTCCGGGCGTGGACTGCACCCGGGAGATGGTTGCCCGTTACCCGGAGCAACTTCATGTGTTGGTGGATGCCTGCCAGTTACGCGTTGCCTGGTCGAGGGTGAAGGATTATCTGGACTGGGGTTGGCCGGTGGCCATCACCGGGTCAAAATTTGTCGGAGGCCCCCCCTTCTCGGGGGCATTGTTGTATCCCCGTGCCCGTTATCAGGACGTTGGGTGGGACGGGCCGGTTCTGGGGCTGGGTGCCCTGCTGCGCTGGGTTTCGGCCTTGACGGAAATGAAACGCTGGCATGTCGTTCCAAAGGAGGAACTGGGCAGATATCTGGCACGCTTTCAGGCGGCATTGGAACAACGGGTCGAAGGTTGGCCTGCGCTGACCCTGGAATCCATGCCGGGGCTGGAGCGGGGCAGTGACCCGGATTTGTGGGATGTGCGCCCCACCATCTTTCCCTTCGAACTTCGCGGGCCGACAGGACGTCTCCTGGAACGGGGGGCTCTGGAGGCGCTTTATCGGCGCTTGCCACAGGCCGGAGCCGGCGTGCGGGGGCGTTGGGGTCAACCGGTGCGGCTGGGCGGGGGGGGCGGTCAAGGGCCTGAGCGTTGGGCTCTGCGTCTCTGTCTGGGCGCACGTCTCCTGATCCCCTGGTTGGAAACGCTTTCCGACGATTGTGTGACACAAACCCTGGATCGATGCCTGGAATTGCTCGATCGGACGGTGGTCGAGGCCGCACGTATCGGATAGGCAGGCCCCTGCGTCGATTCTGTGCCCTCCAGTTGCTTGAGTGGTAGGACTGAAAACTGGTTGAGAGATCAAGGAATGTTTTACAATACCAGATACTTCCACGGTGTGCACTCAGGAGTGAACCAGCATGCACGTTCTCCTTGTCGATGATTCGCGCGCGACATCGCTGCCGATTCAGCGATTCATGGAACAGCAGGGTCACGAAGTGACCTATGTCCAGAATGGTCGCCTGGCCGTCGAGGCCTACCAGGCGCGGGTGCCCGATCTGGTGCTGATGGATGTGATCATGCCTGAAATGGATGGGGTGGAGGCCACCCGACGGATCAAGGCCATGACAGGGGCGCGCTGGGTTCCGGTGATGATCATGACCTCCCTGTCGGCCAAGGAAGAAATCGTGTCCACTCTGGATGCCGGCGCCGACGATTATCTCATCAAGCCCGTGGTGTTCGAAGTGCTGGAGGCGCGCATGCGTTGCATGCAGCGTATCGCCACCTTGCAGGACAGTCTTTTTGCCATTCTGGACAATGCCTTCGAAGCCATCATTACCACCGATGAGGCAGGTGTGGTGCAAAGTTATAACAAGTCTGCAGAAAAGATCTTTGGGTATCCTGCGACTCATATGGTGGGGGAAAAGGTGTCTCGTTTGATTCCGGAAGGAGGGGGAAGCATACCCCATCAATGGGGAGGGATCTCCACGGCACAGGGCGTGCAGAACGAACGGGTTCTGGGCTTGCGGATGTCGGGAGAGGTTTTTCCCATGAGGGTGGCTTTGACGGAAGTGAAACGTCAGCAAGGTAACCTGATCATCGGTATGGTTCGGGATGTCTCGGAAGAAGAAGCGGCGCGCCAACGCATCGATTTTCTGGCATTGCACGACTCCCTGACCGGTTTGCCCAACCGTCCCCATTTTCACGATGTTCACGGACGTCTGCACGGGCAGGGCCGGAGGTACAGCCTGTTTTTTCTGGACCTGGATGGGTTCAAGCCGATCAACGATACCCTGCACCACGAGGCGGGAGATCAGGCGCTGGTGATCGTGGCCGGGCGTTTGCGGGAGGTGGTCGGTAAAACAGGATTTGTGGCCCGTCTCGGGGGCGATGAATTTGTGGTTCTCTCCACGGCCGCCCTGGCCGAGGAAGAGTCCTTGAAGTTGGGGGCCCACTTGATCGAAGCGATTTCTCAACCCATGCTTCTGAATCGGCAGATTTGTCGTTTGGGGGCCAGCGTGGGAGCGGCATTGTTCCCGCTGCATGGCACGACCACCAATGAGTTGCTGCTGGTGGCAGACCGGGCCATGTATCAGGCCAAGCGTTCGGGCAAGGGAAAGACCTGTCTGGCCGAAGCGGTGCGGGCGTTCGTCTGATGTCAGAGCGAAACGCCGTCATTCTGTTGAGCGGGGGCCTGGATTCGGCTACTGTACTGGCGATGGCGCGCCAACAGAACTTTGGGGTGTACGCCATGAGTTTTGCCTACGGTCAACGTCACGCGCATGAACTGGCGTGCGCCCGGCGTCTCGCCCTTCAACCAGGGGTGATCGAGCATTCAGTGGTCAATATCGACCTGCGTGCGATCGGGGGGTCGGCCCTGACGAGCACACAGGCGGTCCCCAAGGATCGCGACCTCGATCAGGCGCATGCCATTCCGGTGACCTATGTGCCTGCCCGGAATACCATTTTCCTGTCCTTTGCGCTGGCGTGGGCCGAGGTGCTCGGGGTGTCGGACCTGTTCATCGGAGTCAATGCGCTGGACTACAGTGGTTACCCGGACTGTCGTCCGGAATATCTGAGCGCCTTTGAACGGATGGCCAACCTGGCGACTCGTCGGGCGGTCGAAGGAGCCCCGCTGACACTCCATGCGCCGCTCCTGAATCTGACCAAGGCCGACATCATTCGGCAGGGCCTGGCCCTGGGCGTGGATTATGGTCTGACCACCAGTTGTTATGATCCGGGGCCGGTGGGGCAACCTTGCGGACATTGCGATGCCTGTCTGCTGCGGGCGCGCGGATTTGCCCAGGTGGGGGTGCCGGATCCTCTGGTGGTGCGCTACTCGGGGATCACGGCATGAAGGTTGGGGCGAACGAATCTGCTGGAGAACGCCATGACTGGCAGGCTCGTGGTTTCGAGGCTTCCCGACAGGTGCCCGGGGCGGCGGACGCGCGTTTGCGAGGTCGTCACGGCCATAGTTTCCGGGTGGAGGTATGCCATCCGCTGCGTGATGAGAACCAGACCGGGCGATTGGGTGACCGGCTCGGCAACGTGGTGGAACGGCTGGATTACCAGGACCTCGATTTGCTTTTCTCCCAACGGCATGACGCGGAGATCTGGAATTGGATCGAAAAGCATCTGGATCTGGCTCCGGGCAGTCACGGATGTCTGGCCTCAGGCCCCCGGCAGGGGGTGGTGCGCGATGCGGCAGGACGGTTGCATGGGTGGATGCGTGATCGTTTCGAGTCGGCACATTTTCTGCCCAATGTGCCCGCCGGACATAAATGCGGGCGTCTGCACGGACACGGATTCGAGGTCGTGTTGTTTTTTCCCTGGGAGGAAGGTCAGTCCGCATCGCTGATAACCCAATGGGAGAAGTTGCATGCCCGTTTGCATGGACGGTGTCTGAATGAACTGGGCGGTCTGGACATTCCCACCTCTGAAATTCTGGCCAGCTGGATCTGGTCCCGCTTGCAAGAGGGGGGTCAGGTACTGACCCAGGTCACGGTGTATGAAACCGCTTCCAGTGGAAGTTCTTTTGATGGCACTCGCTACCGCATCTGGAAAGAACAAAGTTTCGACAGCGCCCTGCGTTCCCCCGAGGGGGTGTTGTGGGGGCACACCTATCGCCTGCGCCTGGGGCTTTCTGCCCCTCTGGATGAAATGATGGGCTGGACCCAGGATTTTGGCGAGGTCAAACGTCTGTTCGACCCCCTGTACCGTGAACTGGATCACCAGTCGCTGCATGACAAGGTCCCGGCAGGAACCACCCTGGCTTTGCTCGACTGGATCGTGGCACGCACCCGCCCCCTGCTGCCCGCCCTGGACCGACTGGATCTGTATGATACCCCCGGTTCGGGAAAGATCTGGACTTTACCTGTTTTCGGCCCCCTTCGATAAGCCATGACGTACAGTGTCAAGGAGATCTTTCTGACTCTTCAGGGGGAGGGTTGCCATACCGGGCGTTCGGCCGTTTTTTGCCGTTTTGCCGGTTGTAATTTGTGGAGTGGTCGCAGGGAGGATCGTGCACAGGCACGTTGCCGTTTTTGCGACACGGATTTTTTGGGAACGGATGGCGCAGGCGGGGGCAAGTTTGATTCTGCCCCGGCCTTGGCGGATGCGATCGAAGGCTGCTGGAAGGATGGAGTGGTGGTGGAGGACAGAACCCGGCGCTGGGTGGTATTGACGGGCGGAGAACCTTTGTTGCAGGTGGATGAAGGTTTGATAGGAGCGCTGCATGAACGGGGGTTCGGGGTGGCTGTGGAAACCAACGGAACGGTGCTGCCCCCCTCGGGGATCGACTGGATCTGTGTCAGTCCCAAGGGCAAAGAGCCCTTGCAAGTGCTTGCGGGGGATGAGTTGAAATTGGTGTACCCCCAGACAGATTGCCCGCCGGAACGGTTCGTGATGCTGGATTTCCGTCATTTTCTGCTGCAACCGCTGGATGAAGGGGGGGATCGTCGCCATGAACAGGCTGCGTTGTCTTACTGTCGTTCACATCCGCGTTGGCAACTTTCCCTGCAGACCCATAAATGGCTGGGCATCCCCTGATAGAATAGCGCTTTGAGATTTGCCAGTTGGGGGATGTATGATCGATCGGGAAGGTTACCGACCCAATGTCGGAATTATTCTATGCAATGAACACAATCAGGTTTTCTGGGCCAAACGGGTACGTCAGCAAGCCTGGCAATTTCCTCAGGGCGGGATTCAGGCCGGGGAAACGCCCGAACAGGCCATGTATCGGGAGTTGGCAGAAGAAACGGGGCTGTTGCCCCAGCATGTCCGGATTCTGGGGCGTACCCGGGACTGGCTGCGTTATGACGTCCCCACCCAATGGTTGCGGCGAGACTGGCGGAGTCATTACCGGGGCCAGAAACAAATCTGGTTTTTGTTGCGCATGGTGGGCAGCGATTCGGATGTTTCCCTGGCGACCTCGGATCAGCCCGAATTCGATGACTGGTGCTGGAGTACCTACTGGATTCCCATGGAGAACGTGGTGGAGTTCAAGCGCGCAGTGTATCAGGCCGCCCTCGAGGAACTGGCTTCATTGCTCGAATTGACCTGAGAGGATTGACAAGCGTTCTGTACTGTCCTATAGTTTTCGAAGGTTTAGATTAATTCTAATTTTTAATTTTCACCAAAGGAGCAAGACCATGAAGCTGGCAGGCACCCAAACCCATGAAAATCTGAAGGCGGCTTTTTCTGGAGAATCCCAGGCCAATCGGCGCTATCTGTATTTTGCGGCCAAGGCTGACATTGAAGGGCAAAATGATGTCGCGGCCGTTTTTCGTTCCACGGCCGAAGGCGAGACGGGGCATGCCCACGGTCATCTGGAGTATCTGGAAGCAGTGGGGGATCCCGCCACAGGATTGCCCATCGGCTCCAGTCGCCAGAATTTGAAAGCCGCCATCGAAGGGGAAACCCATGAGTACACAGACATGTACCCCGGCATGGCCAAAGTGGCCAGAGAGGAAGGATTCGACGAAATCGCCGACTGGTTTGAAACGCTGGCCAAGGCGGAACGTTCCCATGCCAACCGGTTCGGTCAGGCATTGAAGAATCTGGTGGACTGACCGGCAAGGAAGATCCATGACTGGCGAAGGCAATCTGGAAGCCCCCATTCGACATCCGATCCCCTGGAGGAGTGCGGATTTCTGGGACAGGGCGCAAGCCGAAGGGGAGATGACGCGCATCTTCGACATTTGTCAGGGGTGTCGCCGCTGCTTCAGTTTATGTCAGGCGTTCCCGTTACTGTTCGATGCCGTGGACGCCACGCCTTCGGGGAAGGTCGAGGAGGTTGCCAATAAAGTCTTGTGGGATGTGGTGGATCACTGTTATCTCTGTGACCTGTGCTACATGACCAAGTGTCCCTACACGCCCCCCCACCCCTTCAATCTGGATTTTCCCCATACCATGTTGCGGGCCAAGGCCATTCAGTTCCGCGCAGGCAAAACCAGGTGGCGCGACAAACTGTTGGCCAGTACGGATACCCTGGGCAAACTGGCGACGATCCCCATCGTGGTGGATGTGGTGAATGCGGTCAACCGACCCGGTTTCACCCGGACGGTGATGCATCACACCCTGGGGATTCACCGAGACCGACTTTTGCCTGTCTATGCTTCCCCACCGTTGCGCCGGCGGGTCGTTCCCAACCAAAGTTTCACGCCTCGCCCGGGCGTACACACACCGGGAAAAGTGGCATTGTTCGCCACCTGTTACGCCAATTTCAATGAACCGGGAATTGGTCTGGACCTGCTGAAGGTTCTCGAGCACAACGAAATTCCTGTCCGCTGGGTGGCGCAGGAAAAATGTTGCGGAATGCCTCGTCTCGAGTTGGGCGATCTGGATGGGGTCGAGGCTCTGAAGAATCAGAACATTCCCGCGCTGGATGCGCTGGCACAGGCCGGTTATGCCCTGCTGGCGCCCGTTCCTTCCTGCGTGCTGATGTTCAAGCAGGAATTGCCCCTGCTGTTTCCGGAGGATGAGGCGGTGGCCCGGGTGGCCCGGGCTTTTTTTGATCCCTTCGAATATTTCATGGCCCGTCATGGGGAAGGATTGTGGAAGACGGATTATGCCCGGGAGTTGGGGCGGGTGTCCTACCATGTGCCCTGTCACTTGCGGGTGCAGAATATCGGGCTGCGTACCCGTGACCTCCTGCAGATGATTCCGGGGACTACGGTGACGACGGTGGAACGTTGCTCCGGCCATGATGGGACCTGGGGCGTCAAAGTGGAGTTTTTCGAGGACTCCATGAAAATCGGCAAACCGGTCTTCAACCGCATGAAAGAAGCCGAACCGGATGTGGTGGTTTCGGATTGTCCCATTGCGACCCGTCATATCGTCCAGGGGATGGGCGAGGCGGTGGCACAGGCCCATCCCCTGACATTACTGCGCCGTGCTTACGGATTACCGGAGGAATGACATGTCGCTGACCCGTGCCGATTTATGGTCGCTGGAAGCCTACGCCCAACAGCGTCCGGAGTTTCGGGCAAGGGTCATGGCCCACAAGAAACAGCGGACCGTCCATGTGGGGAAACATTTGACCCTGTTGTTTGAAGATCGTCTGACGGTTCAGTACCAGATACAGGAGATGCTGCGCATCGAAAAGATTTTTGAACCCGGAGCCATCCAGGAGGAACTGGCGTCCTACGTTCCCCTGATTCCTGATGGCGATAACTGGAAGGCTACCCTGCTGATCGAATATGCCGAAGTTCCGGTACGAAAGCGCATGTTGGAACGTCTCAAGGGGATCGAACGTGCCCTTTGGCTGCAGGTGGAGGGGTTCGAACCGGTGTTCCCTGTGGCGGATGAAGACATGGCGCGAGAAACCGCAGAAAAAACTTCGGCGGTTCATTTTCTGCGTTATACCCTTTCCCCTTCCCAGCGCGAGGCGGTACGCCGTGGGGCCGCGTTGACGGTGGGCGTGAATCACCCCGAGTACCCGGTGATTCGTTTTGTCCTGGAGGAATCCGTGCGCCATTCGCTCAGTTCCGACATTACCGCCTGATTTCAGGGAAGGGTGGCAGTTGCCAGCGTGGCGCGATGCACCCATAATGCCCTGGATTCGTTAAAACGGGAGAAGGGTTATGTGTGGCATCGTGGGCGCGCTGGCGCGTCGGGACGTCGTACCGATACTGATCGATGGTCTCAACCGCCTGGAATATCGGGGCTATGATTCAGCGGGCGTGGCGGTGCTGGATTCGGGTCAATTGACGCGCGTGCGCAGTACGGGCCGGGTCAGCGAGTTGGCGCGAGAGGTGGCGGCGACGGGGCTGGCAGGCACTCTGGGCATTGCCCACACCCGCTGGGCCACTCACGGCGTTCCCAGCGTCCGGAATGCCCATCCCCACCAAAGTTGTGACGAGATGGTGGTCGTGCATAACGGCATCATAGAAAACCACGAACGCCTGCGTCAATTTCTGCAGGCACAAGGTTATGTTTTCGAGTCCGATACCG
>JAKABO010000056.1 GCA_021796835.1 Pseudomonadota bacterium | reverse complement strand
GATGCAGGGGAAAGGCGAGGGGAATCTGGCGCGAGACTTCTGCCAGCGTTTCCAGAAGATTCCTCAGGATCGCCGGGTCGTCCACGTTGGAGGGACGGTGCAGGGTCAACACCCCGAAGGATCGGGGAGCGCCCGCGAAAACGGCAGGCAGTCCGTTCCCGGAAAAGGTCGTGGCGGCAGGAATGGCGCGGGGAAGATTCTGATGCAGGGTGTCGATCATGACATTGCCGACAAAATGAATTTTTTCTGGATCGATGCCTTCCCGGATCAGGTTGTCCCTGGCCTGAAGTTCGGTGGTGAAGAGAAAGTCGGAAATCTGGTCGGTCAGGATCCGGTTGATCTCTTCGGGCATGGCCCGATCAAAACTGCGCAGCCCCGCTTCCACATGGATGACGGGAACCTGTTTCTTGGCGGCAACCAGGGCACAGGCAATGGTGGAGTTGACATCGCCCACCACCAGGATGGCGGCGGGGTTCGAGGCCTCCAGGACCGGCTCGAACCGTTCCATGATTCTGGCCGTTTGTCCGGCATGGGTCCCCGACCCCACCTCCAGGTCGATGTCCGGCGGGGGAATGCCCAGATCGGAAAAGAGCTGCTGGTACATGGCCTCATCGTAATGCTGCCCGGTATGGACCAGTTGAGCGCGCAACCCCGAATGCTCGGCGCGCAGCGCGCTCAGGATCGGGGCGATTTTCATGAAATTGGGCCGTGCGCCCACGACGCACAGGATCAGGGGGAGGGAGGGATCACAGGTCATGTTGGTCGATGATCTCATTGGAGGATGGGGCGCTGAACATGGACCTCATCAGGGTGGAGACGTTTTTGTTGATCGTGTTCGTCATCAGCATCAAGGCATTCTGGGTGGCTTCCAGCCGATCCAGACGGGATTCGAAGGTGGACAGAAAGGCCTGCGCCAGGGGATCGGAGGTGCTGCCGTCGGAAGGCGGAGTCCGGTGGGATGCGGGCAAGGGATCGTGGGAGTGGGTGACTTCCTGGCGCAGATCCTGGATGACCTCCTCCACGTCTGTCACCTGGATCTGATGTTTTTCCTCGAGCATGCCGAACACCAGGATCCGGTCGCATAACGAATTGATCTTTCTTGGAATCCCCCCCGTGAATTCGTGTATCAGGGAAAAGGCATCGGGGGTGAAGGCGGGGTCATGGGCCCAGCCCGACAGGCCCAGGCGGTGTTCGATGTATTCCCGGGTTTCTTGCTCTTTCAGGGGACCCAGATGGTAGGACGCGATGACCCGCTGGTTGAGTTGCACCATCTGCGGGCTTTGCAGGGTATTCCGGAATTCGGGCTGGCCGATCAGGAAGCTCTGCAGCAGGGACTGATTGTCCAGTTGATAGTTGGAGAGCATCCGCAACTCTTCCACGGCCTTGGGGGTCAGGTTCTGGGCCTCATCGACGACGATCAGCACCCGTTTTTTCTGCTGGACCGAGCGTCTGAAAAACATTTGCAGGTTGTTGAGCAGAACGGCTTTGGACAGGGACTCATGGGGCAATCCGAACCCGTTCGAGATCGTTCTCAAAATGTCATCGGCATCCAGATGGGTGCTGACCAGATGGGTGCTGAGGATATTGTCCTGACCGATGGTTTCAAAGAGTTTTCTGACCAGGAGCGTTTTGCCCGCCCCCACTTCGCCCGTGATGACGATGAACCCTTCCCCCAGGGACAGGCCGTAGTTGAGATAGGACATGGCGCGCTTATGCCCGCTGCTGGCGAAGAAGAAGCCGGGGTCGGGGCTCAACTGGAAGGGCTTGGAAGTCAGGTGGTAAAACGAGGTATACATGGCGTGGCGTGTGGGTCCGGAATTCGTGATCGGGCGGCAGGAACGGGGATCGCGGGTCAGAAGATGAAATTCAACCCCGCAATCAGGGCGTTTTCCATGAAACTGTATCCTCCTACGACTCCCCCATTCATGTACTGATGGCGGTAGGTCAGGGAACTGGTCACTTTTTCGGTGAGTTTGTCCGAGACCCCTATCAGCAGCAGGTCGACGGTTTCCTGTCCTGGCAGATCGGCCATGGACATACGGGAATAGGTGTCGGAAAAGGTGGCCGTCATGACTGGAGTCAACTGATTGGCCCAGGTCAGAGTCGCCCCGGAGGTATAGAATGTGCCAAAGGCCAGATAATTCTGGAACTGAAGGAAGGGGTTGTTGAGGGAGGCAGCGCCGGGCTGCTGCAACGGAAGCGTCTGGTTATCAAATAGGGTGAACAATACCGTGTTTCGGGTGGTGGTCACGCCGACACTGGTCTGAAAAGTTTTGCTCAGAAAGATCTCGTTGGTCATGACATTCATGCCAAACAGGGAGGACTGGGGACCCAACGCCGACAGGATTTGCTGGATGGTTTGCTGGCGCTGGGCCGGATCGGTGATCTGGTTGAGCAGCAACTGATCCAGCGCGGCGGCAGGGGGCAGATATTGCTCCCCCATACTGGACATGACGGACTGATTGTACCCGGCTTGAACCATGACATGACGCATGCGGTGACTCAGGTTCAGCAGATAAGTCCGGCCATAAAACCGCTCGCCCACACTCATGTCCAGGTGGGTGCGCTGGGAGGGGCTCCAGCCATAGCCCACATTCCAGAAAAGACCCTGGGGACGGGGGCCGAAATAGACAAAGTTATCGTTTTCGTAGCCGACTTGTGAAGTGAGTTTGAAGCGCGGGGTGATCAGATACCCCAAATCTGCCGTCAGCAGGGAAATCGTGGAGTTGGGGTATCCCGTAAAGACGGTCTGATTATTGTTGTAATCCAGTTTCCACAAAAAATTGGTGAATTCGGCGCCATTGGCGACATACAGGTCGGCAATGTTGGAACTGCCGGAAAAGTCATACCCCGGATTGAATCCTACTTGAGAGGGACTGAAGCCCACCCCCCCCCCATAAACCGCCGGTCCCGCCGCACTGAAATTCGTGAGGCTACGGGTCAACTTGGCCTGGGCGATGAATTCCTCGTCGAAGTTGTGCACCAGCGTGGGACTGATGGTTTCGGTGGTGACATTGGCGACGTTTCCGGTCAGGTTGGCCCCATTGGCACTGACGGGACCAAAGAGGGTCAGGGGTTGCTGACTGATGGTGGAAGAAGCATCGATAAAAAAGGTTTTTTTGATCAGTTCCAGGTCACCCGTGGCATTCAACTGGTTGTAATAGGTATGTTCCCAGCCATAATTGTTGTAGATCATGTCCAGCAGGGAATAATCGATGTTCAATTTCAATTGACTGCCGTTGTCCTGAATGTTGACGCCAGGGGTCAGTTGGGTGATGAACCCTGGGGTGGCCTGGTTGCCGGGGGCCAGGGTCAGGTTGTCCGTATAGGTTTCCGAGGTGTTGAAACGCGGCGTGATGGTCAGGGTGTCGGCATGGGCGGCGCCCGACTCGATGGCCGCCAGAAGGAGCAGAAGACCGGCGCGAGGGATCAGACTACGCCTGCTGACCATAACCGTATCCATAGCCGTAGCCATAACCATAGCTCCCGATGGAGAGATGGGGAGAGGCGCGGTTGATGATCAGGCCCACATAGCCGCAATGTTGCACCAGCGTCAGCGCGGATCTGAGCGCCGGTTGGGTAGTGGAGGCGGCGTCCACTACCATGACCACTTGGCCCATGTGCGTGGATAACACGCTGGATTCGGTGGTGACCAGCAACGGCGGAGAATCAAACAGAATCAGCCGGTCAGGGTAGCGCCCCGACAGATCGTCCAGCAAGTGGGCCATGGCTTCGCTGGCCAGCAGTTCGGTGGCATTGCGCGTCGATTTTCCGGCGGGAAGCAGGGTGAGATTGGCGATGGAGGTCTTGATCAGGACCTCCGAAAGTGGCAGTCCGGGATTCTGGATCAGGTCGAGCAGGCCCAGTTCCGCCTGTATGCCCAATAACTTCATCTGGCTGGGTTTGGAGACATCCGCATCCACCAGCAATACGGTCCGGTCCATCTCCATGGCAATGCTGATGGCCAGGTTGAGGGCGCAGAAGGATTTCCCATCGCCGGGCAGGGCACTGGTGACCATGATCAG
>JAKABO010000055.1 GCA_021796835.1 Pseudomonadota bacterium | reverse complement strand
TCGTAGGGGCTGTTGATTCCGGTCATGTTGGGCAACTGCCCGCTACGCGCCTTTTGGTATAACCCCTTGGGGTCCCGCTGTTCGCAAATTTCCAGGGGTGTGCTGACATAGACCTCGATGAATTGTTCTGCGCCAATCAGGTCGCGGGCCATTTCACGCTCGTTGCGGAAAGGCGAGATGAAGGCGGTCATCACCACCAGTCCGGCATCGCACATCAGTTTGGCAACCTCTGCGACACGGCGGATGTTTTCTACCCGGTCGGCGTCCGTAAATCCCAGGTCCTTGTTCAGGCCTTGACGGATATTGTCGCCATCCAGGATGTAGGTGCGTTTTCCCTGGGCATGAAGTTCCATTTCCAGGGTGTTGGCCAGTGTGGATTTGCCTGATCCAGACAGACCGGTGAACCAGATGACGCATCCCCGGTGTCCATTCATGCGTTCGCGGTCGGCCTGGCTGAGGGTGAGGGATTGACGGTGAACATTCTGGGCGCGTCGCAGGGTATGGCGGATCATGCCCGCGGCAACGGTGGCATGGGTGAAACGGTCCACCAGAATGAAGCCCCCGAGGGCTTTGGAATTTTCGTAGTGGTCGAAGGCCAGGGGTCTGGAACAGGCCAGCGTGCAGACGCAGATGTCGTTCAGGGTCAGATTGCGCGTGGCCTCGTGGGACAGCGTATTGATGTCTACCCGGTATTTGATTCCGGTCAGGGTGACCGTCGTCCATTGGGTCGCCAGTTTGAGGGCATAGGTTCGTCCCGCATGGCCGGGTTCCTCTCCCATCCAGACCAGGGTGGCCTCGAAATGGTCGGTGGTTTCCAGGGGCTGGTTTTGAAGGGAAAGGACGTCACCACGGGAAATATCGATTTCCTGAGCCAGGGTCAGGGTGAGTGCATCCCCACAGACGGCTTCCGGCACGGATCCTTGTGGTGTGATGAGCGCGCTGACCTGCGCCGTTTGCCCGGAGGAAGTGACGCGCAGGGTATCGCCCACCCGTACCCGACCCCGTTCGACGGTACCGCAGAATCCCCTGAAATCCGAATGGGGACGGTTGACCCATTGCACTGGAAAGATCAGTCCTCCCTCCTGCTCGGGGGGAACGGTGACGGTTTCGAGGTATTCGATCAGGGTCGGTCCCGGATACCAGGGGGTGGCGTCTGACGGGTGGGTGACATTGTCGCCTTTCAGGGCGGACAGGGGAATGGCGCGAATTTCCGTGAAATTCAGGTCCTGTGCAAAGGTTTCGAAGGCCTGCCGGATCGAGTGAAAGACGGCGCTGTCAAAGTGCATTCGGTCCATCTTGTTGACGGCCAGGACGACATGCCGTATCCCCATGAGAGAGACCAGATAGGCATGGCGCCGGGTCTGGGTCAGAAGACCCTGGCTGGCATCCACCAAGAGGATGGCCACCTGGGCAGTGGAAGCGCCCGTCACCATGTTGCGGGTGTACTGTTCGTGCCCTGGGGTGTCCGCCACGATGAACTTGCGGCGCATCGTGGAAAAGAAACGGTAGGCCACATCGATGGTGATGCCCTGTTCGCGTTCGGCAGCCAATCCGTCCACCAGCAGGGCAAAATCGATGTCTTCGCCCTGGGTCCCGTGTTTTTTTGAATCGGCCGAGAGAGAGGCCAGTTGATCGTCGAATAACTGTTTGGAATCCCAGAGCAGGCGTCCGATCAGCGTACTCTTGCCATCGTCCACGCTGCCGCAGGTGATGAAACGCAACAGATCCAGCTGTTGCTGACCCTGTAAAAATTCTTCGGTGGAGAGGGGGGGCGCGAGTTCCATCAAAAATATCCTTCCTGCTTTTTCTTCTCCATGCTGGCGGAGGCATCGGAATCGATCATTCTTCCCTGGCGCTCGGAATTCCGGGCATTGACCAGTTCCAGAACGATCTCTTCCAGGGTTTCGGCACCGGATTCCACAGCACCGGTCAGAGGATAGCATCCCAAGGTGCGAAAACGTACCCGACGTCCCTCTATGACCTCGTTCGGGCCTAATTGACAGCGTTCGTCATCCACCAGCATGAGCATGCCCTCCCGTTCCACCACCGGCCGAATTTTTGAGAAGTAGAGGGGAACCACGGGGATGTTTTCCTGATAAATGTACTGCCAGATGTCCAGTTCGGTCCAGTTGGACAGAGGGAATACGCGAATGCTTTCGCCCCGATGCTTGCGGGTATTGAACAGGTGCCACAGTTCGGGACGCTGGTTCTTGGGGTCCCAGTGATGGGTGACCGAACGGAAGGAGAAGATGCGTTCCTTGGCCCGGGATTTTTCCTCATCCCGTCGCGCGCCCCCAAAAATGACGTCGAACTTGTACAGATCCAGGGCGTTTTTCAAGCCTTCGGTTTTGGTGATATGGGTGTGCAGGGCAGACCCGTGATCGAAGGGATTGATGTTTTTTTCGATGGCTTCCGGGTGGGTGTAAACCAACAGTTTCATGCCGGATTCCCGGGCCATGTAATCCCGAAAGAGGTACATCTCCTGGAATTTCCAGCGCGTATCGACGTGGAGCAGAGGAAAGGGAGGCGGGGCAGGGTGAAAGGCCTTGCGGGCCAGATGCAACATGACGCCGCTGTCCTTGCCGATGGAATACAGCATGACGGGATTATCGGCTTCCGCCACGGCTTCGCGAATGATGTGGATGCTTTCTGCTTCCAGTCGTTGCAGGTGCGGGTTGACGGGGCGGGATGGGCGGGGTGAGCGACTTTGCGGCGCCAGATCGAGGACGGGGGGGTAGGGCAACAGGTTCCATCCGGAAGTCATCGCGCCCTGCCGACAAAGGGAAACCAGGGGACCATGGGGGTATACGCTGAAAGGACCGTCCACCTGGGCTTTCAACTCATCCATGACGCGTTCGAGATCCTCCGGGCGACAGGGGCCCGACAGGGGAAACCACCACCGGTTGCCTTCGAGATCATTGAGAAAAATATGATTTGTGCCGTCGGTGTCCTGTCCTGACTGGGCAAACAGGAGGGTACGCCCTTCTGTTTGGGCAACTTTCACTTCATGATCGAGGATCAGGGGATTGAGTTTTCTTTCCGATTCATCTCTCAGGGTATCCGGTGTCAATGGGGTGGGAAGCAGTCCCCACGCCCCCAATGGCGAGTCTGCCAGGCGTGGGGCAAACCCCAGGTGATCGAGACGGTCGATCATCATTTGGGTGCTCCACAAACGGGATGGAAAAGATTCAAAAAAAAGCGTGGGAGTCATAGACTTGTGGAACCATTTGGGATACATTGCGCGAAGGAATCAATGTAAAGGACTCTAACTCTGTTTTGTCGGTTTTAAATAGCGTTTATCGTATCTAGGCAGGCATCTATATATTCCCCCTCAGTACCCACCCAGTTTTAAGTCTCATAACGCAGCATGAGTGGTATCCCGAGCGATTACCAGCATGAAGGGTTTCACCGGCTGTGCTCCGCGGCCTGTTCTGCGCTCATGCTTTATCCTGTTTACGCAGCTCTTCAGCGGTAATACGCACAATCTTGTTATCTTTCATCACCACAATCGCGGTATTGGTGAGTATGGCCTGCTCACGCGCCATGCATGCCGCACGGCGCATGGCTGCCATTGAGCCAATCAGAACTTTGTCTTTTGCTTGACTGATATCTTTTCCGTTCATAGTTGTCCACCCCACTCAATCAACACAGGTTCGTTATCGGTATTATCGTAAAGTGCCCAGGAATCCACTACATCACGATACCGATGCTCAAAATTCAGCTTTCCTGCCTCAAATCGTCGACGAATCACCGCCTCGGGAATGTCATGCCCACCTTGGCGAACACGCTCTGCAACTCTTGCAATAGCCATCTCAACCGAAGTCAGGCTCAAGAAAAACAAGTTGACATGGTATCCCTGATTTTGCCATTTTCTGATCTGGCGCAAATACACCAGACCTGACAGCGTAGTTTCAAACGCAAAGTTTTCACCAAGCTCGACGCATTCAGCAATCTCTTTCAGCATCAATCGCCCGGCTTTGAATGCTTCCGCTTCCGGCAAAAAAGGCGACAAACCCGCAGCGATCAAGTCAGCATTGATAAATCTTGACATCCTCCCCCAGCTAAAGCAAGGGGATTCCTACGGCGCTCAAGCAGAGGCTGCTTGAGTCACTTCGGTGGGTTCCTGCTTCACGGAACGGCCTGACTGCGCCGATTCTCCACAGGCTAACAA